>NZ_JBGOFY010000032.1:0-33573 GCF_041520885.1 Xanthomonas sp. NCPPB 2922 | reverse complement strand
CACATGCGGCGGCATCAATCCAGAAACAGCGCGCGTTGCTCAGGCGTGGGCAACATGCAGTGCGTGCTGCGGCCAAACCAGCGGTAGCGGTTGCGTGCCACCACACGGTAGCCGATGTCGCGCAACGAACGCGGCACCAGGCGCAGCACTGCCGCCACGCGCCACAGGCCACCAAGCCCGCTCAGTACCCGCACGATTGCATCGGTATCGGTCCAGGCACCTGCCGCGTCCACCAGCAGGAACGACAGCGGGTCGTCCGGGTCCAGCCCGTGCTGGACCAGCAATGCGCGCCCGGCCGTGCCCTGCATGGCGGCATAGCGATAGCGCCTGCGGTGGTCGTGGCGCAACAGGAACCTGACCCAGCCATTGCACAGCAGGCACACGCCATCGAACACGATGGTGGCAGGCGGCGCGGCGTGCTCAGTGCGGTTCAAGCCAACCCTCGTAGCGAATGAATGGCCCCACCCACGGTAGATGCACGTCGACCAGGAAGCCATAGCGGCCCTCGTCGGCATGCTCACGGCAACGCACCTGCTCGAACCAGCGCGCCGGCAAGGGCAGCCAGCCGAATGCCCACACCCGCCGCGCCTGCCAGTACAGCGCGGTGGCATCGGCGCGCAGTGCGAACTCAAAACGCACTGCGCCCAGGTGTTCGCGCAACCATGCGCCGTGACGCCACATCCGTGAGTGCATCGGCAGGCCAGCAAAGCGCCGATGCCAGCGCTCGCCGTTGGCATCGACCAGGAACTCCACCTCCACCGCGACCTGTCCGCTGTGCGGCAGGCGGCTCAGCCATGCCAGCAGCGGCACCAGCGGATGCGCACCGCGGCGCACCAGCGCGCGGCCAACGAAGCGCTGCCGCTGCTGCACCGCGTGCAGCGCGCGCACCGGCGCCGGCAATTGGGCGAAGGCTGCCGCGCCCAGCACCTGCGCAAACAGCGGCGGGCTCAGGGCGCGATCCAGGCCAGCGTGGCCATGCGCCCACTGCGACGATCACGGCGGTGCGAAAAAAACCGCGTCGGGTCGGAAATGGTGCACAGCTCGCCGCCATGGATAGCTTGGGCCGGCACGCCGGCGCTGCATAAGCGCAGCCGCGCCAACGCGTACAGATCCACCCGCCAGTGGCCCGGGCGCGTGGCCACGAACGCACTGGCCGCCTGCGGATCACGCGTCACAAACGCCTCGAAGACGTCCGCGCCAATCTCGTAAGCCTGCGGCCCTGCGGCCGGCCCCAGCCAGGAGACCAGCTGCGTTGGCGGGGTCCGCATCGCGGCCACGCTGCGCTCCAGCATGCCGTCGGCCAGCCCGCGCCAGCCTGCATGTGCGGCCGCCACCTCGCTGCCATCGGCGGCGGCCAGCACCACCGGCAGGCAGTCGGCGGTGAGGATGGCCAGCACCACGCCGGGCACGCTGGTGACGGCGGCATCGGCCACCGGCTCGTCCAGTTCCTGCGGTTGCGCGTGCGCCGCATCCGCAGCACGCGGCGCGTCCACGCGCACCACCTCCACCCCGTGCACCTGCCGCAGCCAGTGCGGCGCGCCTGGCAGGCCCAGCGCCTGTGTCAGCAGCGCCCGGTTACGTTCCACATTCGCTGGCAGGTCCCCTTGCGGGCTGCTGCGGTTGCCGAGATTCAGGCTGTCGAACGGTGCCGGCGACAGGCCCAGGCCGTGCCGCAGCGTGGTCAATACGTGGATGCGCGGCGGCGCCGGCCACTGCGCCGGCAACACAAACAACGGCACGGCGCTCACCTCAGCGCCGCGCCAACTCGGCGGCGCGTGCGCTGTCTTCGCGCAGGGCGCTCATCAGCCGCTGCAGATCTTCCGGCACCGGCGCGCTGGCGCGGACCGGCTCGCCACTGACCGGGTGCAGGAATTCCAGCGTTTCGGCATGCAGGGCCTGGCGCTTGAAGCCGCGCAGCTCCGCCACCAGCGTGTCGGTGGCGCCCTTGGGCAGCTTGAGCGCGCCGCCGTACAGCGGGTCGCCGACGATCGGCGATTTCAGATGCGCCATGTGCACACGGATCTGATGGGTACGCCCGGTTTCCAGACGGCATTCCAGCGCGGTGTGCGCGCGGAAGCGCTCGCGCAGACGGTAATGGGTGACCGCGTCGCGGCCGTCGTCGCGCACCGCCATCTTGAGCCGGTCACGCGGGTGGCGGTCGATCGGCGCATCGGCGGTGCCGCCGGAGACCAGCGCCCCCACGACCACTGCGAGGTACTGGCGGTGCACATCGCGCGCGGAGAGCTGCTCCACCAGCGCGGTCTGCGCCTGCAGCGTGCGCGCCACCACCATCACACCGCTGGTGTCCTTGTCCAGGCGATGTACCACGCCGGCACGCGGCACCGCAGCCAGGTTCGGGTCGCGGAACAGCAGCGCATTGACCAGGGTGCCGTCCGGGTTACCGGCGCCCGGATGCACCACCAGGCCCGCCGGCTTGTCGATGACCAGCACCTGGTCGTCTTCGTACAACACGTTCAGCGGGATGTCCTGCGGCGCGGCGTGGGTCTGGGTTTCCAGCACCACCTGCACCTGGACGGTTTCGCCGCCGCGCAAGGTGTCGCGCGGGCGGGCGGTCTCGCCGTCCAGCAGCGCATCGCCGGACTTGATCCACTCCGACAGCCGCGAGCGCGAGAATTCGGGAAACAGCTCGGCCAGCACCGCATCGAAGCGACGCCCGGCGGCGCTGTCCGGCACGACAGCCTGGCGCAGGGAGGAATCGAGGGGTTCGGAGGATTGGTCGGACATGGACGCGGGTACTCAGGCAAAAACCAAGGAATTTGGGGTCCGGGCGGCGGGAGTCAGTCGCCGGACAGGCCACTAGGCTATCATCGCCCTTTCGTTTTCCTGACGCGTCCTGCCCAGACCCCATGATCCGACGGTCCACGTTTTCCGCGCCTGCGCGCCTGATTGCCCTCATGCTGGTCATGGCGTTTGTCGTCACCGGCTGCCACCGCGGCGCCAAGGACAAGAATCCCGACGAGGGCATGCCGGTCGAGCAGCTCTACGGCAAGGGCCACGGCCTGATGGAGAAAGGCAACTGGGCCGGCGCCGAAGCCAGCTACAAGCGCCTGATCGCCCAGTACCCGTACGGCCCGTACACCGAACAGGCGATGATCGAAACCGCCTACGCCCAGTACAAGGCCGGCAAGCACGACGACACGGTGTCCAGCGTCGACCGCTTCATCCGCACCTATCCGACGCACCGCAACATCTCGTATCTGTATTACCTGCGCGGGCTGGCCAACAGCAACCGTGACACAGTGTTCCTGCGCCGCGTGTGGTCGCTGGACCCAAGCCGCCGCGACCTGTCCTCACCGCAGCAGGCCTACAACGACTTCAACACCGTCACCGACCGCTATCCCAACAGCCGCTACGCGCCGGACGCGCGCAAGCGGATGATCGAACTGCGCGACATCTTCGCCCAGCACGAACTGGACAACGCGCTGTATTACCTGCGCCGCGATGCCTGGGTGTCGGCTGCAGGGCGTGCCAACTACCTGCTGGAAACCTACCCGCAGAGCGCGTTCCAGTACGACGCAGTCGCCGTGCTCGCCGAGGCCTACACCCACCTGGGCAACAAGACCCTGGCCGCCGACGCGCGCCGCGTGCTGGAGCTCAACAGCCCGCAGCACCCGTGGCTGACCGGCAACTGGCCGAAGTATCCGTGGGCCGTGCGCAAGCTCAATCCGTTCGCCGGCGAGAAGTCCGCCGCCACCGGCCAGCGCAATGCACAGATGAGTCGCGATTGAGAGATCGATCGGCGATGAGATGAAAGGGGCCGCAAGACCCCTTTTTTATTGCCGCAACGCTTTATTGCCGCAGCGCCGGGTGGAATCGCGACACGGCGCTCCCTTGGCGGGACGTGCTTGCGCGGCGACACGTTGGCACGGGCCAGCTCCAGCTGCCGTCCGTGGCGTGGTCTTCCTGGGTCCCGAGGCAGATATCGCCTTCGACTTCGCTGCCATGCTCACCCTGAGCCACCGTGTGTCCGTGTGCGGCAGCTGCATGCGCACGAGGCCTGGGCAGCAACGCGCTCTGCCGGGGCGAGCTCATGCATCGCGAACCGGATCCGGGCCACATCGCCAGCGCGGGCGCCCGAGACCCGGCACCAGGTCACCGAATGGCTTAGCGAGGATTCCTATACTCCAGGCATAAGGCAGGGACGACATCCTGCCGGCGCACGCCAAGGAGGCTGTATGTCGATGTCCGGTCAACGGATCCTGTTCGCGCTCGGGCTGCTGCTGCTTGCGGCCACCGCCCACGCCGCCCCCATCGTCTACGGCGTCAACGCCCACGACAACCGCCCCGCCTACGCCATGACGCAGGCCGAGGCCCGCTTCAAGCTATTGGCTGCGCGCAACCTGCGCAGCTATCGCTTCGACGTGGACCCGCGCGATGACGCCACGCTCGACACGCTGGTTCCGCTCGCGCGCAAGTACGGCATCACCTTGCGCCCGATGGTCTACCCGATGACCCGCGAGATCGGCTACCAGCTGGCGCGCCGCTACGCCGCCGACATCAAGGTGTGGGAGATCGGTAACGAGCAGGATCTGGTGCGTGCCGAGGCCGATGCCAGGATCGCGGCGATGACCACGATGTACCAGGGCATGCAGCAGGCGTCCAACGAGCTGGGCGCAGGGCTGCGCTTCACCATCAACATCACCGCCTGCAATAGCGACGACCACAGTGCCACCGCGCGCTGCCCCGGCGATCGCAATGGCTCGCTCTGGTTTCTGGCCAAGGCCCGGGCGGCCGGCTTTGCGTTCGACCACATCAGCTTCCACTACTACGCGTTCCACCACGATGCCGGCTATTGGACCGACCTGTATCTGGGGCAGTTGCGCACCGCCGCGCAGACCTACAACACGCCGGTGTTCTTCAACGAACTCAACTGCGCCGAGGTATATACCGGCAATGTCAGCGGCGGCGCCCAGGGCGATGGCGGCTGTTACGACAGCCTGGCCCAGCTGTTACGCACCGTGCGCGACCACTATGCCGACGTGGTGGCCGAGGTGAACGTCTACCAGCTGCTGGACCAGACCACCATCCCGGGCGTCGAAGGCCATTTCGGCCTGATGTACGACCTGACGCGCCCCAAGCCGACCCTGGAGCTGCTCACCCGTTTCGCCCAGCCTCCGGCGTCGGCGTCGGCGCCAGCGCGCGCGACGCCCAATGCCACAGGCTACTGACCCGAATAGCCATTGGTGATCGGGTAACGCCGCTCGCGCCCGAACGCGCGCCGCGACACCTTCGGCCCGGGCGCTGCCTGGTGGCGCTTCCACTCGTTCAGGCGCACCAGCCGCAGCACATGCTCCACGGTGTCGGCCGCGTAGCCGGCCGCGACGATGTCATCGCGCGACTGCTCCTGGTCGACGTAGCGGTACAGGATGCCGTCGAGCACGTCGTAGGGCGGCAGCGAGTCCTGGTCGGTCTGGTTGTCGCGCAGTTCCGCCGAGGGCGGGCGCGAAATCACTGCCGGCGGAATCACCGGCGCGCCGCCCACGGTGTTGCGCCACTTGGCCAGGCCGAAGACCTCCGTCTTGTACAGGTCCTTGAGCGGTGCGTAGCCACCGCACATATCGCCGTAGATGGTGGCGTAGCCCACTGCGTATTCGCTCTTGTTGCCGGTGGTGAGCACAAGCCCGCCGAACTTGTTGGACAACGCCATCAGGATCACGCCGCGGCTGCGCGACTGCAGGTTTTCTTCGGTGATGTCGGGCTGGGTGTCTGCGAACAGCGGCCCCAGTGCCGCGAGCAGGCCTTCGAACGCCGGCTCGATCGCAATCGTTTCCAGTTTCACGCCCAGCGCGCGGCATTGTTCTTCGGCCAGATCGTTCGACAGCCCGGCGGTGTAGCGCGACGGCAGGCGCACTGCGGTGACGTTCTCGCCCCCCAGCGCATCCACCGCCATCGCCAGCACCAACGCCGAGTCGATGCCGCCGGACAGCCCCAGCCACACCTTGCGAAAACCATTCTTGCCGCAGTAATCCTTGAGCCCGCGCACCACCGCGCGCCAGGCCAGCGCGTCCATGCTCTCGTCGCCATCTTCCACCCACGCCACCGGGGTGAAGCTGCGCTCGCCGGCGGCATAGTCCACCACCAGCCACTGGTCCACGAACGCTGCTGCGGCCGGATGCACGGTGCCATCACCGTCGGCCACGACCGAGGCGCCGTCGAACACCAGTGCATCCTGGCCACCGACAACATTGAGATAGGCAATCGCCGCCCCGCTCTCGCGGGTGCGCTCGGCCAGCAAGGCATCGCGCTGCGCATGCTTGCCGCGCTCGTACGGCGAGGCATTGGGCACCAGCACCAGTTCGGCGCCGGCCTGCACGGTCTTGGCCAACGGCTCGGCAAACCATAGGTCTTCGCAGATCACCACGCCCACCTGCACGCCCTTGACGGTCACCACGCAGTTGTCGCCGTCCGGGTCCACGTCGAAGTAGCGGCGCTCATCGAACACCGCGTAGTTGGGCAATTCGCGCTTGCGGTAGGTCGCTTCGATACGCCCCTCGCGCAAGACGCTGGCGGCGTTGTAGACCACGCTGCCGGCGCTCTGCGGCCAGCCGACCACCGCCACGATGCCGCGCGTGGCTGCGGCAATCCGCGCCAGCGCCTGCTCGCAGTGGGCGAGAAACCCGGGGCGCAACAGCAGGTCTTCCGGCGGATAGCCGCTGATCGCCAATTCCGGAAACAGCACGATATCGGCTTCGAACTCGTCGCGTGCCGCGGCGATGAACTCGATGATCCGATCGGTGTTCTGTGCCACCGCGCCGACCGGGAAGTCGAACTGGGCCATGGCGATACGAAGGGTGTGTGCTGTCACTGCTGACTCCATCAAAACAGGCTTTCAAGGTAACCCGCTTCGCGCTGCGAACGGATCGCCAGCACATACACGGTGTCGTCCAACGGTGCGTAACGATAGAGCGCCAGATAGCCGCTGGCATCGCGGCCTATGACCAGTTCGCGAAATCCGCCATGCACTGCGCGCCCCATCAGTGGATTGTCCGCCAGTGCGTCGATCGCCTGGAAGATGCCAGCGAGCTTTCGCTGCACACTGGCTGCATCGTGTTCCAGCAGATAAGCGACTAAACGGCGCGCATCGTCGGCGACGCGCGCGGCAAGCGCGATCCTGGTCACCTGTCAGCGCTCGACGGCGCTGGCGACCGGTGGCGCGGGGTTCTCTCCGTCAGCAAGCTGCTGCATGTACTGGCGTACGTCCGCCCAGGACAGCGTGTTGTCGCCGCCTTCGATAGCAGCCCAGCGTTGCTGCGCTTCGGCATGGAATGCAGTGCGGCGCTCGTGCGCCTCGATTTTTTCCGCAATGGCGTCGACGATAAAGCCGTGCGCCGTAGTTCCGGCATCTTTCGCCGCCCTGGCGACACGCGCTTTCAGTTCGTCAGGCAAACGGATTGTGGTCGTGGACATGGCAACCTCGGAAGACCGGATGACAGGCTCACAGTAGCACACTTGTGACACACTTTGCATGACACGCTCCTTGTGCGATTCAGAGCTCAGCATCGCTGCAAGCAGGGAGCCGGGCAGTCGGCCCAACGCGCGCGGGGCAGTCAGCAATTCCTGCCATCCAGGTAAGACATCGCCCAAAACGCAGAAAGCCGCCCGAAGGCGGCTTTCCACGACACCACACTGGTGAGACTTACTTCACCAGCGCAGCGATCGCCGCACCCAGATCGCCCGGCGAACGGACGGTCTTGACGCCAGCGGCTTCCATCGCCGCGAACTTGCCTTCGGCCGTGCCCTTGCCGCCCGATGCGATCGCACCGGCGTGGCCCATGCGCTTGCCGGCCGGCG
This sequence comes from Xanthomonas sp. NCPPB 2922, assembly GCF_041520885.1. Taxonomy (NCBI): domain Bacteria; kingdom Pseudomonadati; phylum Pseudomonadota; class Gammaproteobacteria; order Lysobacterales; family Lysobacteraceae; genus Xanthomonas; species Xanthomonas sp. NCPPB 2922. Next base: position 25,761 of record NZ_JBGOFY010000032.1, on the reverse strand, counting down.
CCGAGGCACCGGCGATGAAGCCGACGACCGGCTTCTTCACGAACTGCTTGATGTACTCGGCACCGGCCTCCTCGGCGTCGCCGCCGATCTCGCCGACCATGATGATGCCTTCGGTCTGCGGGTCTTCGTTGAACAGCTTGAGGCAGTCGACGAAGTTCAGGCCGTTGATCGGATCGCCACCGATGCCGATGCAGGTGCTCTGGCCCAGGCCCACTTCGGTGGTCTGCTTGACCGCTTCATAGGTCAGGGTGCCCGAACGCGACACGATGCCGATCTTGCCCGGCTTGTGGATGTGGCCCGGCATGATGCCGATCTTGCACTCGCCCGGGGTGATCACGCCGGGGCAGTTCGGCCCGATCAGCACGGTGTCCGGATGCGAACGGGTCAGCACGTTCTTGACGCGCAGCATGTCCAGCACCGGGATGCCTTCGGTGATGCAGACGATGACCTTGATGCCGGCCGCAGCCGCTTCCAGGATCGCATCGGCCGCATACGGCGGCGGCACGTAGATGACCGACGCGTCGGCGCCGGTGCTCTGCACGGCGTCGGCCACGGTGTTGAACACCGGCAGATCGATGTGCGTGGTGCCGCCCTTGCCCGGCGTCACGCCGCCAACGACCTGGGTGCCGTACTCGATCATCTGAGTGGCGTGGAAGGTGCCCTGCTGGCCGGTGAAGCCCTGCACGATCACCTTGGTGTTCTTGTTAATCAAAACGGACATGGATAGTTCCTTCGGTGTCGTGGATCAGGCAGCGTTCTTGACAGCTTCAACGACCTTCTTGGCGCCGTCGTTGATGTTGTCGGCCGGGATGATGGCCATGCCGCTGTCACGCAGCAGCTGCTTGCCTTCTTCCACGTTGGTGCCTTCCAGGCGCACCACGACCGGCACCTTGACGCCCACTTCCTTGACCGCGGCAATGATGCCTTCGGCGATCATGTCGCAGCGGACGATGCCGCCGAAGATGTTGACGAAGATGCCTTCGACCTTGTCCGAGGACAGGATCAGCTTGAACGCTTCGATGACGCGCTGCTTGTTGGCACCGCCGCCCACGTCCAGGAAGTTCGCCGGCTCGCCGCCGTTGAGCTTGATGACGTCCATGGTGGCCATGGCCAAGCCGGCGCCGTTGACCATGCAACCGATGTTGCCGTCCATGGTGACGTAGTTGATGTCCAGCTCCGAAGCGGTCACTTCGGTCTCGTCTTCCTGGGTCTTGTCGCGCATGGCGACCAGCGCCTTCTGACGGAATGCGGCGTTGTCGTCGCTGTCGAACTTGCCGTCCAGCGCATACAGGTTGCCGTCGTCCAGGATCGCCAGCGGGTTGATTTCAACCAGCGCCAGGTCCTTGTCGTTGAACAGGCGATACAGGTTCACCATGATGCTGGCGAACTGGCCGGCCTGCTTGGCATTGAGGCCGAGCTTGAAGCCGAAATCGCGGCCGTGGTAGCCCTGCACGCCTTCGACGAAATCGACGTTGAGCGAGTGGATCAGCTCCGGCGTCTCGGCGGCGACCTGCTCGATCTCCACGCCACCCTCGCTGGAAGCGATATAGGTGATGGTCTTGGTGCCGCGGTCGACCAGGATCGACAGGTACAGCTCCTTGACGATCTCGCCGGCGGTGGTCACCAGCACCAGGTTGACCGGCAACTCGACGCCTGCGGTCTGGTAGGTGGACATCTTGGTGCCGAGCATCTTGTCTGCTGCGGCCTTCACGTCGTCGGTGGTCTTGCAGAACTTGACGCCGCCAGCCTTGCCGCGGCCGCCCGCGTGGATCTGCGCCTTGACCATCCAGGGGCCCTTGCCCAAGGAGTTGGCGACTTCAACCGCTTCGTCCGGCGTGGACGCGACCTTACCGGCCGGGACGGGGATGCCGTACTCGGCAAGCAGCTGTTTTGACTGGTATTCGTGGAAATTCATGCGTCACCGTGGGAAAAGGAAACGACCGCTGCGCGCAACGCAGACCGACGGGGCGGTCACGTCGGGAGACGCGAGCGGGCCGCCTATTGTGGCCGACCACGCCCTGCGGCGCAAAATTCGCCGGCATTGGCAGCCAGATCTGTGCGCTTGCGCAATGCGTGAATGCATGCGCAAGCGGCCGTGGGCGGCGCAGCTGCCTATACTCGCGGCTCGTTTCAGCAGGGGGTTCAGGCGTGGCATCCAGCGTATCGCTCATCGACCGGATCCAGTCGGCACCGCAGCGCGAGCTGTATTTCTTCTCGCTGTACCGCGTGCTGGTGGCCGGCCTGATCGCCGCGCTGGTGTTCAGCCCGTTGTCCGACGCCATCCCCGAGCCGCGCTACCCACGCCTGGCCGCCGGGGTGGCGATCGGCTACCTGTCGATGGCCGTCCCGCTGCTGTTCTGGGGCCGCAGCGAGCGCCGCCTCACCGCCACCGTGCTGTGCGCGGTGCTGGCCGACATCCTGGCAGCGACCCTGGCCACGCACGCCCTGCCCGGCGCCAGCGCGGGCATCGCGATGATGCTGCTGTTCAACGTGGCGGCCGGCTCGATCCTGCTGCGGCTGCGCTACGGCATGAGTGTCGCGGTGGTGGCCAGCACCGCGATCGTGCTGGAGTACCTGTGGACGCTGCTGGAAGGCGGCACCACCCGCCCGGTGGCCGAACTGGCCATGTTCGCCACCAGCTACGTGGCGGTGGCCTACATCTGCCAGCAGATCGCCTCACGCGCGCGCAGCAACCAGGCGCTGGCCGAACAGCGCGGCGCGCAGGTCGCCAACCTTTACGAAATCAACGAGTTGATCATCCGCCGCATGCGCACCGGCGTGCTGGTGGTCGATACCCACAACCGCATCACCCTGGCTAACGAAGCCGCGCTGGCGCTGCTCGGCGACGGCGACCAGCGCAACGCCCCGGCCGACCTGGCATTGGCCGCGCTCACCCCGGAGCTAGCGCGCCGGCTGCAGCGCTGGCGCAGCGGCTGGCGCCAGGAAGAATCCCCGCTGCAGTTGGGCGCGGACCGCCCCGAAGTGCAGCCGCGCTTCGTGCGCCTGCTCGCCGACAGCGACCTGGTGCTGATCTTCCTGGACGATGCCAGCGTGGTCTCGCGGCGCGCCGAATCGCTCACCCTCTCGGCCATGGGCCGGTTCTCGGCCAGCCTGGCCCACGAGATCCGCAACCCGCTGGCGGCCATCAACTACGCCTCGCAGCTGCTGGAAGAATCACCGGACATCGGCGATGCCGACCGCCGCTTGCTGCAGATCATCCACCAACAATGCCAGCGCACCAACGGCATCGTCGAAAGCGTGCTCGGCCTGGCCCGGCGCGAGCGCGCCAACCCGGAAAACCTGGACCTGGCCGCGTTCGTGCGCCGCTTCGTCGTGGAATACCGGCAAACCTTGTCGATGGAGACCGACATCCTGGAAGCCAGCATCGAGGGCGCCTCGGTGCACGCCTTGATCGACCCCAAGCACTTGCATCAGGTCCTGACGGCACTGGTGCACAACGCACTCAAGTACGGCCGCGTCCTGGACGAGCCGGCACGGGTGAAACTGCGGGTGGAGCGGCGCGAGCGCATGGTGGCCATCGACGTCATCGACCGCGGCCCCGGCATTCCGGAGACGGTGGCAGCGCAGCTGTTCCGGCCGTTCTACACCACCTCCGAACACGGCACCGGGCTCGGCCTGTACATCGCCCAGGAGCTGTGCCGCGCCAACCAGGCGCAACTGGATTACGTCTCCGTCCCCGGCGGCGGCGCGTGTTTCCGCATCCTGCTACAGGGCCCGAATGGGCTATTCGGCAAGTAGGCGAGCGGAGCGACTCTATGCGTTCCGACTGTCCTGCACGGGCAACAACCAGCTTGCAATCAGCATCGATCTACGCGCGAGCGAGGCCTTGTGGCACCGAACGTGGGACGAACATCGGCGGCGGCCTCGCACGCCCAACACATGACGCTTCAGGTCCAACAGCGCCGGTAATTGTCGACTGTCATCACGCTGGGCTATCGTGCGCAACATGAACGAAACGAAAAGTGCCCTGGTCGTCGATGACGAGCGTGACATCCGCGAATTGCTTGTTCTCACCCTGGGCCGCATGGGGCTGCGCATCAGCACCGCCGCCAACCTGGCCGAAGCACGCGAATTGCTGGCCAGCAACCCGTACGACCTGTGCCTGACCGACATGCGGTTGCCCGACGGCAACGGCATCGAGCTGGTGACCGAGATCGCGCGCCAATACCCGCAGACGCCGGTGGCCATGATTACCGCGTTCGGCAGCATGGACCTGGCGGTGGAAGCACTGAAAGCCGGCGCGTTCGACTTCGTCAGCAAGCCGGTGGACATCAGCGTGCTGCGCGGCCTGGTCAAGCACGCATTGGAATTGAACAACCGCGACCGGCCGGCGCCGCCACCGCCCCCGCCGGAACAGGCCAGCCGCCTGCTCGGCGATTCGACCGCCATGGAGAGCCTGCGCTCCACCATCGGCAAGGTCGCGCGCAGCCAGGCGCCGGTCTACATCGTCGGCGAATCCGGTGTGGGCAAGGAACTGGTGGCCCGCACCATCCACGAGCAGGGCGCACGCGCGGCCGGGCCGTTCATTCCGGTCAACTGCGGCGCGATCCCCGCCGAGCTGATGGAGAGCGAGTTCTTCGGCCATAAGAAGGGCAGCTTTACCGGCGCGCATGCCGACAAGCCGGGCCTGTTTCAGGCCGCGCATGGCGGCACGCTGTTTCTGGACGAAGTGGCCGAGCTGCCGCTGCAGATGCAGGTCAAGCTGCTGCGCGCCATCCAGGAAAAATCGGTGCGCCCGGTCGGCGCGTCGGGCGAGACGCTGGTGGACGTGCGCATTCTGTCGGCCACGCACAAGGACCTGGGCGACCTGGTCTCCGACGGCCGCTTTCGTCACGACCTGTATTACCGCATCAACGTGATCGAGCTGCGCGTGCCACCGCTGCGCGAGCGCAGTGGCGACCTGCCGCAACTGGCCGCCGCCATCATTGCGCGGCTGGCCCGCAGCCATGGCCGCCCGATTCCGCTGCTGACCCAGTCAGCCCTGGATGCATTGGATACTTACGGCTTTCCGGGCAACGTGCGCGAACTGGAAAACATCCTCGAACGCGCCCTGGCCCTGGCCGAAGACGACCAGATCAGCGCCACCGACCTGCGCCTGCCCGCCCACGGCGGCCACCGCCTCGCCGCCAGCCCCGGCAGCGCCGCCATCGAACCGCGCGAAGCCGTGGTCGACATCGATCCCGCCTCGGCCGCCCTGCCCTCTTACATCGAACAACTGGAACGCGCCGCGATCCAGAAGGCGCTGGAAGAAAACCGGTGGAACAAGACCAGAACTGCCGCGCAGCTAGGCATCACGTTTCGTGCGCTGCGCTACAAGCTCAAGAAATTGGGGATGGAGTGAGGGGTGGGCAGCGGCGGATCTCATCTATGCAGTCTTGCCTGACTCTGCTTGCCAATAGTGGTATCCCCAAAAGCCAGGAAGTGCTGATTCCTTATTTGATCAACAGCGTTGAAAGCAGATCGAAAAATCGGCAGTCGCACAAGCCGATCGCTCTGCTTGCATGCCTTTGAAGCCTTTGCTAGCGTGCCGTCATGCGCATGAAAAAGTATCCACGTCGTCCTTCCGGCATTCTCCGCAGAGCTTCCCGTTCGGCTCCGACCTCTGCCGGAACGGCAGCGGAAAACCCTAACGTGCTCAAGGTCAGATTTGGCAAGGTGACCGTCGAGGTCCAGCGTACGGGGCAGGACGCCGTACGACGCAATATTCAGAAAGGACATGAAGTGATGCTCGGCGTAGAACATGCCTTGCTCCGTCCAGGCATCGACCTCAAGGTGGAACGCGGCGTCCCGCTCTACCACGCTGATCCTACACGCCCTGAATTGATCGTTCGTCATTTGAATGGCGAAACCAAAACTGGGCGCTTCATCAACGGGCAGTTCGAACCCCAGCACTGATGCCAAGTTTGGAGCGCGCGCTAGCTCAGGTGTTGCAGGCACAGCGGTCGTTAGAGAAGCCATTTGCCATCGTGCTCGCCGGGCACAACGGCTCGGGCAAGTCCACGATGTGGTATCGGCATTTGGTACAGCATTTGCGGGTGCCGCTGATCAACGCCGACAGGATGATGATGTCCATTCTGCCCGAACTCACGCTCGAACAAAGCTCGCTGCCGGATTGGGCCAGGCAGCTGCGGGATACTGATGAGAACTGGATGCGCGTGGCCCAAAGCGGCGTGCAAGCCTTCGTCGCGCATGCCATGGCTGCAAGCGTCCCCTTTGCAATGGAAACAGTGTTCTCGCACTGGAAGGAGCATGCCGATGGCCGTGTCGAGTCAAAGATCGATCTGATCCGAGATCTTCAGGCATCCAATTACTTCGTCTTGTTGATATTTGTCGGACTCAGCAACAGCGCACTATCAATCGCACGTGTCAGTACGCGGGTCGCCCAAGGCGGGCACGCCGTCGATACGGAAAGATTATTGCAGCGCTTTTCTCGGACCCAGAAGGCGGTACACGCCGCGACCAAAGTCGCGGACGCCACCATCCTCGCCGACAACAGCCAAGGCATAGAACAAGCGTTTTCTGTCTGCCGTATCCAGTTGGCAGACCAGGAAATCTATGACTGCCGCCGCGACAGTCCCGGCCCACCGGCAGCCGTGTTGCAGTGGCTGGAGATCGTTAGTCCACCCGACTGAAGTGAGCCGACAGCGCTTTCAGATTGAAGAAATCTCCTGGCAGCGCCAAGCCGATCACCACGCCAGAAAATCCAGCAAGTGCTCATCTCCTTCTCACGGAAGATACCCAAAGAACGAACGCACATACATCGTCGGAGTCGCTACAGCTGTTTCAAAACCTGACCAACGGACAACAAAACCAATCAATCCTTCGTCACCCGATTGATTTCGGCCAGGCTGGTCACGCCGTGCGAAGCCTTCATTAACGCCGACTGGCGCAGGTCGCGGATACCGATCTTCTGCGCAGCCTCGGCGATCTGCATCGCATTGCCGCCTTCCAGCACGATCGCGCCGATTTCGTCCGTCATCGGCATCACCTGATAGATGCCGGTACGGCCTTTGTAGCCTTCCGTGCATTCATCGCAACCGACCGCTTCATAGAGCTCGATGTTCGCAACCTGCTCCGGCGTAAAGCCTTCCGCCAGCAGCGCATGTTCCGGCAGCGTCGACTTGCGCTTGCAGTTGTTGCACAAGCGCCGCGCCAAGCGCTGCGCGATGACCAGCGTCACCGACGAGGTGATGTTGTACGGCGCGATGCCCATGTTCATCAGACGCGCAATGGTCTGCGGCGCATCGTTGGTGTGCAGTGTCGACAGCACCATGTGGCCGGTCTGCGCCGCCTTGATCGCAATCTCGGCCGTCTCCAGGTCGCGGATTTCGCCGACCATGATGATGTCCGGGTCCTGACGCAGGAACGAGCGCAGCGCCGCCGCAAACGTCATGCCCCGCTTGACGTTCTGCTGCACCTGATTGACGCCGGGCAGGCGGATTTCGACCGGATCCTCAGCCGTGGAAATATTGCGCGTCTCGTCGTTGAGAATCCCGAGCGCGGTATACAGCGACACCGTCTTGCCCGAACCAGTCGGCCCGGTCACCAGCACCATGCCGTAGGGCTTGTGGATCGCATCCAGGAACAGCTTCTGCTGATCCGCCTCGTAACCCAGCTTCTCGATACCGAGCTTGGCCGCACTGGCGTCCAGGATACGCAACACCACCTTCTCGCCGAACAGGGTTGGCAAGGTGCTCACGCGAAAGTCGATCTGCTTGGTCTTGGACAGGTTGAGCTTGATGCGTCCGTCCTGCGGCACCCGCTTCTCGGCGATATCCAGCTGCGACATCACCTTCAGGCGCGCCGCGATGCGCTGATTGAGCTTCACCGGCGCCTTGGCCACGTTCTTCAACAGCCCATCGATCCGCAACCGCACCCGGTAGTCGTCTTCATACGGCTCGAAATGGATGTCGGAGGCTCCCCGCCGGATCGCATCCACCAGCACCTTGTTGACGAACTTCACCACCGGCGTGTCATCGCCCTTGGCATCGACCCCGGAATCCCCGCCGGCGCCCATGTCCTCGTCCCCGGTGGAGACGTCCAGATCCCCCATTTCATCATCGTCGTCGCCGAGCGAGGAGCCGAGCGCCGCATTGCTGGCCTGCCACTGCTCCAAGGTGCGACGGATCTGGTCCTCGTCGACCAAAATCGGCTCGACCACCAAATTGGTGTGAAACTTGATGTCGTCCAGCGCCCTGGTCTGGGTCGGGTTGCTTACCCCCACGAACAAGCGATTGCCGCGCTTGAACAGCGGCAGCACCTGATGCTTCTGAAGCAACTCCTCACTGACCAGCTTGACCGCGTTCTGGCTGGCGTCGAACACCGACACATCCATCAGCGGCATACCGAACTCAACTGCATTAGCTGCCGCGAGTTGCGCCGCTGACACCAGCTTCTTATCGGCGAACCATTGAGGCAGTGGAATTTTAGACGCTGAGGCTTGATCCATCGCAGTTCGAGCAATCGATTCTTCAAGAGCGCCGTCTTGAACTAGACGTCTCGCGATGCCAGTGATTCCCACCAAATTCGGCGTCCCCGACAGACTCATAATGCTCTCCTACGCGCGGCCGACCCATACATGAGGATATCCGAGATACGGGCTTGGTATGCAGCTTGATCAAAAAAAATGGCCCTACATCCGCAGGGCCACTTTTAGCACTCAATTGTCTCGGCTTTTTGCCGATCAAATTTAATGCGAACTGCTTAGGTGCACTTGCCAGGCTTGTACTTCGCATCCAGGTCGGACGAGCAGGCCCACAGACCAGTTGCTGCATCACGGGTCCAGGTCAATTTCTTACCGTTGAACTTAGTTGCGTTGCCGCCAGCAGTAGCGCAGACGATGGTGGTAGCAGTCACGGTGACACCACAATAAGAAGTGGTCGGACCGACTCCGATATAACCCGCGTCCGTAGAAAGGGTGCTGGGAGTCTTGCCTTCATTGGTCGCCTGCTCGAAGCCAACTTTGCCAGGAGTGATTTCAGCCAGGGCGGATGCTGCCTGCGACTTCACTACATAGTCCTGATAAGCCGGCAGCGCGATCGCGGCCAAGATCGCGATAATTGCCACAACGATCATCAATTCGATCAGCGTAAAACCTTGTTGCTTCTTCATAGGTATCCCCTAGAGTTGTTGAAAAGGTTGTCCGCCCGCGGGCCACTCCCCTTGGGCGCCGCGCGGCGGAAGCCACGTGCAGGAATGCTGAAGCAGAAAGCATGCCAACTTTTGACTCCGCTCAGTCAATCCCCGAGAGCAATGATGCCCGAGATGTGAATGATTGCACGCGATACATATCGAGTCTGCTACGGCCACCCATTTAAGACCCAGCCAGTCACAAGGTGACGCAGAACGGCAGTCAAGTCGTGACGCTGTCAGCACGGGGCATAGGTGCCAGAAAACCCAGAACCCGCTACCATCCTATGTGTATCCGCCTGGGGATGGCGGATGGGGATCTCAAAATGTCAGCAGTGCGCAGTGCAACCAAAGGCAGATCGGCCGCGACCGTCAACCAGATGAGTCCGTTTGTTTGGGAGGGGACCGACAAACGCGGCGTGAAGATGAAAGGGGAACAAAATGCACGCAACGCGAATTTGTTGCGCGCCGAGCTGCGCCGCCAGGGGATCACTCCTACCATCGTCAAAGCAAAGGCCAAGCCTCTTTTTGGCGCAGCAGGAAAGAAAGTAACTGCGAAGGACATCGCTTTTTTCAGTCGCCAGATGGCAACGATGATGAAATCGGGAGTGCCCATTGTGGGTGCGCTCGAAATCATAGGCGAAGGCCAAAAAAATCCGCGGATGCGAAACATGGTCGGTCAGATCAAGACCGACATTGAAGGTGGGTCTTCACTCCACGAAGCCATCAGTAGGCATCCAGTTCAATTTGACGAACTCTATAGAAATCTCGTCCGTGCGGGCGAGAGCGCAGGCGTATTGGAAACCGTGCTCGACACGATAGCTAGTTACAAGGAAAACATTGAAGCACTGAAAGGGAAAATCAGAAAAGCACTGTTCTACCCGGCAATGGTGATGGCAGTGGCACTGTTAGTCAGCTCCATTTTGCTAATTTGGGTCGTTCCACAATTTGAGGATGTCTTCAAAGGATTTGGAGCTGAACTCCCCGCCTTTACACAAATGATCGTGAATGCATCACGATTCATGGTCTCTTGGTGGTGGGCACTTTTAATTGTGGTAGTGGGCGCTGTGGTCGGCTTGATATTTGCCTATAAGCGATCTCCAGCCATGCAGCACGGCATGGATAGGCTAATTCTAAAAGTGCCAGTTATCGGCGAAATTATGCACAACAGCTCGGTCGCGCGATTTGCTAGGACAACAGCTGTTACTTTTAAGGCAGGCGTGCCGTTAGTTGAAGCTCTTAGCATTGTAGCCGGAGCAACCGGCAACTCCGTTTACGAAGCTGCTGTCCTGCGTATGCGGGATGATGTATCGGTTGGCTATCCGGTAAATGTGGCAATGAAGCAGGTCAACTTGTTCCCACATATGGTCGTACAGATGACCGCAATTGGTGAGGAAGCTGGCGCGCTCGATGCCATGTTGTTCAAGGTGGCGGAATATTTCGAACAAGAGGTCAACAACGCAGTAGATGCGCTGAGTAGCCTCTTGGAACCCCTCATCATGGTATTCATTGGTACCATCGTTGGCGGCATGGTCATCGGCATGTACCTGCCCATCTTCAAGCTCGCTTCGGTGGTTGGATAAGACGTAATGGCATTTCTCGACCAGCATCCCGGTCTCGGCTTTCCCGCCGCGGCCGGACTGGGACTGCTGATCGGCAGCTTCCTGAATGTAGTGATCCTGCGCTTGCCCAAGCGCATGGAGTGGCAGTGGCGGCGCGATGCGCGCGAAATCCTGGAACTGCCCGACATCTATGAGCCGCCGCCGCCGGGCATTGTGGTGGAGCCGTCGCACGATCCGGTCACTGGCGACAAGCTCAAGTGGTGGGAAAACATCCCGGTCTTGAGCTGGGTGATGCTGCGCGGCAAGTCGCGCTACAGCGGCAAACCGATCTCCATCCAGTACCCGCTGGTCGAGTTGCTGACCTCGATCCTGTGCGTAGCCAGCGTCTGGCGTTTTGGCTTTGGCTGGCAGGGCTTTGGCGCGATCGTGCTGAGCTGCTTCCTGGTGGCGATGTCGGGTATCGACCTGCGCCACAAGCTGCTGCCGGATCAGCTGACCTTGCCGCTGATGTGGCTAGGTTTGGTCGGTTCGATGGACAACCTCTACATGCCAGCCAAGCCCGCCCTGCTGGGCGCGGCGGTGGGCTATGTCTCGCTGTGGACGGTGTGGTGGCTGTTCAAACAGCTCACCGGCAAGGAAGGCATGGGCCACGGCGACTTCAAGCTGCTGGCTGCGTTGGGCGCGTGGTGCGGGTTGAAGGGCATTCTGCCGATCATCCTGATCTCCTCGCTGGTCGGCGCCGTGCTCGGTTCGATCTGGCTGTTCGCCAAGGGGCGCGACCGCGCCACGCCGATCCCGTTCGGGCCTTATCTGGCCATCGCCGGCTGGGTAGTGTTCTTCTGGGGGAACGACCTGGTAGATGGCTACCTGCGCTTCGCGGGCCTGCGCTGAGCAAGCCACGACGATGAGCAACTTCATCGTCGGCCTCACCGGCGGCATCGCCTCCGGCAAGAGCGCACTCGCCGCTGAGTTCGAGAAGCTGGGTGTACCGGTGATCGATGCCGATGTCGTTGCGCGGCAAGTGGTGGCGCCTGGTCTCATACTTGATGCCATCACGAACCGCTTTGGCCAAGGCATTTTGTTGCCGGATGGCACGCTGGATCGACAGGCCTTACGCAAGATCGTCTTCGCGGATCCAACCGAGCGGAGAGCGCTCGAAGCAATCACCCATCCTGCCATTCGCACCGAATTGCAGCGCGCGGCGAAAGCGGCCAATCACCTCTACGCTATCGTGGCAATCCCATTACTCGCTGAAGCAGGGGCACGGGCGACCTATCCCTGGCTCGACCGCATCCTGGTCGTCGACGTACCGGTTGCGCTTCAACATGCCCGCCTGATGCAACGCGACGGCAGTACGTCGGCCCTTGCCGGTCAGATGATTGCCGCGCAGGCCTCTCGCGCACAGCGACTGGCCATCGCCGATGATGTTGTCAGTAATGAGGGCAATACGGACCAGTTGGCGCAACACGCGCAACGGCTGGATGCGACTTACAGAGCGGCGCTTCAAACCCATCGAATCGAAAACTAACGTTTGATACTCCCGTATGCGATATGCGCCACGGCCGCACGGCCACCATCACATCGGTTAAAAATGATTTGGATGCAATGCACGGAATCCACTATTCCTGCACAGCAGGCCTGCCGGCACATGTGGCATGCGCCACTCACAGCGTGATGTACTCCAAGCCGGAATCAAGGAACTCACCTTTCGCCTGATGTACTTTCCTGCAATTGACATTGCAATCAACCAGTAGCAACCTCTGCCTCAAGGAGCGTAGAAACTCCTCTAGTAGCGGTACCCACCTCCGTCAAACCGGTGGGTTTTTTGTGCCTGCCTGCAGGTACAAACCGACGCGTTGCCTGCGTCGGGAGGGCGGCTAATACAACACTCCTTCGGGAGGAATACGCCCGCCGACTACTAGCGGTTTCTAACCTCCCGACATCCCGTCGCCGGCCGGCGACGGTGCCTGTTTCTCGGAGGAGGCGTTGTCATGACAGATGCATCGGTATTGGTTGGTGGGCGTCGTCGCTCCATGGTGTTGCCGGAGGTGAGGCGATGAGCCGGGGGCAGTCTCCAACCTCGAAGCGGTCCAAGCCGGATGCCAAACGCACCGCTACCGCCAAGCAGCCTAAGCGCGCGATCGATGCACAGCCCGTGCGGCTGGTTCCGTCGCCCACGTTCGACGTGGACAACCTCCACTTCGACCGTCGCCCCAGGCGCCGCGTGGACGATCTGCCGCCGCGCCCACCGCGCAAGGCGCGCACGCCTACGCGCTGCACGGTGGGCTATGCGTTCTACGAGGCGGAGCCTGGCCGGCCGCACAGCCAGCGGATTCCCAGCGTGCGCTTGCGCGGGCTGTGGCTGGAGCAGTTGGGGTTTGCGGTCGGTTGCAAGCTGCAGATCACTGCGCGCAAGGGCGAGTTGGTGGTGACGGTGGAGCGCGCGCCCTCGCAATGAACAAGTGACACGCCTTCGTAATGACATCGACATTACGGAGGCGCTACACTGCGCCAGCTAGCAGGAGCCAACGCCATGTCCACACCCAACACTACGCCCGGCAAGCGCGAAACCTTGAATCTCCGCATCAAGCCGGAGGAGCGCAGCCTGATCGACCGGGCCGCCAAGGCGCGCGGGAAGAACCGCACCGATTTCATGCTGGACGCAGCGCGCTCGGCGGCCGAGGAAGCCTTGCTGGACCAGACCCTCATCGCGGCCAGCCCGGACGCCTACGCCGCCTTTTTGGCACGGCTGGACATGCCGCCGCAGCCGAACGCGCGCCTGCGCAAGACAATGCAGACGCCCGCTCCTTGGGAGAAGGCATGACGGTATCGGCGCCGGAACCGCTGACAGCGCATCACCGGGTCGAACCGTTCGCATCGGGCGTGGAGAGCCTGGATCACTGGCTCAAGCGCCGCGCCCTGAAAAATCAGGCAACCGGTGCGTCACGGACCTTCGTTGCCTGCGAGGATGACCGCGTGGTGGCCTATTACGCCCTGGCGTCGAGTGCGGTCGCCGTGGACGCGACGCCCGGCCGCTTCCGTCGCAACATGCCGGACCCGATCCCCGTGGTGGTGCTTGGGAGGCTTGCTGTTGACCAATCCCTGCATGGCAGAGGTTTTGGCCGCGCCCTGATGCAGGATGCTGGCAAGCGCATCCTGCATGCGGCCGACACCATCGGCATTCGCGGGCTGCTCGTGCATGCGCTCTCGGCGGACGCCAAGGCGTTTTACGAGCGCATCGGCTTCGAACCTTCCCCGCTGGATCCCATGGTGCTGGTCGTCACGCTGGAAGACCTGAAAGCCAGTCTGTGATCTGGTCGAGTGACGCGGTAGAAGGTGGGAGACAGTCGCGGAAGGTGGTGCGCTTCATGATTCCAGGACTGCTACCAATCGCCGGGTGAAGCATTGCCGGTAAGGCCCTCGCGCACGAGTGCGCTCCTACCAAGCGGCTTGGTTAGCGATGGAAAGCCAGTGTGGCGATGACGCCCCGCTCCTGCCCTGGCCGCACGCTCACACGCCAGCCGTAGAGGTCGCAGAGGCGGCTGACGATCGACAGGCCGATGCCGCCGCCTTGCGAGTGGCCGGCGTGGGTGCCCCGATAGCCGCGCTGGAACAGCTTGGCGGCGTCTTCTTCGCTCAAGCCGGGGCCGGAGTCGATGACTTCTACCGCGTCTGCCAGCACGCGTACCCGTACCTGGCCATCCTGGGTGTATTTGACGGCGTTACCGATGAGGTTGCCGAGTGCCACGGAGAGCGCGGATTCGGGCGCGTCGATGACCAGGTCGCGCACGCCTTCCAGCAGCAGTTCCAGCGGTTTTCCGCCGAGCTGGGCGCGGTGTGAGTCGATCAGTTGCTCGGCCACCTTGGCCACGTTGCTGCTGCCCTGCCCGCGCTCGTTGCGCGACAGCAGCAGCAGCGAGCCGATCAGATCGCTGCATTGCTGTTCGGCACGCTGGATGCGTTGCAGCCGCTGCAGCACCTTTTCATCCAGGTTGGGTTTGGTCAGCAGCAGCTCGGTGGCGCCACGGATCACCGCCAGCGGGGTGCGCAGTTCGTGGCTGACGTCGGCGTTGAATTCGCGGTCGCGCTGGACAACCTCGGTGAGGCGCGCGGAGTAGTCGTCCAGCGCTTCGGCGAGCTGGCCCACTTCATCGTCAGGGAAATGTGCGGCCAGCGGCTTCGGTTCGCTGGTGCCGCCGCGGTAGGCGCGCAGGCGCGCGGCCAAGTCAGACACCGGGCGCATGACCTTGGACGCGGACCACCAGCCGATCAGCAGCGACAGTCCGCTGAAAACCAGCACCGACAACGTCAAGGTGCGCTTGAGCTGGATCTCGCCCTTGAGCGTCTGGGTCATGTCGTACGCGAGGAAAAACCACTCGCTGGGCGTCTTGCGCACCGCAAGCTTGTACGAATACGCGTTGCCGCCTTCGTCCACGCCGGAGATGGTGTGAATGCCATCGCGTAGCTGGTACCACTCGGGCTGCTCGCGACGCAGCGCTTCGAACTTGTCGCTTTTCACCACGCGGCCGCGCATCTGCTGCACCGGCAGGTCGGGGTTACGCAACGGGTCGGAATAGAACCGCTGTGCGAACGCGTCGATATTGCGGTTCATCACGTCCTCCACCAGCTGGTTTTCCACGCGCGAGCGCGCCCAGGTGGTGGCGAAGGCGAACAGCGTCGTCAGGCAGAAGCCCAGCAACACGAACGAGAGAATGATGCGGCTGCGCAGGCGCCGCCGGTAGCGGCCACGCCTGCGGGCGGGCCGCGTTCCGCTGGAGCTCTCAGGCATCGGGCGAGGCGATGCGGTAGCCGATGCCGTGGCGGGTCTGGATCATCGGCACGTCGAACGGCTTGTCCACCACCGCACGCAGGCCATGGATGTGCACGCGCAACGAATCCGAGTCGGGCAGTTCTTCGCCCCAGACGCGGGTTTCCAGTTCCTGGCGCGTGACCACGGCCGGTGACGCTTCCATCAACGCCTGCAGGATCTTCAGCGCGGTGGGGTTGAGTTGCAGCAGCTTGCCGCGGCGGCGCACTTCCAACGTGTCCAGGTTGTATTCCAGGTCGCCGGTTTCCAGCACGCGGGTGTGCACGCCCTTACCACGACGCGACAGTGCATTGAGCCGCACTTCCACTTCCTGCAACGCGAACGGCTTGATCAGGTAGTCGTCGGCGCCGGAATCGAAACCGGCCAGCTTGTTGTCCAGCGAGTCGCGTGCGGTGAGCATCAGCACCGGCGTCTGCTTGCGCGCTTCATTGCGCAACTTGCGGCAGACTTCGATGCCGTCCATGCCCGGCAGGTTGAGGTCGAGCACGATGGCGTCGAACTCGTGCACCACCGCCAGATGCAGGCCGGTGACGCCGTCAGCGGCAAAGTCCACCGTGTGGCCACGGTCTTCCAGGTAGTCACCCAGATTGGCGGCGATGTCGCTGTTGTCTTCGATTACTAGAATTCGCACTGGAACCTCGATTGTTTTGAGTCACTGACGCGGCGGTTGGCGATCTGCCGTTGCCGCCGCGCCTTATCGTTTTCTGGTTGGCATTCTGCATCCGGCGCCATTCGGCCGCCGTCGTTCATCACGCGCCTGGGCCGGTAGCCTAACGCGTGCAGGCGGCCCACATGCATCAGGCCCGCTGGCCGGTCATACCGCATTGAACAGCCTGCATGTGCTGAAGCACGCACAGCGTCTGTTATGACAGGCAATGGGGCTGGAAAGTTGCAGCGCGGACGCCACTGCCAGACACCTACGCCAGCGGGATCAACGATGGCTGCGGGCAGGGCGCGCTGCAGATGCCCACGCTGGCCAAGCGCAACCTGGCGGGCAATGGTGATCGTGCCGCCGAGTGCGGACGCCTCTCTCCATGTTGGTCTTGCCCCCTGTTGCGTCATGCGTGGTGTCCGCTGATCCATTGCAGTTGTTGCTGAATGTAGACCTGAACCTGAGGGCCGGCAAGCCGTCACAAAAAGGCCCAGGTGCGGCTAGGCACCTGGGCCAAATGTTCATCCCGATCACCGTCACTGCCGAGAGCGGAGCTACGGTCGGCAGACGTTAGCGGGGCAAGGATTAGAGTTTCGTTAACTTTTCGCTAAAACAGCGGGCATCCCGATCAACGGATGGCCTGCTCCAGATGCTGGATGATGGTGCCGGCCACATCCACGCCGCAGACCCCCTCTACCCCCTCCAGGCCGGGGGTGGAGTTGACCTCCAGCACCAAGGGCCCGCGCTGCGAGCGAATCAGGTCAACCCCGGCCACGGACAGACCCAGCGCGCGTGCCGAGCGCACCGCGACATCCTGCTCCTGCGGGGAGGCCTTGGCCATGGCGGCGGTGCCACCCAGATGCAGATTGGATCGGAAGTCACCGTCGGCTGCCTGGCGCCGCATCGCCGCCACTACGCGGTCGCCCACCACGAAGCAGCGCAGGTCCGCGCCTTCGGCCTCGCCGATGAATTCCTGCACGATGAAATTGGCGTATAGCCCACGCAGCGCCTCGACCACGCCGCGCGACGCGCTGGCCTTCTCAGTCAGGATGACACCGGCGCCCTGGGCGCCTTCGTTCAACTTCACCACATGCGGCGGTGGGCCGAGCATGGACAGCAGATCCTGGGTGTCGTCGGGATTGTCGCCGAAGACAGTCACCGGCATATCGATACCCTGCGACGCCAGCAGCTGGTGCGCACGCAGTTTGTCGCGCGAACGCAGGATGGCGTCGGAGGGGTTGGGCGTATAGATGCCCATGAATTCGAGCTGCCGCAGCACCGCGGTGCCGTACCGGGTGACCGATGCGCCAATGCGCGGGATCACTGCATCGAACCCGGTGATCGGCTTGCCCTTGTAGTGCAGGCTGAAACCATCCGCGGCAATGCGCATGTAGCAGCGCAGCGGGTCGAGGATGCGCACGGTGTGCCCGCGCGTGCGGCCGGCCTCGATCAGGCGGCGGGTCGAATACAGCTTGCTGTTGCGGGAGAGGATGGCGATTTTCATCGCGGCATTCGCGCGGCGCGGCCTGGTCATGGTCGGGATCTGATGGCGACGAAAGCCCCAAGCCCGTTCCGCTGCCAATGAGCCGATCGTTGCCAGGCTGCCATGCGCCCTGCACGCGTCGATCCGACTGGTATGCGACGGCCCCAAGGAGTGGGAAGCGAAAGCGACTCAGCGAGGCAGTGGCAACGCAAACCGCGCGGCCTCAACCGGGCTCGATGCTAGCAGGGCGCCGGCGCGCTGCTCAAGCAATGGGTGATGGCAACGCCGCGTGTTGTGGCACCAAGCGGACGCGACATGACGCGCGATATCGAGCCGAACCACCAACGCATCACGATGCCGGTTGCTGACCGTGCATGGTTGATTGATCACACAACGACGTATGCGCAGCCACCCTCACGCCGCCCCACTGCGGCCGTGACGTGTCTTGCACAGCCTCACCAGCAATGCTTGAGCCCCCTAATGCCGGCGTGCCGGTTCACGAGATCCTGCCCAATGCGACATCCCGCCAGCGCGGCTTATGCCACCCCCTCCCGCATCCGCCAAGGCCGCCCATTCCCACGCGGCGCCATCTTCGATGGCAAGGGCACCAACTTTGCGCTGTTTTCCGCGCACGCCACGCGTGTGGAGCTGTGCCTGTTCGACGAACAAGGTAACGAAAGCCGGGTCGACCTGCCCGAGTACACCAACGAGATCTGGCATGGCTATCTGCCCGACGTAAAGCCCGGCCAGCGCTACGGCTACCGCGTGCACGGTCCCTATGCACCCACCGAGGGACACCGGTTCAACCACAACAAGCTGTTGCTGGATCCGTATGCGCGCGAACTCGATGGCGATCTGGTGTGGGCCGACGAGTTGTATGGCTACACGGTCGGGCATCCTGATGGCGACCTGAGCTTCGACGAGCGCGACAGCGCGCCGTTCATGCCCAAGTGCGTGGTGGTTGAAGATACCTACGACTGGGAAGACGATGCGCGCCTGCTCAAGCCGTGGAACGAGACAGTGATCTACGAGACCCACGTACGTGGCTACACCATGCGCAACGCGCAGGTGCCTGAAGCCGTGCGCGGCACCTTCGCCGGCCTGGCGCAGCCATCGGTGCTGCAGTACATCAAGGACCTGGGCATTACGGCGGTGGAACTGCTGCCGGTGCATGCGTATCTGGATGATCAGCACCTGCTGGACAAGGGCCTGCGCAACTACTGGGGCTACAACACCATCAGCTTCTTCGCGCTCAAGTCGCGCTACCTTTCCAGCGGCCATCGCGACGAGTTCCGCGACATGGTCAAGGCGATGCACAAGCAAGGCCTGGAAGTGATCCTGGACGTGGTCTACAACCACACTGCCGAAGGCAGCGAACTGGGGCCGACGCTCTCGTTCAAGGGCATCGACAACGCCAGCTATTACCGTCTTGCCGAAGACAAGCGCTACTACATCAACGACACCGGCACCGGTAATACGCTCAACCTGAGCAATTCGCGGGTGATCCAGTTCGTCAACGATTCGCTGCGCTACTGGGCCGGCGAAATGCACGTGGACGGGTTCCGCTTCGACCTGGCCACGATCCTGGGCCGCGAGCCGAGCGGCTTCGATCAACGCGGTGGCTTCCTGGATGCCTGCAACCAGGATCCGCTGCTGTCGGAAGTCAAGCTCATTGCCGAGCCGTGGGATTGCGGCCCAGGCGGCTATCAGGTGGGGCATTTCCCGCCGGGTTGGTCGGAGTGGAATGACAAATTCCGCGACAACGCGCGCGAGTTCTGGAAGGGCGAGGACGGCAAGCTGGCAGAGTTTGCTACTCGCTTCACCGGCTCTGCGGACCTGTTCGACCGCCGCGGTCGCCGCCCCTGGGCATCGGTAAACTTCATCACCGCGCACGACGGTTTTACGCTGCGCGATCTGGTGAGCTACAACGAGAAGCACAACATCGACAACGGCGAGGACAACCGCGACGGTTCCTCCAACGACGGCTCGTGCAACTACGGCGAAGAAGGCGAGACCGACAACGCCGACATCCTGCAACTTCGCGAGCGGCAGATGAAGAACCTGCTCGCCACGCTGCTGCTGTCGCAAGGCACGCCGATGATGCTGGCCGGCGACGAGCGGGCGCAGTCGCAGGGCGGCAACAACAATACCTATTGCCAGGACAATGAAATCACCTGGCTCGACTGGGAGAACGACCCCACCGACGGCCGCCTGACTGACTTCGTCAAATCACTGACCGCGCTACGTAAACGTTACCCGATCCTGTCGCGTGGCCGCTTCCTCAACGGGCAGTACAACGAAGAAGCCGGCCTGCGCGATCTGACCTGGCTCAATCCGGGCGGCACCGAGATGGACGACGCGCACTGGACCGATGCCGGCGCGCGCTCGGTAGGACTGCTGCTGGAAGGCAAGGCGCAGACCTCCGGCGTCAAGGAACGCGGCAACGACGCCACCTTGCTGATCGTGATCAACGCCTACCACGAGGGCGTGACCTTCACCCTGCCCTCCTCCGACGAACCGGTGCACTGGAAGCTCGCGCTGTCTACCGACGAAGCGCTGGAAGTGGACAGCATGCCGGCCGGCGCCAGCGAGTTCCTGGCACCGCCGCGCAGCATCACGGTGTTCGAGTGCAAGGTGGGCTGATTGCCTGAGCGTGCGTTAGCAAGCCCGCCTTTCATTGGATGGAAGGCGGGCTTTTTTGTGGCTACTTGTTTGTAAGCGGATACGTGGCAGCCTGCAGCGCGGGCGCAGCCGACGCAATTGCGGGCCTTTTCGATTTGGCTGCGTAGCCAAGCCGGCCCAGCGCCGATCACGGCCAGCTTGCGCCAGATGCGGCGGCACGCGCGGCTGGTGTGGGCAGGCGATGACCTATCAGCGATGCCATGCAGGGTGCAATGCCCACCTGCAGCCTCGCGCTCGCTTAGGCCTTGTCTACGCGCAAGCGGCTGATGTTCGACAGTAATCGCGATGCGCTTGCAAACGGCATCGGTTATCGCGTAGCCGAGCGCTAGCATCACTTCCGACAAAGGGTCACGCCGGAGGCCGCCAGACTGTGTTGACCCTTCCCGCAGCGCGCGGCCGCGCTACCAAGCGTGACGCTGTCGATCTCGCCCGCGCGGCCGTTTGATTTCCATCTCTCTGCGTGTGTGCCACAAGCAACGACAGACCGCAGCTCAGCCCGGATACAACGGAAAGCGCTTGTCCGGGTGCTTGGCTTTCCATTCCTTATAAGAGCTGGTGCCCTCCCACGCCTTGAACGCACGCGGCGTGCGACCACGGCCAGACCAGGTCTCGCCCGAATGCGGCAGCCAGTACTTGGCGGCCACCTCGCCGCTTGAGGTCAGCGGGCCCTTGACCTTGCCCGTCGTGGCCAGCGAAGCGATCTGGGCTTTTTGCTTGGTGTTGAAACGGCCACCGAACTGGGTCAGCGTCTCGATCACCTGGTCGAACGCTTCCAGGGTCTGGGCGTATTTCAATTGCGCCTCTTCCTGCTCGAGCTTGCGCAGCTCTTCCAGCAGTTGGGCTTTGGCGGCGGCGGAGGGTGACGCAGGCGAACCTTGGCGCATGGGCGAAGCAAAATTCTTGGACAGGTCAGCGAGTATTGCCGTTGCACCGCCCAGCGTAAAGCGGCTGCAGCACGGCAGTTGCAGGCCCGCTCAGCGTGGCCGCAGCAGCGCCTGCTCGCGCGCCATGGTCAAAACGGGGCCGATGCGCCCGGTACGGATCAGCTCGCTGCAGTGCTTGCCGACGAATTCGACCCGTGGCGCGCAAAACCACTGCCTGACGCGCTCCACTTCGCCGGCATTGATCGACCAGGCATGGAACACCGTCTCCCCAAGCTCCTCCACACCGATCAAGCCAAGCTCTTGAATTTGCTCGGCATCCAGCCCGAACATCTCCAGCACCTTGCCGGCATCGTCCAGGGTGCCGAAGCCGCTGTTCATCTGGTCCGCCATGCCGGCGGCGTAGGCGACCGACGCGGCCCGCGCATATTCGGCGCGCCGCATGCCTTTGAGGAGTGCTCCAACCAACTGGGTGTGCGTGGTGGCCATGGCGCTTGTGTCGAAGGATGTTGCCACTATGGGCGTACGCTCGACCCCGCTCAATCAGGAGCTTCCTGACGGCGGGGAAGAAAATAGCGAAGCGAACTGCGCGGCCGCTTCGCCAACGATGGCGCCAGCAGCGGTCTACACACCTGCCCGGCATCCGTCTGAGAGGACGGCATGCTCAAGCGTCCTAGTCCTCGATGCTGTCCTCATCATCGATCTCGCTGTCTTGTGCCGGACCTTCCTGCACAGGGGCATGCGGCTTGCCCGGCGCCTTGACGCCATCCGGCGGGTTTGGATCGGAGGGGCCTCGATTGCTGTCGTTGTCGGTGCTCATGCGTTTCTCCCAGGGCAACAGTGCCACCTGCCCACCGTCGCTCAGGGTGCGTGAGCATGACGTGTGATTGATCCGCTGCGCGCGAGTGCGATCGACTGCGCCATGACGGCCTGGCCGTTAGGCGGTGGTACGCATGGCGTGTTTGAGCTTTTCGTTCGAATCGCAGATGTCACGCAGTGAGCGGATGGAGCACATACCCAAGCCGGGCATTTCAACTCTCAGATGCATCGCGCCTTCGCAAGCACACCCTTGAATCAAACGAAGCGGCCTTCGGCAAGCTGCTGAGCCGCTGAGCCGCTGAAAACGGCGCAGCGCCGGTGACACAGACGCCTCTCCTGATTGTGTCCGGCCGTGCAGAATGGCGAGGCGCGCCAGCACCCATGCAGCTGATGCCGCAACAGTGCGTGGGGTTTCTTGCGGCGCATCCATCAACGTGTCTTCGCGCAGCTGTGCGATCACATCAATGCGCTCTGCGGCGTTGAGCGGTATAGCAGTCAGGTAACGAGTACTGCCCTAGAGAGGCAGTGGAATTAGCTAGTTTCGAACCTTAGGGTTATCCATCTTGCTGCCGCTTTCAATGGATCTGCCGCGCTATCTTGCAGTTTCCATAAGCACGTATTGAAGCGCTACAGCAGCGTAGGCCAGCACCACCGCGAGCAAACCAAACCATACGTATTTGCGCGGCCCATGCTTCAACCCCATCAAACTTATGACGACTGCAAGAGCAAGCATCAGCGTAAATTTCAGAACGTACAACGAAGACGGCAGCAGGAAGGCCAGCAGCAACCCGACGACCATGCTTCCTATGAAGCAGCTTTGGAAGTAATAGCGCACACGAACAGACATGCGTCTCGACACGATCAGCAACAAGCAACCAAACGCAATAAACCACGCGGCAATTACTAGCTGACCTGCAAGAACATCGAGCGAAGGTGCAGACATCAGCGCGTCTTCCAGATACACCAGCGTCCTCTGCCTTCCTGCGATGGGTGCTTTGATCGTGACATCGCCGGGCAGCTAACAGCCGCTGCATCACATGGAGTCAATCAGACAGCGCACGAGGGAAAGGCAAATCTATGGAGCTGCAAATCAGCAGCTACCAAGAGATACGCTTCAAGGCATCCAAATTTAAGGGCGCGAAGGTTGCAAACATCACCTCAACACTGCCTGGCGGGCCGTTCGAGGCTCGTGCTCGCCTTCTGGGATAGCCAGCGCCGTCAGTTGCCATCACGGCCTTCCACGGCTGGAGCGGGCGATGGGAACAGAATCCTCCCACGCCAACCAATTGATTTTCCTAGCTTATCCTGGAATGGGGGTGATCCAAAAATGATACCCCGCGTGATACCTGATCATAGCCAAGCGAGCGGCAGCGCTGCAAGTCCCCGTGCCTGCGAACCTTGGACTTCTTGGGGACCGGGTAGGCTCCCGAGGGAGGGTGGCCGTCCGGCCTCCGACGCCTGCTAGGCGTGTCTCCTCCAGCAACGCAGGCCCATTATTTTCCGACTGCTGGGGAGAGCGACAGCACTCCACCCATCAACTTTGGGCATATTAAAAATAAAATCTTTCCTCGTATTCAAATTTGTGAAATGAGACCACAAGCGAGATCTTGCGGAAGCGGCAATTCTTGGTTGGATGAGGATTCCCCACACACACGTAGGAGCTTTCATGACCACCAACCCCCAACAGTTCGAACTCGCCAGCCAGTTGCTCGCAGCGCTGATGAGTCAGACCCTTTCGGACGAGCCGCTGGTGCGCCAACGGAATGTTTGCAACGCTTGGGCCTCTGCTGGCGAGCTGATCGTCTACAGCCGGAAGAAGCCGCCTGAGGGAGGCAACGCCGCTCAATCGTTGGACCACGCTCCTCCCCGGCCCTCCCAGCCGGTGCGCACACGGGAAGCCGTCATCGTTCGGGAGCTCCCGTCAGTGGAAGAATGGCGCGCAGGCCGGAAGACCAAGGGGGTCCAGTTGGATCCAGTGCGCAGCAAGAAGCGCCCAACGCTTCACTGAACCCTACACGGGGCGTGAGTGATGTAATGTTGACAACACCTTTGGTTGTTGTCAGGATTACAACATGAGCAGCAAGAGTCAGGTGCTGACAGATCGCCGCGTCAAGTTGGGTGAAGATGCTTTTGCTGAAATACGTATCGTGCTTGTGCCCAAGCCCGTGCGCGGTAGTGCCCACAACTACAAATATGGTTTGGCTTACGTGGTCGCTGGGACATGTGTATTACGTTACGACAACGAAGCAGGCAAAGGCGACCACAAGCACATAGGCGCGGTGGAAATGCCTTACAACTTCACCACCCTGGATCAATTAACCGATGATTTTTGGGCCGATGTGGCCCTACTGTGAGGACAACATGGAAAAGAACATTCTGACCATTGGGGTCGCCACGATAGAGGAAGTGAAAGCGCAGATGAAAGCTGCAGCGCGCGGAAAAGGCGACGCCGTGCCGCGCTTCACTTTCACGAGCGGCGAAGATCTTCTGAGAACACTGAATGCCAACCGCTGGAGTCTGCTGGAGGCTCTTGCCGGCACCGGCCCGCTGGGCGTGCGAGAGCTGGCTCGACGGGTAGACCGTGACGTGAAAGGCGTCCACACCGACGCGACTGCCTTGGTGGACTGCGGCCTGATCAACAAAACCGAAACCGGTGCTCTGCATTTACCTTACGACGGCGTGCATGTCGAGTTCGAAGTGCGAGCGGAGGCGGAAGCTGAGGCAGCGTAGTTTAGTGGCGCCATCGTCCGACCATTTGGAACTACATCAAGACGAGCCCCGCAGTGCGGGGCTCTTTGGTTTCAGTGGAAACGCGGCGGCCGGGGAACGTAGGCCGGCGCAGGAGGTGCGACGATGACAGGGCTTGGACGCGGCTCATCGGGTTCATTCGCCATGTCGAGTGCCAAGGGATAGCGCTGGAGCATGTCTCGGCTCCATACCTCCAGATGCGCCGCACTGGCCAACGCCTCTTTCTCGCAGAGGGCTTGTTCCTCCGGGGTCACCCTGGCCCTTGCATCGGCTAGCTCTGTGACTCGGGCTTCGAGGGTGCTCAGTCGGCGACCACGCCTCTGCTTCCATCCTCCCTGCATCCACGACGGACCGGGCTCGGGATTGTTCGCAACGAAGTCGTTCCATGAGTTTTCGGCCATGTGATGCAACTTCTCGGCGCGACGCTCGGCCAGCAGCCGCCGGGCGAACTTCATGGCGGCTGCCTTGAAGCGCCGCAGTCGCCGCAGCAGCTCGTTGAGGTCCGGGCGCAGCCGGGCATCTTCGGCGAAGGCAGCCACGCGTTCCCTGATCCATTGCAGCAGGTCCAGTGTTGCGTGGAGTGTTTTCGCCAAGCGGGGATCCGCTTGAACAGCCACTCCCCATTCGTCGCTGGCCTCCTCCGCGAGCTCGGCGACCGAACGTGGCTCGCGGGGCGGCTTGGCATCCTCGGCCTCCAGCAGTCCCAACCCACGGGCAATGGTCGCCATGCTGCGGGACACCTCGATATGCCCTGCCCCGCGCCCGAGCGGCAAGGACAGCACATCAGAAGGTCGGCGAGCCTCGCGCTCGGCCTGGGCCTGGCTGTGACCGTCGGGCACCGGCATGGCTCGCCCTTCTTGCTCGAAAACGGCGATGAGCTTTTGGAAGGTCCGACGTCCCCCCCAATTTTGAGTAGCGCCTCAGTTTGGAGTCCAATTCCCTACCCCGAGGAGATT
>NZ_JBGOFY010000031.1:0-35871 GCF_041520885.1 Xanthomonas sp. NCPPB 2922 | reverse complement strand
ACCTACACCGGCGGCACCGCCCTGGGCGGCGGCACCCTGGTGCTGGGCGATGCCCAGGCACTGGGCACCGGCACGCTCACTGCTGCTGGCGGCACCACACTGGATGCCGATCAGGCGCTTGCCATCGCCAATGCGGTGGACCTCACCGGCGCGCTGACCGTGGCCGGCAGCAACGACCTGACCCTGAGTGGCCCGGTTAGCGGCGCCGGTGGGCTGATCAAGGACGGCACCGCCACGCTCACCCTGGATGGCGCCAACAGCTACACCGGCGGCACCGTCTTGAATGCCGGCACGCTCGGAGTGGGCAGCAACACGGCGCTGGGCACCGGCAGCCTCTCGGTACTGGGCAATGCGACGTTGAGTAATGCCGTGGCGGTGGCGCTGGGCAACGCGCTCACCCTCGGCGCCACGCTCGATGTCGCCAACGCGGCAGATCTGACCCTGGCCGGTGACATCAGCGGCAACGGTGCGCTGGTCAAGTCCGGGACCGGCACGCTGACGCTGGATGGCACCAACAGCTACACCGGCGGCACCACGCTCAATGCCGGTACCACGGTGGGCGACAGCGCCAGCCTGCAAGGTGCGATCGTCGACAACGCGGCGCTGGTGTTCAACCAGACCGCCGATGGCGTGTTCACCGGTTCGATCACTGGCACCGGCTCGGTGACCAAGGACGGCGCGGGCGATCTTCGTTTGAATGGCGCCAATGCCTACACCGGCGGCACCACCATCACCGCGGGCACCTTGATCGGCGATACCACCAGCCTGCAAGGCAACATCCTCGACAACGCGGCGCTGGTCTTCGACCAGGCCGGTGGCGGCGTGTATGCCGGTGTGATCAGCGGCACCGGCAGTGTCGAAAAGACCGGCGCCGGTGCATTGGTGTTGACCGGCGCCAACAGCTACACCGGCGGCACCCTGGTCAGCGCCGGCAGCCTGATCGGCAACACCACCAGCCTGCAGGGCAACGTGGTCGACAACGCCACGTTGGTGTTCGACCAGGCAACCGACGGCACCTTCGCCGGCGCCATCAGCGGCACCGGCAATGTGGTCAAGCAAGGCGATGGCGTGCTCACGCTGAGTGGCACCAACAGCTATAGCGGCGGCACCACAATTGCCGATGGCACCTTGCAGGGCACCACCAGCAGCCTGCAGGGCAACATCCTGGACAACGCCGTGCTGGTGTTCGACCAGGCCGGTGACGGCACCTTTGCCGGCAACATCACCGGCAGCGGCACGCTGATCAAGAACGGCACCGGTGCGGTCACGCTGGCTGGCGTCAACAGCTATCTCGGCGGTACCACCATCAATGCCGGCACCCTGATCGGCGACACCGACAGCCTGCAAGGCAACATCCTCAACAACGCAGCGCTGGTGTTCCTGCAGGACGCCAACGGCACCTATGCAGGCACCCTGTCGGGCACCGGCACCCTGGTCAAGGACGGCACCGGCACCTTGCTGGTGACCGCCAACAGCGGTGGCTTCACCGGGCCGACCACGGTGAGTGACGGCACCTTGAGCGTGGGCAACCCGGCCAATCCGGGCGCGGCCCTGGGCGGGCCGGTGACGGTGGGCCCGGGCGGCACGCTCATCGGCAGCGGCACCATCGGCGGGCTGAACCTGTCGGGCACCCTGCTCAGTGGCGGCGACAGCGGCTCGATCACGGTTGGCGGCAATGCCACCATCAATCCAGGTTCCACCTGGCAAGTAACCCCGGGAAGTACCGGCACGGTCACACCGGTCACGGTGGGCGGCACGGCGGTGGTCGCGCCGGGCAGCACCCTGCAATTGATACGCACGCCGGACATGCCCCTGTTCGTGGACATCCCGCTGATCAATGCCGGTGGTGGCCTGAGCGGCCAGTTCACCAACATCACCTCCGACTACGCGTTCATTGACCCGAATGTCAGCGTGAGTGCCGGTGGGCTGTCGGTGTCGTTTGGGCGCAATACGGTGTCGATGGTCGACATTGCGGTGACGCCGAACGAGCAGGCCAGTGCCGCAGGTGTAGATGGCCTGCCCACCACCAGCCCGATCTTGCAGGCAGTGCTGCGTTTGCCGGACGACCCGCAGGCCGTGCGCACTGCATTCGCCTCGCTGTCCGGCGAAAGCCACGCCACTACCGCGACGGCAATGCTCGATAGCCGTTTCCTGATGAGCGGCATCGGCAGCCATCTGCGTGGCGACAGCCAGGACACCCGCGTGGGCGACACCACGGTCTGGATCGCCGGCCGCAGCCGTCCGAACCGGATCGACGGCGACAGCAATGCCAACTCGGTGCGGCGCGAAGACGATGGCGTGATGGCCGGTGCCGAACGTCGCATCGGCGAGCGCAGCCTGATCGGCGTTGCGGTGGGTAACCAGGACCTGGAAAGCTGGTCGCGTGCCAACGATGATCGTGCCGATATCGATGCCACGCATGTCGGCGTGTACGCGCAGGCCGACTGGTCCGCTTTCACCCTGCAGGGTGGGGTGGACTATGCGGACTATCGTGTCGACAGTACCCGCCGCGTGATTCTGCCCGGCGTGATGGAAGAACGTCTGAGCAGCGAGTACGACGCCACGGCCACCACGGTCTCGCTGGAAGCGGCCTGGAACCTGCAGGCGGGCACCGCGGTGTACAGCCCGTTCGTCGCGGCGGCCTACACGCATCTGAAGACCGACGGTTTCAGCGAGCGTGGCGGCATTGCCGGGCTGTCGGTGGACAGCGCCAAGGACGAGTACACCACCAGCACGGTGGGTGTGCGCGGCCGTTGGGAGCTGGGCCAACAGGCCGGCCTTTACGCATCGGTGGGTTGGCGGCATGCCTATGGCGACCGCCAGGTGCAGCGCTCGGCGGGCTTCATCGGCGCGGGCACCAGCTTCTCGGTGCACAGCGTGACCCTGGCCAAGAATGCGGTGGTGGGCGAAGTGGGCGTGAATCTGATCACCTCGCCGAGCAGCCGCATGGCGTTGTCGCTGCAAGGTCTCAATGGCGATGGCCAGACCGCGTATGGGGGGCAGGTGACCTGGGGCTGGAGCTTCTGATCCTGCCGCGGTTGCAGTGTTGAAACAGCAAAGGCCCCGGCAATGCCGGGGCCTTTTGTTTGTTACCAGTGACCCGGCGTGCCTCAGAACTGCCAGCGCAGGCCGACATTGGCGTTGACGCTGCTGGCATCGGAACTGCCACGCTCGGCACCCACATTGCCGTACAGCGAGAACGTGTCGCTGACGCTGTAGCGCACGCCGACCGACGCACGCAGCGCTTCCTTGGACAGCGGCTCACCGGCAACGGTAAACCGCGCCTCGGGCAGGCCGGTGAACCAGGCGGTGAAGTCGGCGCGGTTGTCGCCAAACAGCGAGCGATAGGCAACCAGGCCGTCGAAGCCCCACTTGCCATGCGCCAGGTGACCGCGCACGCCCACTTCGCCGTAACCGGCGCGCAGCGTGTCGCTGGCTGCGCTCAGGCCCAGGCCGGTGACCGATGCTTCGCTGAAGGCGTCCTGGGTCTGGCTGACCACACCGGCGGCCACGAACGGTGACAGCCCGGCGCGCGGCAACAAGCCCAGTTCGGTGCGCAGCGACCAGTTGGTGTCGTGGCGACGATCTTGCAGGCGCTCGCCGATGCTGCCGGCCTGCACGCTGCGTTCGGTTTCCACGCTGCCCATGCCGTATGAGCCAATCGCCGAGAGATAGGCCATGCCGACCGGCTGGTACAGGTAGGCGGTCATCGCGTAGCGGTCGGCGCGCAGGCGGCTGGCCGAGGCGCTGATGGTGCCGCGGTCTTCGCCCGAGGTGAGCGCTGCACCCACGATGGTGCCGGCGCCGCCCAGCGGCATGTCGAAGCCCACGGTGGTTGCGCGCTGGGTGTAATCGGCCGACGCGTAGCCGGCGCGGCTCAGGTCACCGTCGAGGTAGCTGCCCTGCATCCAGGTGGTCAGCGTGGTGGTGCTGGCCAGCAGCGGCAGGCGATCTGCCGCCACACGTGCATCGTTGAGCGCGGACTGGAACCCGAGCGTGCGTTCGATGCCGTGGACCTGGCCCACGAGCGTCGGCAGCGAGCTGGCAACCTGCGCATCGGTGGCCAGTAGCAGCGCGCCGGTCGCGGTAATGACGCCGCCCAGGTTTGCGGTGTCGCCGGACGCCACGCGGGTATCCAGGGCTTTGACCAGGCTGTCGGCCTGACGGGCGCCGGCCACCACCGACTGCGACGCACCGGCAGCCTGTGCGCTGGCGGCAGCGGCATTGCGGGTGAGCGTGGCGGTGACGCTGGTGGGGTCATAGGCCAGCGCGGCGGTCCAGAAGAAGTTGTTGGCGTACTGCACGCTGTCGAAGGTGCCCTGCAGGGTGCCGGCACGAACGATGCGCTCGCTGCCGGCAACCGTGTAGCCCGCCGCTTCCGGCAGCAACAACAGGTTGCCTTTCAGGCTGGCCTGGCCGGTCACGGTCAGGCCCTTGCCCAGTTCGATCGCGGTGGTGCCGGTGCTGTTGACCAGGCTGTAGTTGCCGTTGATGGTGCCGCCGCGCGATTCAAACGTGGCCGAATTGAGCACCAGCACGTCGGAGCGCACGCTGCCCGACAGGGCCAGCACGCCGTCGCTGATGCTGGTGCCGCCGGCGTAGCTGTTGTTGCCGCTCAGGGTGAGTCTGCCGGCGCCGTTCTTGGTCAGGTTGCCGCTGCCGGAGATGTCGTTGCTGAAGGTGCTGTCGTAGCCGGAGGTCACGTTTGCCGCCCAGTTGCTGGCGAACTGGCCCGGGCCCTTGATCGCCTTGGCGGCATTGACCATGCCCCAACCGTACAACGCGTCGACGCCTGGATCGCCCAGGTCGGTGGCGGTGGTCAGCAGGGTCTGCTGCAGGTTGGAAGCGCTCATCCAGGGATACACGCCGAGTACCTGCGCGGCCACGCCGCTGACAGCGGCAGTGGAGAACGAGGTGCCGGCGATCTGGCCCTGCAACTCGGTGCCGGCCAGGGCCGGGGCGGCGTACATGCCCGGCGCCACCAGGCACCACTGCGCAGCGGAACCGCAATGATTGGAATAGCTGCTCAGCCCGGCCGGGTTGCCGGCGCTGTCGATCTCCACCGCGCCCACGGCCAGCCAGTTGTTGCGCAGGCTGGCTTCCTGCACCGGCGCGGCGGCCGGGTAGGAGGCTTCAGCGGCGCCATCGTTGCCGGTGGAGGCCACGATCAAGGCATCTGCCTGCACCAGCGGGGTCAGCGCGAAGCGCCAGGCCAGTGCCGCATTGGCGCTGCTGGCCGCATCGGCGTACGAGGCGCCGATCGACAGGTTGGCGATCCGGACACCGGCCGCAGCCATGTCCACTGCGGCGCGACGCGCCTGCTGGGTGCCACAGGAATTCTCGGCGCAGATGCGGCCGTAGATCAGGTCGGCATCCGGCGCGACACCCCCAGCGAAGCCGTCCTGCGCCGAACCCAGCACCAGTGCAGACACCACGCTGCCGTGGCCCCGCAACCGATTGGACGTGGATTCCGCTGCGCCGGGGACGGCGGTGTAATCGGTAAACGCGTCGACCTTGCCAGCGACCGGCGCGTAGGTCTGCACCAGGTTGTCGTCCATCACGCCGATCTTGACGCCTTGGCCTCTGGCGCCGGCCTGCTGGGCCAGATCCGCATTGGTGGGCACCAGCAGATTGCTGGCCAGGCCCTGGTAGCGCGGGGGCGCGACCGGCACCGGTGCAGTTTTCGGCAGCGGATCGGCAGTCGGGGTGGGGGCGGGAGCGGGAGCCGGAGAAGGCGTTGGAGCAGGCGTTGGCGCAGGCGTCGGGGCCGGTGCGGGGGTCGGATCGGTGATCGGCGCCGGCACCACCGTGGTGGTCGGTGGCGGGTCGTTGCGGACATTGCCGCCACCACCGCCGCCGCCACAGGCAGTCAGGACAAGGCAGGAGGAGATCGTCGTTGCGAGGAGCGAGCGTTTCATTGGTGGTCTGATTCCTGTCATGGCGCGCCGCTTAGCCGCTTCACATCAACGTCTGGCGCAGTGGACCTGCGCCGACCCAGACCGGCGCAAGAGTTTATTCACGTGTTATTGACATTTAAGTTGCTGGCGAATCCATCCCCATGGATGTCGTCGCGAACCGCAGCCGAGAGGGCTGTTTTGTAGCGCCGCCTCAATTGCCTGATGGTTTAACGGCGATGGGTGGAACTTCTAAAACAGGATTGGACAGCCAGTATTCAGAAGAAACTCTTCAATAGGATTTATTGATTCGAGCAATAGCCGAAATGGTTTAAGGCTATTCCTTACAAGCTGTACGCTTGCGTCCGTTTATTCTTTGCGGTGAAACGGCGAGCATCCTAAATGCGATCAAAGTCGCATGGCATCAGGGAAGACGATCGTAGATGTAGGCAATTCACCTACCACGTAGCGGTAGATAACGAACTCAACCAGTAAAGACGGACACTACTGTAGTTAGCGGACTCTAGCTTGCGCACTATCGGAATCGAGTGTGGCTCTGCGCGTTCGCACATGCAGGGCTGCTCGCAGTTTATTTTCAGGAATAAACTGGCCGCACTCATGCGCATCGATCTATCGAAATTGAGGTCGATAAGGTGCCTTGTTATATGGGTTGGTTTAAAGCATTTGGAGGACGGTTATATCGAGCTGCCCGAGGTGCGCTTGGCCGAAGACGCTGACTCACCAATTTAATCAGCGCCGTTATCCATCGCGATCTAGTGAAAATGCCTGGCGCTGACAATTCGGGAAATGTGCTCCACGCACAGGACGATCCGGTTTTTCAGCAGGATTTCTGCGGATTTCTGCGGATTTCGAGCTTGGATGCCGTACGCATGCCAACGCGCCGCAGCCTAGCAAATGAGCGTTTGAATGACGACGATTGCAGACGCCCTCGACCGTCACCATTCTCTGGCTGAGTACGCCATTTGAATAAAGCGTCCACCGACGTGTCCTTCTGCGGCACGCATCGCGCGATGTAGATGCCAGGACCCGGGCTACTTCAGTTTGGTTCCCGCGATGCATAGCGGCCTTTACTGGAATCCGGAGCGGCGTCTGCCTGGTGGCGTCTGCGTTACGCCGAACCAGCAGCTCCATTCGCCCAGGCAGTGACGGGCAGCAGCGCCGGCAGGCCTCGGATTCCCGCTCAGCGGGGCTCTCGGCGGAGCTTCCGTCCGAACACAGGTCCGTTCAGCGCCGTTCAGCTGATTCCCGCTGCCTGAGCGGCGCGCACCACGTGCAGACGGACGCAAGCCAGCTATCCAGCCAGGTGCAAGGTCCACGCTGTCTGCATCTCAGTGCTGCGGCAGCCAAGTGGCGGGGTGACGTCGGTTCACCAAAGGCAGCGGGCGAGGGGCGCCGCTGACGCAGGCAGGCCACATGCATGGCGATCTCGGTCATCAGCACGGCCGTCGCAGCGGATCGCGGCGTCTCAGCCGGGCCCGACCGTGTCACTGTCGCTAAGCGCGCCCGTTACCTGGCTGGCTGCCCGGGCAGGGCAGCCAGGATCTTCCCGCGGCAGACCTCCAGGATCTCGTCTGCCAGTGGTGAATCGTCGGGGCAGGCGCGCGAGAGCACCACCGCGCCGATCGCGTGGGCCAACCGGTCGATGGTGTCGGCGCGCACCTGCTGCCGTTGCGCAGCGTTGCGCGCGTCATCGGCGTTGGCCAGCGTGTCCAGCAACGTGCTGATGCCGCTGGCGAATTCGGCCTTGATGGCTTCAGGTTGCCGCGCGGCGTCGCCACAGAGCGCGGCCATGGTGCAGCCGCGTGCACGGCCATCGCGATGCTTGCGCGAGACGTAATCGCTGAGGAATTCGGCCACATCCACCGCATCGGAGGCGGCAGCGGTCTTGGAAAAACCCAGTGCGGCGGTCTCGGCCATCAGGTCCGCCTTGGAGCGGAAGTGCTTGTAGAAGCCGCCATGGGTGAAGCCGGCCGCGGCCATCAGTTCGGCCACGCCCACGCCGTCGTAGCCGCGCTCGCGAAACAGCGCAGCCGCGGTCTCGACGATATGTGCCCGCGGCATCGGCGGCTCGGGCGGCACCGCGCCGCTGACGATCGCCGCCATGGCGCACGACATGATCGCGCTGATGGGCAGCCTGGGCATCGCACAAGTGGATCTGCTCGGCACCTCGTTCGGCGGTTTCGTGGCGCAGGACATCGTGCGGCAGGCGCCGCAATGCGTGCGCAAGCTCATCCTGGCCAGCAGCGGCCCGGCCGGCGGCGCGGGGATCGACAAGGTGGGCGCAATCAGCCTGCCGCAGATTCTCAAAGGTGCGTTGACGCGCCGCGACCCGAAGTACTTCCTGTTTTTCACCGCCAGCCAGCGCGGGCGGCACGCCGCAACCGCGTTCCTGGATCGCCTCGCCGAGCGCACCCAGCACCGCGACAAACCGCTCAGCCCCCGCGCGTTCTGGCGGCAACTGCAGGCGATCAAGGCATGGGCGCGGCAACCCGCGCAAGACCTCACCCGCTTCACCATGCCGGTGCTCATCACCGCCGGCGATCACGACCGCCTGGTGCCGCCCGTGCACAGCGAAGCGCTGGCCAGGCGCATTCCCCACGCGCAGCTGATCGTCTACCAGGACGCCGGCCACGGCGCGGCATTCCAGTACCACGCCGCGTTCGTCGCGAGCGTGCTGGCGTTTTTGGATCAGTGAAGGGCGCGCTGCGGTGTCTCGGCGCGGCCGCCACTGCAACCGCGCACGCGTTGATTGCGCGCCACGACAGGTAAAGCCGAACGGAAGGCCTCAGGCGTGCAGGCACCGATCAAGCAGCGCGACGGCGATCGCCCATCACGCGCAAACGCTGGTCCAAGCACGACGGGCGCTGCCATCACGGCAGCGCCTGCAACGCGCCACCGTGCGATTACTCC
The DNA here is from genome assembly GCF_041520885.1 of Xanthomonas sp. NCPPB 2922. Taxonomy (NCBI): domain Bacteria; kingdom Pseudomonadati; phylum Pseudomonadota; class Gammaproteobacteria; order Lysobacterales; family Lysobacteraceae; genus Xanthomonas; species Xanthomonas sp. NCPPB 2922. Next base: position 27,046 of record NZ_JBGOFY010000031.1, on the reverse strand, counting down.
TGCGCAGCTGGCACGTATACCAAGCCAGGGGCGTCCTTGACGAAGCTGTCCAGCACGCCGTCTGCCACCTTCACCGAGCCGGCAAAACGGGTGGCGCCGGGGATGGACTGGATGGCGGCCGCCTGTTCGGCGAATTGTTTGGCCGCATCGAACTGCTGGGTGGCCGCTTGCGTGTTGGCAGCGGGCGCAGCTGAGACGCCGTTGACACTGCGGCGCAATGACTGGCCCCACAACTGCGCTGCGCTGAGCCACGGGTCGGCTTCGCGCACGAAGGCCTGAGTGGTGCTGCCGGCGCGGATCTGCGCCGGCGCGGCCGCCAGTGCATCGGCGGCGTTGCCGAGTGCGTGCAGTGCCGGGGTGATGGCCGCCTGGTCGCCGCTGGCCAGCGCATCACGTGCATCATCGACCAGTGCCTTGAGGCGCGGCGCCTGCGGTTGCCAGGGTAGGTGGCCGAAGGTCGGCGCAACGTGCTGGGTGTCGAAGAAGGTCAGCAAGGCCTGGGTCACCAGCGGGTCGTTGCCGGCCAGATCGCGCGCGGCGTAACGCCAGGTGCGTTGCGCGTCATAACCAACATCGTTCCAGGCGAAGGCGAGCAAGCCCGCCACCGCCGGCCGGCTGGCCACTTCCTGATTCATCGGGTTGGAGACGATGCCGCTCAGCTCCGCCGACAGCCCTGCCTGGCGGCGGTCGTACGGGGCGAGTAGCAGACGCCCGGTGGTTTCGGCGAAATCGTTGACCGGGTAGTTGTCCCACAGCAGCGTCTTGCGGCCGAAGGCCTTGGTCGCGTTGCGCGCGTCGGTTACCGAGATGGAGGCGGGCACCACGTCGGTACCGGTCCATTGAATGACCACGCGCGGATCCAGTGCCTTGTGCAGCGTGGTCTTGTACGGCGACACGGTGGCGTTGAAGTATTCGGTGGGCACCATGATCAGCGAGCCGTGGCCGGCCGCGGCGATATCTGCCTGCACGGCGTTGAGCAACTTAGCCTGCGCGGTGGCCGCGGCCTGTTCGCCAGACGGGCCGAAGGCGGCTTCGTCGGCCTTGCAGTTCCATTTGGTGTATTCGATATCGTCGAAGGCGACATAGAAACTGCGCACGCCGCGTTTGCGCAATGCGCTGAACTTGCGGCGGATGGCGTCCAGCTCGGCCGGATCGCTGTAGCAGACCGACGGGCCCGGCGATATCGCGTAGACGAAGTTGATGTGCTCGCGGTTGGCAACTTCCACCACCTTGCCCAGCGCCTTGAGCGTGGCCGCGGGGTAAGGCTCGCGCCAGCGCTCACGGGCGAACACGTCGTCCTTGGGGCTGTAGATATAGGTGTTGGCCTTGAAGCGGGCGAGGAAGGCGAGGTGGTCCTCACGCTCGGCCATGCTCCAGGGCTTGCCGTAGAAGCCTTCGATCGAGCCGCGCACCGGCATGGACGGCGCATCGGCGATGGCCACCGACGGTATCTGCCCGGCGGTCACCAATTGCCGAAAGGTCTGCGCCGCGTGGTACAGGCCATCACTGTCCTTGCCGGCCAGCACGATGGTGACGCCGGTGCCGCTGGCGCGGCTGCCCAGTGCATAGGCTTCGTCACGCTCGGGCAGTGCCGCGCCGGTCTGTTCCAGTGCGCTGCGCACGCTGGCGGTATCGCTCAGGCCTAGCACCACCTGCACGGTGCCTGGCTCGCTGGCGGGTGTGGTGGCAACGCGGATCTTGCGCACGCCGGCGGCGGTGAGCACCTTGCGTACCAAGGCTTCGGAGGCCGCGTCGGTGCCTTTGGGGCGCACCAGCACCACCGACGTGCCCAAGCTCAGCTCCGGCCCGAGCAAGCGCAACGACGTGGGCGCAGGAAACACCGCCGGGGCAGTCGCCGGCGTGGCGGACTCGGCAGCAGCGGCGCCGGGGAGCACTGCAGCGGCCAGCGCTGCGGCGGTCAGCACGGCTTCAATACGAAACGATCGGCGGTGTCGCATCAAAGATCTCCATGCCAAATTGGTATTTGATTTATCTTGGATGGTATCTACCAATGCATGGCAAGTCGAGGCATGGCTGCAGTGGGTAAGGGAACCACGCACGACCGGCGCGCGCGACGCTGCGCAGCCCTGCCGGCGCGCCCGGTCGGCCACCGCAACGCCTGGTGCGCTGGCCGGCATTGAAAGATGCAGTTGACCGAATGCGGTCCTGTGCTTCGCTCCCGCCCGGCGCCATGTGCCGGTGCAGGTCCCCCATCACGGGATGGGACGCGGCACGATGCTTGCCAGGGAAGAGCCACAAGGGTCCGCGTAAAACCGATGTTTGTCTTGCTGCAGGCCCTGGGGTGTGCGCTGTTCCTGGCGATCGCATATGTGGCCCGGCCCAGCGAAGACAGCATGCCGGAGTTGCTGCAGTTGGCCGGCGTGGTCGCAATGAGCATCTGCGGGCTGCTTGGCAGCCTGGGGTTGCGCCTCAGCAGCGGGCGCGGCCTGTGCATGGCCCATCACGGCCGCGCTCAAGGTGGTGATCAACAGTGCTACCCGAATCACCATCAGATGCCTGCTACCTCAGTAGATGAGGGGCTAGACGTGCAGGGACGGGGCTCGAAGCGACCCATGGCCTGCGGTCGCCGGGGCGGCCGAATGGTCGTGGTGAGGATGAGTGGAATGGGTGGGGCTGCCACTGCGCGGGCGTGGCTGCACCGCCGCGGCTAGGGCTCGCGCACTGCACGGTCGCTGACCTCGCCATGCTCGTAGGCGGCCAGCGCGACGATTGCGCCGGCTGCATCGGCTTCGAAGTCAAAGCGCAGGTCGCGTTCCATCGCGAAGAAGCGGGTCGTCGATTCCGGATACAAGGTGGCGACAAAGCTGCCGGCGGTGAGCCGCAGATGGTCCCCATCGGCCACGACCACGATGCTGCCGATGCGTGCAGAACGATACTGGCCGGCGTAGCGTGCCAGCACTGCAGCGGGGAGGGCGAGGGTGCGTGCTGGCGGCGTGTACGGTGCCGGGCCATGTGCGTAGCTGAGCACGCGATGCATGCGCCATTGCCCGCCATCGGCGATCCACACGGTGGTGAAGGATGCCTGGCCATCCAGCGACTCTGGCGCGCCGGCCCGCTGCACGTAAAAGCGATGCTGGCCTGATAACAGTGCATAGCCGCGGCTGAGCGGGTGGAACGCCAGGCTGGTGTCGATCGCTTCGCGACGCAACCGCATGTTGGCATCGGCGCAGGGGCCTTTGCGCAACGATTCGATCAACCCGTCGCGTGTCCGGGTCAGCCCGGTTCTGTCGTGATAGAACTCCACATCCGCGCTCAACAGCTTGCCGGCGGCGGGCAGATCGCACGCGTTATAGGCCTTCCAGAAAGCGGCATCGGCGGCGCGTACGACCACCTCTTCATCCTGCGTGGCGGCGATGGCGACAGGTGCCAGGGCGACCAGCACGAAGGCCGCGAGTGTGGTCCGGACCGATCTCAGCGGCATGCGTCACTCCTGATGCGGCTGCATCGATCAGCGAGGCTAGGCCATCGCGCCTGCGCGACGCGCCGCCCGGAAGTCACCGTGCCGATCGGCGTCGGCGTGGGCGATCACGTTGCACGCCACTGGCAGCGTGCATGACCGTGCAACGCAGGTGTTAGCCCTGCATCGCCCGCTGGCGTGCGTCGTCGCGGGCCAGCGCGTCTTCGTCGCCGGCACGCAGTGCTGCGGCTGCGCCGGTGCGACCTGCATCTCGAAGGTAAAGGTGGTGCCGGCCAACAGGTCCGAGCTCACCGACAAGCGCCCCGCGTGCGCCTTGGCGATTTCCGCCGCGATATACAGCCCAAGCCCCAGCCCTGGTTGCGGCGCGTCGTCGTCGTCGCGCGAGAACGGGCTGAACAACTTGGCGCGCTTTTCCGGCGCAATCACGCCGCCGTTGTGCACGCTCAGGTGCAGCATGCCGGCAGCCTGCCAGGCGCGCAGGGTGACCGGAATGTCGGGCGTGCCGTGCACGGCTGCATTGCTGAGCAGGTTGGCGAACAGCTGTGATAACCGCGGCGCATCGCAGACGATCTCGCCGCCAATGTGGATGTCGGCATGCAGGTCGGTGCGGCCGGTGGCGGAGCGGACTTCCTGCACCACCTCCAGCAGACGACGCTCCAGCGCATCTTCCGCCCGCAAGGTGACCGGAATGCCGCCACCCAGGCGCCCGCGCGCGAAGTCGAGCACGTCATCCACCAGGCCGCCGATGCGGGTGAGGCTGGTGCGGATATGCCCCAGCAACGACGCACCACGTGGCGATTGCGGCTCCAGCTGCAGCATTTCGGTGGCCATGCTGATCGACTGCAGCGGGCTGCGCAGATCGTGGCCCAGCACGGCGATGAACTGGTCGCGTAGCTCGCCTGCATCGTTGGCCGCAGACAGCTCCGTTGCCGCCTGCTGCAGCTCTTCTTCGGTCTCCAGCGAGTTGCCGATGAGCAGGGCGAACAACTCCAGCGACTTGAGGATATGTGCTTCGTCGAAGTTGGCCGGTGCGGAATCGATCGCGCACAGCGTGCCGAAAAAGCCGCCATCGCGCCGGAAGATCGGCACCGACACATAGCTCTCCAGCCTGTACAACTTGGGCGTGTGGTGGTGCGCGTATACCGGATGCTGGCTGGCATGGCTGAAGATGACCGGCTTGGGCGACAGCCGGATCTCGTGGCAGATGGTCGATTCCACTTCCAGCTGGCCGCCGGGCTTCAGACCGAATCCGAGCGTGTCGTAGGTGGCGCAGGCCACCCAGCTGGTGTCGGTGACGCGGGCCACGGCGGTGAACCGCGAGCCGGTGATGTGGGCGACGGTTTCCAGGATCTGCGGCACGGCGGAGATTCTTTCGATCTCGGCGATGGCATTCAGCGCGGATGGAGCGGAGGAAGGGCGCATGGTGCGTCTCGCGGGCCGGAAGGGCGCAGAAGCGGGCTGATCAGTCCGCGCGGCGCAAAGTGGCGCCAGTCTAGTGCCAATTGCCTGCGCGCTGGGCGGTGACAGGCAAACGAACAGGGCTGCCAGATCGACGGGGCAGGCGGCAGGGCCTGCGGCCGGGGCGTTGTGATGGCCTGGACTGCATTGATCGCATCAAGAGGACAGAGCGATCCAGACAGTGGGGTGCTGGATCACGATGCCCGGCATCGGCGGACGGCATTCGTCGCTGAGATGGGGAATCGGGAATCGAGAGTGGGGAATGGGTAGAGGCAAGAGCACAGCAGGCGACTTCGATCATCAAGTCGGGTCGGCAGCCCAGTCTGGTCAACGATGCATGGTGGTTGCGTGCGCTTGGTGCTTTCAGACGATGACGATGCCGACGACGCACACGTCGAGCACCGTCTTGTGCATCGGTGGTGCCGTTGTTCCTGTAGGCATGCACCAAGGACTATTGCCTGGCGCGTTGCGTGCGCGCACCGGCAACGCGCGTGCATAGATGACCAACCGCCTGACGCGTGTGATCACGCGACGATGCGCGCTTCTGCATCCGCAAACATCACAAGCCTTAGCACACCGCAGTGGCAGCATCGGTGCATTCAAAACACCGTTACAGAGGAGCCCGCCATGCAGTCGATTGCTGTCCCGCCACGAACATGGGCCATCCACCCGTTTCATGCAGCCGTGCTGGGGGGCGTGTTGCCGCTGTTCCTGGGCGCGTTGCTGAGCGACTACGCGTACTGGAGCAGCTACCAGATCCAGTGGAGCAACTTCGCCTCCTGGCTGCTGGTCGGCGCGATGGTGTTCACCAGCATCGCCTTGCTCTGCGGCATCGTCGGGCTCGTGCGCGGTAGCCGGCATGTGCTGTATGTCGCTGCGTTGGTGGCCACCTGGGTGATCGGTTTCTGGAACGCGTTGCATCATGCGCGCGACGCCTGGGCGATCATGCCGATGGCACTGGTGTTGTCGGTCATCGTCACGCTGTTCGCGCTGATGGCCACCTGGGCGGGCTTCGCCAGTCTGCGGACGGGAGGTGCACGATGAGCCGCCGTCCATTTACTGTGTTGGCCGTGTCCGCATTGGCCGCTGCACTGGCCGCCTGCGGCCAGGCACCGGATGCCAAACAGCACGGCGCTGCGCCGGAGTTGCCGGCACCGCACCGTGGCCTGATGCCCGACATGTTGATTGCCAAACCGGCCGCATGGAACGACCGCCGCCCCACCGTACCGGCTGGCTACAGCGTGTCAGCGATTGCGACCGGCCTGGGCATTCCGCGCCAGACTTTGGTGCTGCCCAATGGCGACATCCTGGTGGCCGAGGGACGCGGTGGCGGTGCGCCCAATCTCAAGCCCAAGGACGTGATCGCTGGCAAGATCAAGGCCAAAGGCACCAGTTCGGTAAAGAGCGGCAATCGGCTCACGTTGTTGCGCGACGCCGACGGCGACGGCACCTACGAACTCAAGACCGTGTTTGCCGACAAGCTCAATGCGCCCTACGGGTTGGCGTTGATCGGCAACGCCTTATACGTGGCCAACCAGGACGCGCTGGTGCGCTTCGATTACAGCGAAGGCCAGACCAAGGCCAGCGGCGCGCCAACGGTGGTGACCGAGCTGCCGTCTGCCATCAACCATCACTGGACCAAGGCGCTCACCGCCAGCGCCGACGGGCGCTATCTGTATGTCGCCATCGGCTCCAACAGCAACATCACCGAACGCGGCATGCCCGCCGAAGTCGATCGCGCACGCATCTGGCAGGTGGATGCCGCCACCGGCGCACATAAGGCCTATGCCACCGGCCTGCGCAACCCCACCGCGCTGGCGATCCAGCCGGGGAGCGGCGCGCTGTGGGCCGTGGTCAACGAGCGCGACGAGATCGGTCCGAATCTGGTGCCCGATTATCTGACCTCCGTGCGCGAAGGTGGCTTCTATGGCTGGCCTTACAGCTATTGGGGCAAGAATGTGGATACGCGCGTGATGCCGCAGGATCCGCAAAAAGTGGCCTCCGCCATTGCACCGGATTACGCATTGGGCTCGCATGTGGCTGCACTCGGCGTTGCGTTTTCGTCGGCGGCCATGGGCGAAAAATTCGCAGACGGCGTCTTCGTTGGCGAGCACGGCAGCTGGAACCGCGATCCGCCGGCGGGCTACAAGGTGGTGTTCGTGCCGTTCCGCGACGGCCGCCCGGCAGGCGACCCGATCGACTTCCTCTCCGGTTTCTACGGCGACGACGGGCTGACCCGTGGCCGCCCGGTCGGCGTCACCGTGGATCCGCGTGGCGCGCTGATCGTGGCCGACGATCTGGCCAACACCATCTGGCGTGTGACTCCGGCTGCGAAGCCGGCCGCTCCCTGATCGGCATTCAACGGCGTTGAATCGGTGTGCCCGCTTCGAAGGAGGCGGGCACACGGCCGATGCGCGTTGGCATGGTCGGTGTGTGGAGTAGGCGTGCTGTTCGAAAAACGCGCTGGCATGGCATGAGGTGTCGTGGCCAACGTTCGAACGAGGCACACGCACGATGATGGAACGGCGCTTTGTTACCATCGCGCCAGTCATAGAAAGGGCCATGCATGCCATCGCTGACATTTCCCGAACCCGCGCTATTTGTTCCCAACCAGGGCGAGCCATCGCTGCGCTGGGGCATTCTGGGCCCCGGCATCATCGCCACAGCTTTCGTCAAGGCCATGCGCGGCCATACCCGGCAACAGCCGTTCGCGGTGGCCTCGCGCTCGCGGGCACGTGCGGATGCGTTTGCACAGGCCTGGTCCATCCCGCGTGCGTACGACAGTTACCAGGCACTGGTGGACGACCCGCAGGTCGACATCGTCTACATCGCCACGCCGCACAGCGAACATTTGGCGCAGGGCTTGCTCGCATTGCGCGCGGGCAAGCACGTGCTGATCGAAAAACCCATCACCACCTGCGCGGCAGACGCACGTGTGCTGGTGCAGGAAGCCCGCGCACGTGGGTTGTTTCTGATGGAGGCGATGTGGAGCCGTTACCTGCCGCATGCGCTGGTGCTCAGGGCCCTGTCCGAGAGCGGCGCGCTTGGCAGCGTGCGCCACGTCTTTGCGGACCTGAGTCAGTTGGGGCCCAGCGATCCTGCGCATCGGCAGCGCAATCCGGCGCTGGGTGGCGGCGCCTTGCTCGACCTGGGTGTGTACACCGTGCAGCTGTCGTCGATGCTGCTCGGCACACCGACGGCCATCACCGCAACCGGCGCACTCACTGACACCGGCGTGGATGCATTTTCCACATTGGTGCTCTCGCACGGCCAACACGCGCAGTCCACCTTGATCAGCTCGATCGTTGGCCGCAGTACGTCCACGGCTTACGTGAGCGGCACCGAGGCGCGCGTCGACCTGGGCGCCTCGTTCCACAATCCCACCACGCTGCAGCTGGCAGGCAACAGCGATGCCACTGCCGCAGCGCTGTGGCAGGACCCGACCGGCATCCGCGGCTATGACGGGCTCTGCTGGCAAGCGACCGCTGCCGCGTGCTTCATCGGCGAAGGTCGCACCGAATCGCCGCTGCATCCACTCGACGAAGTGGTGCAGATCATGACCACACTGGACACCGCACGCGCGCAGCTGGGCATGCGCAGTTAGGGGCGCAGCAGCGATGTGCGTGCACAGTGCCCATATCGCCGCCGGGTTGGGCGCACCATTTAGAGCGGCTAACAAAACGTAGCGAGCAGTCGTCAGGTGGGTGCGGATGGCGCGGAGGAACCGGAATGTACGTGGGTACATGCCGATTCCGAGCACCGGCCGCGCCCGCCTGGCGGCTGCGCAGTAGTTTTGATAGCTGCTCTTAACACCGAACTGCCAATCCCTGCCGGTAACCGCTAAAGTGCCTGCCCCAAGGCAGGGCAGACGGTGGTGTCTGCCCTGGTGTCGAGCCCGATGGATTGCTCGACGTCACACGCAACCGCAACGTTGCACCAAGGCCAGCGCGCACGGATGTCCTGCGCTGCCTGATGTAGAAGGATGTTGTTGTTGATGTGGTTCAGAGCTTGGTTGTGCGTTATTGGTGTGCTCACCGTTTCACCCGCCTTGGCGGCAGACCTGATCGGTCGCGCCACCGTCACCGATGGCGATACCCTCACCGTGGCGCAGCAGCGCATTCGTCTGTGGGGGATCGACGCGCCGGAGAGCGCGCAGCAATGCATCGCCCGCAATGGCCAGGCATGGCCGTGCGGCCGGCGCGCCGCAGCTGCACTGGATGCATACGTGCAGGACAAGACGGTGCGCTGCCAGCCCAAAGATACAGATCGCTACGGGCGCATCGTGGCCGAGTGCTTCGTGCAAGGCCAGTCGATCAACGCGTGGATGGTGCGTTCGGGCTGGGCCGTGGCGTATCGGCAATACGCCACCGCGTTTGTCGCTGACGAAGCCATTGCCCGCCAGCAGGCGAGCCAGCTGTGGAGCGGCAGCTTCCAGACCCCATCGGAGTACCGGCGCGCAAAACGCAATGCTTCTGCCAAGCCTGCGGCAGGCACGTCCTCACCGATCAATGCACGCTGCACCATCAAGGGCAATGTCTCGGCGAAAGGCGCCAAGATCTTCCATTTGCCCGGACAGCGCGACTACGCAAAGACACGCATCGCCCCGGCCCATGGCGAGCGGATGTTCTGCAGCGTCAGGGAAGCACTGGATGCGGGCTGGCGCCCGGCGCAGCGTTGATCTGCAGCGCATTCGCCGATCAGAACTGGTAGGCGCGCATTAGCGCTGCACGGGTCCGCCACTGCAGCGAACCCGTGTCTGCGTCCTCCCGCAGGCGCAGGTATGGTCTTACCAGATCACGACGCGGTCCTGTTCCGATCGGACCATCGCGTCGCCCGGCTTGCATCCAAACGCGGTGGCGAACTGCGGCATATTCGACGGCGATGCATTCGTGCGGACCGCGTAGGGCGCATGACCATCCGAGCTGAGCAAGCTGAGCTGCTTCTCCTCGCGCATGGTGCCGCGCCACAGTCTTGCCCAGCCGAGGAAGAACCGCTGTTGCGGCGTAAATCCATCGATATCCGCACCACGCTTTGGATGCCGCTGTAGATTGGCCTGCAACGCATCGAACGCAATATTGATGCCACCGAGGTCGGCAATGTTCTCTCCCAGCGTCAGTTCGCCGTTGACGTGCACGTCCGGCTTGTTCGGCAGCGGGGTGTAGGCGTTGAACTGGGTGACCAGCTTGCTGGCGCGCGCAGTGAAGGCGGCCCGATCGGCCGGTGCCCACCAGTTGACGTTGGTGCCAACCGCATTGAACTTGCTGCCTTGATCGTCGAAGCCGTGGGTCGCCTCGTGTCCCATCACGGCACCAATGGCGCCGTAATTCAGCGCGTCGTCCGCGGTCACATCAAAGAAGGGAGGACGCAAGACCGCCGCCGGGAAATTGATGCTGTTGTCCAGCGAAAAATAGAACGCGTTGACGGTTTGCGGCGTGGTGAACCACGCGGTCCGGTCCGCTGGCTTGCCGACCTTGGCAAGCTCATAGCGATAGTTGAACGCCGCGGCTGTTTCCACATTGCGTAAATAGGCGTCGCGCTCGAAGTGCAGGCCCGACCAGCTGCGCCAGTGATCCGGGTAGCCAACCTTGACGACGAATCCTGCCCATTTCTTCAATGCAGCGGACTTGGTCTCCGCTGTCATCCAGTCTGCCTGCTGGATCCGCAGCTTGAGTGCCTGGCGGATGTTTTCGATCAGCTCTGTTGCGCGCTGCTTGGCTTCGGGGGTGAACATCTTTGCCACATACAGCTGGCCAAGACCCTCGCCGATGGCTTCATTGGTCGCAAACAGCACGCGCTTCCAGCGCGGCCGCTGCGCCTGCTGTCCGTCCATGGTCTTGTAGCGGAACGCGAAGCGGTTATCGACAAACGGCTTGCTTAGGGCGAACGCCGCATCGTCAATCGTGCGAAAGCGTAAATAGGCCTGCCATTGCGAGACGGGCAAGGTCTTCAACAGGTGGTCGAAGCCTGCAAAGAAGCGCGGCTGCGAGAGGGAGAAACGCTGATCCGTGCTCAACCCCTGCGCGGCCAGATACGCCTTCCACGAGAAATGCGGCGTCACTGCGTCGGCCTGTGCAACGCTGACCAGATGGTATTGGGTCTTTGGGTCGCGTGCTTCGACCGGACTCAGCGATGCCGCTGCGAGCGCCGTTTCAACCTGCAAGACCTGCTTGGCCTGCACTGTTGCAGCCTCGGGCGTCGCGCCGGTCAGGACGAAGGACTGAGTGATATAGGCCAGATACGCTTTGCGAATGTCGGCATAGCGCGGGTCGGTGTAATACTCCTTCGATGGCAGCGTCATGCCGTTCTCTTCGGCATAGGCGATCACCTTCGACGCATCCTGGAAATCCGGGTAGGCGCCGAACTTGAAGACCAGCCCGGCACCTTGGGTATTGCGTGCAGCAATGAAATTGGCAACGTCCTGCGGCGTTTTCAGCGCGTCAATCTGCGCGAGCCGCGGGCGAATGGGTGCATCGCCCAGGCGCTGGATTGTGGCTTCGTCCATACCGGACGCGTAGAACGTGCCCACCAGTTGCTCAACCGAACCCTCCACAGGTTTCGATCGGCCCAGCGCCTCCACGATCTCGCGCTGGGCAGCATCGCTTTCGTCCTGCAGCATTGGGTAGCTGCCAACTTCCGTCTCATCGGGAGGAATGGTTGTCTTGGCAAGCCACTTGGAATTGACGAAGCCGTTGAGGTCCTGGCAGGCGCTGATGGTGGGCTGCAGTTCCTGCGTATCAAATGCTGCGCGCTGTGGAGCGTGCTGAGGTGCAGCTGCCGGTGGCGCGGTTGCGCCTGGCGCTGTGGCCGGATCGCGCTTGCAGGCGCTCAGCGCCATCACGGTGGCAACGGCGAGCAATGTGTTCCTGGAAAGAGTCATGGCGCCATCGCAGGGGAGGAGGGAGCCGCAATGTACAGGCTTGCCTTGCACCCCGGGGGCTTGAGTGAAGAATGTTGAGCATTGCGTAGGTTTCGGATTCACGTCCGCTGGGTCACTACGAGCCCGTGATGGGCTACGCGGCATGTTGCCAACTGCGGTAACACAGCCACGTACGGGCGCTGCGTCCGCATGCAGGCCGTTGTCAGCTGGGTGTTGCAGCCGATGCCGAAACGTCACGCAACCACTGCGCCACCGAGCGCGGGCTCAGCCCAAGCAAGTGCTGGGCACTGCTGGCCGGATCGATGGTGTTTGCCGAAGCCTGCCAGAGCGCCTGATAGAAACCGGCGATCCCCGCGGCAGCCGGCCCCAGCATCGGCTCGAGAAGTTTGCCGAAGTCAGCCGGTAATACAGCGCGGAAAGCCACGCTGCGCTGCAGCTGCTTCGCCATGCCGGCCGCGAGATCGCTCCCGAGCAGGCCGGGGAGGTGACCCACGCCAACCACACCGCGTAAATCCGGCATCTCGAACAACCGCACAACTACCTCGGCAACATCCAGATGCGAACTCCAGGAGACCGCGAAATCCTCACGAATCGGGTAGCCGAGAACGCCCTCGGCACGCGCGCCGCCAATCACCATGGGCAGCAGCAGGTTCTCCAGGAACAGCCGCGGCGCCACTATCGCGGTGGAGACGCCAGTGGCCTGCACACCTTCGATCAGCACGGTGATTGCCGCACTTGCCGGCGCCTGCAGCGCGTTGCCGGGGGCATCAACGATGCTGCCGCTGGTGGAGATCACCACCCGTGCCGGCCTGGCCGCAGCGATCGCTGCGACGATGGCATTCGCCTGTGCAAGGCGCGCCTCTTCCGGGGCGACCGGCAAATGGATAAAGACACCCTTCGCGCCGCGATACGCCTCGGTGAGCGACTGCACGGAGGTGTTGTCGACCCGGATGGCGGCCGTGCCTGCATGCGCATCGGGGTCGCGCACTGCTGCAACGGCATGCTTTCCGGCAGCCAGCAGCTGTGTGAGGACCGGGGCGCCCTGAGCGCCGGTGGCACCGTGGATGATGTAGGTCATTGCATGCTCCTGTGTGAGCGGTTGGAGGGATGGCGCCGGAGCATGGGAGGCGTCCATCGGTTACTTCAACTGCACTAATGGAAACTGGCTGAATGCTTCGCGCATCGTGCAGAGGCGCTGCATGTCGAAGCGATGCAGGCGGCTGTGCTGCCATCTGTCAACGCAGCACTGGTCCACGGCGCCCCCTCATTACCCTGCAACGCGCCGACACTGAGCTGGGCTGGCGCTGCGACAATGCGTCGCAGCCCGGCCGCTGTTTTTTCATTACACTTCGCCGGTGTCCACGCCACTTCCCCCTTTGCGCCGATTGATGCAGCACCTGGCCTGCCTGGCCGTGGTGTTGTTGGTGTGCGCGCCGTTGGTGAGCCGAACACTCAATGGCGCACAGCGTTTTCTGGATGCGCCGCTGTGCCAGAGCCAACCCGATCAGGCTGGCAATGCCACGCGCTCGGTGCTGTTGCTTGCCAAGATCGCTGGCGGTGAAAGTCCGGCGAGCATCAACAGTGCAGCACCGGATGCCTGGCCGGGCAGCATGAACCACGAAGATCATGGAGCAGCGCATGGAGCATTGGCCTGCGATTACTGCGTGCTCTCGGCAAGGCTATTGCCGTGGTTGTTGGTCGTCTTGCTGGTGTTCCCGTTACTGCGCGCGGCCGTTCCCGGCGAAGGAACCGTAGCGCCTGGGTCCTTGAAGGCGCGATGGCGCGCGCATACGCCACGTGGGCCACCGCTGCAGGCCTGAATACGCTGAGTGAGTGTGTCAGCGCTGGGCGTTGCCCACGGCTGGCTGCGTTTTACGTGCTTTGGAGCGTTTCGTATGTCGTATTTTTCTCTGCCGCCACCTGCGGCGGCAACGCCCTGCGTTGTCTTGGTGACCTTGCTCCCAACCTTGGCGCTGGTCACCGAGGCAGATATCAGGCGTGTGTCCCAGTGCAGCGCCAACCCGCGCCAGTCACCGAGCGCGCGCGCCAACCAACCGCGGTGCCCAGGCAAAGCATGCGAATCCGACAACGCGATCGAACCGGATGCCGCCTAGGGCGTCGCATTCGGCAACCTATCCACGCGCTCACCCTCAGGGTCAGCGTACGCAGGGCGGCGATGCCGTCTGCAGACAACGAAAGGAGTTACACATGCGGGGTGTTGTAAGCCAGCTGAAACGGCTGGGAATACGGGGCATCGTGCTGGGCATGGCGTGTGCCATCGCTGGGTGCGGACAATGGGCGAGCTCGTTCTCACCCACCGGCACGGACCTCAGCAGCATGGGGCGGGGCGTGGACTTCTATCTGAAAGATACCGAAGGCACTCCACGGCCATTGCGCAGCTTTCGCGGCAAGGTGTTGGTGCTGTTCTTCGGCTTCACCAATTGCCCGGATGTCTGCCCGACTACCCTGGCGCGTGCCGCGCAAGTGAAACGCGCGTTGGGCGCAGATGCGGCGCAGGTGCAATTCGCCTTCGCCACGCTGGATCCGCAACGCGATGTTCCCAACGTGCTGCGCACCTACGTCAAAGCCTTCGATCCTGACTTCATCGGCCTCACCGGCAGCGAAGGGGAGATTCGGGTGGCGGCAGATAATCTGAAAGTGGTGTATGCCAAGGTGCCGATGGGCAAGACCTATACCATCGACCATTCCACCCGCAGTTTTGTGTTCGATCGCGAAGGCAAATTACGCGTTGGCCTCACCCATGAGCAGACGGTTGAAACCGTTGCCGCCGATATTCGCCAGGTGCTGGCACTGTAGTAAGAGCAGCTATCAAAACTACTGCGCAGCCGCCAGGCGGGCGCGGCCGGTGCTCGGAATCCTCATGTACGCCAGTACACTCCGGTTCCTCCGCGCCGTCCGCACCCACCTGACGACTGCTCGCTACGTTTTGTTAGCCGCTCTAAGTGGCGCCATCGTGCGACACCGCTCCATCCCATCCCGTGCCGGCACACACGCCGCCACGCATCGCCACACGACGTAGACGGAGAACACCGATGAGCACACGTTTATTACTTCTGGTTGCGATCAGTGCATTGACGCTGGCCGCCTGCAAGGACACGCAAGCACCGGATGCTGCACAGTCGCCGGCAACCCCAGCGGCTGCGGCCGATACGCCGGCACCTGCGACACCCCCGGCAACGGCCCCTACCACCGCCGCTGCATCGGTGGTAGCAGAGAACGCCTGGTCGCGCGCAACGCCGCCTGGCGCACCGGTGGCCGGCGGCTACGTCACCTTGCGTAATCAATCCAGCACGCCAGAGCGGCTGGTCGCGGTGGAGTCGTCGGCCAGCGCGCAGGTGGAGTTGCATGACATGCGCATGGACGGTGGCGTCATGAAGATGCGGCGCCTCGATGACGGGCTGGTGCTGCCACCGGGCGAAACGGTCGTGCTGGGGCCGGGTGGCACCCACCTGATGTTCATCGGGCCGCATGCGCCGTTCGAAGTCGGCAAGCCGGTCATGGCGACCCTCGTCTTCGAACATGCGCCACGGGTGGAGCTGCGCTTCGATGTGCGTGCGATGGGCGCTGCAGCGCCGGACGATGATCACCACCACGCCGGACACATGCAGTGATCGATGCCGGGCTGCTGCGTGTGCCGCGGCGCGATCGGCAGCACCGGCCGGCAGTGCTAGCCGGTCCCCGCGCCGGCTCTGCGCCACAGCGGCCACAGCCCGACCAGGCCCAGCAATGGGCCTGGCAGCAGCACCCAGGCAATCTGCAGGCCAAGCGTCTCCACCAGCTGAGTGGTAAGCCCGATGGCGACCACGGTGATCGCAAAGCCGATCGCGTTCTGCATGGAGAGGGCGCTGCCCACCAGCCCCGGCGGGCAGGCGCGCGCAGCCAGTGCGGAGAACTGCGGCGAATCGGCCACAACGCTGGCGCCCCAGAGCAGCATCAATGCGACAGTGGCCGGAGCGGGCCATGCGCCAACCAACGGAAATGCCGCACAGCACAGCGCCGAGAGCAGCAACGCAACCGCGGCAACACGCGCACTGCCGAGCCGGCTGCTGAGCTGCCCGCCCACCACGCAGCCGACTGCACCGGCGGCAATGACGCAGAACGCCAGTGCCGCCGGGTGCATCCCGAGCGCCTGTGCCAGCCCGGCCTGCGCGATCAGCAACGGCGTCAGCGTCCACATCGCATACAGCTCCCACATGTGGCCGAAGTACCCCAGCGTGGCCGCGCGGAAATCCTTCACCGCAAACGCCTGCCAGACCGCACCCACCGCCAGCCTGGTTGGCGCACCGACTGCGCGCTGCGCGCCGGGCCCCAGCCGCAGGATCATGCATGCGGCAATGCAGGCCAGGCCGGAGGCCACCAGGATTGGCATCTGCCAGGGCAGCGCGGCGCCCAGCGCCTTGATGCCTTGCGGCAGCGCGGTGCCCAGGGTCAGCATGCCGACCAGCCATGCCAGTGCCTTGCCAGCGTGCTGGGGCGCCCAGTGCACCACCAGCTTCATGCCGGAAGGGGTAGATGCCTGCGAGGCTGAGCCCTACCAGGAAGCGCCACACCAGACCACTCGCCACCCCATCGGCGAACACCGCAAAGCCCAGGTTGCAGGCCGCGCCGGCGATCGAGCAGCTGGCAAAGATCCGGTGGGCCGCAAAGCGGTCGGCCAGCCCGCTCAACGCAAAGCTCAAGGTGCCGATAATGAAACCGAGCTGCGTGGCGATGGTGAGCACACCGATGCTGGCCGGGCCACTGGCCCATTGCCGCATCAGATCCTCGGCCGCGCTATTGACCGAAAACCACAGCGAGGTGCCCAGCAATTGCGCCAGGATGATCACCACCAGTGCGTGCTTCGATCCTGCGGGATGGTCCTGGGTTGCGCGAATCATGCAAGGCCTCGTGCGTGGGCGCGTGCTGCAGGCTGTCAGTGCGGCCGGCGCGCTGCGCGTGGATGTCCGGAACAACACCACACCGCCAGCCGTGCAGGCACGCGGTGCAGCAACATCTACACCGTGCACCTGCTGCAGCCTGCGCGCAACGCAGGTGCTGCGAGCGGGCAGGGCACACCTGCTGCCGCTGCACGATGGGCGAGCGCCCTTGGTCCAGTCAACTGCACCGATGGACGGCGCACATGAGCACTGCGAAAGAACCCTGCTGCGGGGTTGCGCGGTTCCTGCTGTTGCTGGAGGGGCCGTGGGCGTCGTTGATCGTGCGCGAACTGCTCGCCGGGCCGCGCAGGTTCACCGAACTCAGGAGTGCCCTGCTCGGCATCAGCGCACACACGCTGACCCATCGCTTACGGCAATTCGAAACGGCCGGCCTGGTGGTCCGCACCGCTTACGCGGAGACGCCACCGCGCGTGGTCTACGCCCTGACGCCGCGGGGCGAGGAGCTGCGTGCGGTGTTCGACGCCATGCGCGTCTGGGGCGAATCGCTGCCACCGCCCGAGACTCTGGTAGAACCACCGCAGGCCGGCGTTGCGCTTACTCTGCGCGAGATCGCCGGCGGTTGCCCGCTGAGCAAAGCCTCCGACCCGGAGCAGGATTAAGCGCAGCTATCAAAACGACTGCGCAGCCGCCAGGCGGGCGCGGCCGGTGCTCGGAATCGGCATGTACCCACGTAAATTCCGATTCCTCCGCGCCGTCCGCACCCACCTGACGGCTGCTCCCTACGTTTTGTTAGCCGCTCTAAGCGCCGTGTGCGTGCCGCGCCCAGTCCCGGCCGACCGCACGGCGCCATAACGCATTCAAGCTCGGGGCCGGCCGGTGCATGCGGCATTCCACGTCAAGGCGTTATTGCGATGTATCGCGCCGCACACGCGTGCGATACGCCGCCACATTGTCGCCATCGATCTGCTTGCGCTGTGTTCCGGTGATGGTGACGATCCTGGTGTCCGAACACGTCACCGGTTCGGCCTCGACCAGCGTCTCGCGCTCGAAGGCATGTGATTGCCCGGTGTTGCGGTAGTACTGATACAAGACCCAGTACAGTGTGCTTGCACCGATCGGCCCGGCCAGCAACACCAGCAGCCCTACATTGTCGCTCATGCGATCACCGCCAAAAACCACAGTGCGGCCGCTTCGATCACGGTACCGGTGACCAGCGCGGCAAGCAGCAGTTTCCACTGCTGCACCGGCACGCTGCCCATGGTTTCACCGGTGCGGCCATTCACTGCGATGTAGTGCAGCAGGCCGCCGTTGCGGCCAGGCTGATGGTAGGAATACAGCCAGACCGGCAGATACATCGACACCCAGCGTGTGCCGTGCACTTCGAGCTGTTCCCGCTCCCAGCGCACACCGCGGTCGTAGCGGCTGACCGAGCGTTCCACCTGTGCGCGCGCGATCGACAGCAACTGGTCTTCCAGCCGTGGCCGTAGCTGCTCGATATTGCTGTCGCGCCGCTCCGAACTGAAGCCTGACAGATACGACGCGTTCCACTGCACCGCATTCTTGGTGTCGAACGGCAGGATGGTGTTGATGATGTTGTTGGTCGTGACCCGGCTATCGAGATTGCCACGCTCGGAAGACGACTCCAGTGGCAGATCGTCCACGGTGAATTCCACCTGCCGTTTCACCGCGTAGATGTCGGCATCGTAATAGGTCTTCTTGTTCTTCTCGGTGCCCTGGGTGTACGTGCGCGTGGTGATTTCGCCCACGCCGGTCACGCTGGCGCTCACGTTGCCATCGACGATCATGTAAGGCAGATAGACGCCCACCACGTTCTCCGGGGTGAACTGTTGCTTGAAGGCCTTCAGTGCAAACAGGCGGCGCTTGCCGACGAACTGGCGGATGCGCGCCACCGCGTCCTGCTTGTCGATATGAAAGGGCAGCACGGCATCGGGCACCGCGCCATTGGCCACCTGCTCGTTGACGCCGAACACGTGTCGGCACCAGTGGCATCGCGCGGTCATCGCGCTATCGGTATTGATGGTGACTTCCGCGCCGCAGCCGCTGCATTTGAAGCTCATCAGGCTATTGGCATCGGCCTGGATGTTGCGCGCACCCGAGGCGATGACCGTCCCGCGCAACTCGGCCAGGCCGGCGCCGAATCCATACGCTTCCTCGACCCGCGCGCCATCCCAGGTGTGGCGGCAGTACTGGCACACCAGCAGGTCAGTGCCGAGCTTGGGGCGGATATCGGTGGCGCCACATTTGGGACACCGGTTGAGGCCATCTTTTAATTCGGCCGCGGCGGTGCCGATGGCGAGCGGGTCGGGCGCCTGCAGTTCGGCGCGGATCGGCGCGGGCAGGGTGGCCGGGTCGATGGCCATCTGTCCCGGTAACGGCGGCACGCCCTGCGGCGACCCTGGGCCATGCGCTGCAGGCGGCAGCGGCGGTGGCTGCAACGGTGGCAGCGGCGGCGGAATGCTGGAGCTGGACATGGGCGGGCCTGCGACTTACAAGCCCAGCGCCTTGGCCTTGGCGGCGTCGTAATCACTCTGTGTAATCAGCCCGAGGTCCAGCATTTCCTTGGCCTTCTTCAACGTCGCCACCGGGTCTTGCGCTGCGGGTGCGGCGGGCTGCTGCAGATTGCCCAAACCGCCCAGCATGCCGGTCGCCATGCCAACGCCAACCAGTCCGGCCGCGCCGCCGTGTTCGCCGGCCGATTGCAGGCCCTGCGCGGCACTCGCCTGCAGATTGGCATTGCCGCGCGCGCCGCTCAACGCATCGGCACGCTGCACGGTCTTGAGCAGTTCGCGCGTGTTGGCGTCGTATTCGATCGACACAATGGCCGTCTTGACGATGGCCAGGCCGCGATCGGACTGCCATTGATACGCCTCTTCCACCGCAGCGGAGAGGCTCTTGGCAAAGCCGAGCGCATCCTGCTGCAGCCGGGTGATGCGATTGCCCTTGGCGGTGTCGTTGGTGTACAGGCTGAAGGCCGGCGCAAGCGCGCTCACCACTTCGTTGAACAACTGGCCGGCGGCCGCATTGTCCAGGTCGGTGAAGTCGAACACCTGTCCGGGCTGCAAATAGCTGGCCGGCACGAAGTTCTTCACGAACAGGATCGGGTCGACGATCTTCAGCGTGTATGAGCCGCGCGTCACCGCGCCGACCTGCGTGCCCAGGAAGCCGTCGTCCCAGTAGATTTCCGATTGCGTGCCGAAGCGGTTGTCGGGCAGCTCCTTCAGCGCCACAAAGAAGGCGGCCTGCTGCGTGCCAGGCTGGCCACCGAACTTGAAGCGCTCCCAGCTCTGCCGGATCAACGGCGACACCAGGCCGTCGCCGGCAAACAGCGATTGCGCGTTGACATCGTCCAAGCGCCACTCGTAACCGCCAGCTTCGGCGACAAACGCGGTGATGGCGCCGTCTTGCATTAGCAGCAACCCATAGCCCTCCGGGACCACGATCTTGGAACCATTGCTGATGACGTTGGAAGATGCACCGGTGTTGGCGCCGCGTCCGGCATTACTAGCGTGCGGCACCGCGGCAAACACGGCAGCCGTTGCAGGCAGGCCCACCGGCACGGTGTAGAAATCTTTCCACTGGTCGGCAAGAACGCCACCCACTGCACCTGCAACCGCCTGCACAAGACCCATGACAACTCCCTGTAATGCGCGGCAGGCACGGCGCCCCGCGTGATCGCGGCACTATATCAGCAGCGGGCAGCGCGCCCGGCCGATAGGCGGCGACGCAGCGAGCGCGCCATTGCGCGAGCGCCAAACGAAAAAACCCCGCCGTAGCGGGGTTCTCGTTGGCAGTGCCAGGCTTGCGCCGGCAGGTCAGCGCGACATGCTCAGGGCACGTCGCATTTGAGTTTGCCATCCACGTAATACGGCTTTGGAACGTCAGGGTTGGTGCTGGTCTTTTCGAAGACCACCTCGAACGACGCCATGTCTGGCGTGCCTTTGCGTCCCTTGCATGCGTCCTGCAGTTTTTGCTTTACCGCGGTAATGCCGGCGTCGCGATTGGCGCCGTCGGCGCTGTTGGTCAGGTTCACAACCTCGGCCGATGCGTGCGCGCTCAGGCCCAGCATTGCCCCGGCCAATACCAACATGTGCAGCTTGTTCATGACGTCTCCTGATGCAGTGTCCGTGAATGCGTTGCACCGCTTGTCCAACGCCGCGCCAGCATAAGGCGGCAGGGTGAAGGCGTTGTGCGGATGGGCCGGCTTGGCGGTTACGCGCGCACGGGCAATACGCGTCAGCGTGAGAGCCCCACCGTGGCCCATGCGAGCACCGCATAGCGCGTGGTCTTGGCCACGGTGACCAGCATCAGGAACACACTCAGGCGTTCGCGCATGACACCGGCGGCAAGCGTCAGCGGGTCGCCGATGATCGGCATCCAGCTCAATAGCAGCGACCACTTGCCTTACCTGCCGTACCAGGCTTGTGCACGCAGCAAGGCAGACGGCTTGATGGGAAACCAGCGCCGGCCCTGAAAGCGCGTGACCTCGCGCCCGATCCACCAGTTGATCAGCGAGCCGAGCACGTTGCCGGCGCTTGCAGCGGCGACCAGGCCCCACACCGAACCGCCGTCCAGCAGCAACGCCACCAACGCCGCCTCGGACTGTGCCGGCAGCAAGGTGGCTGCAATCAGCGCCAGTGCAAAGAGCGAGAGATAGGTCATGACGCGTGGGGAAGGGGGGTGACGTAGGTGGTGCTGGGGTATGGATGCTAGCAAGCCGTGCAGGGGAGGCAGATCTCAAGGGCAGCGCGTAGCACTTGCGCATACGTAGGCGGCTGATCCGGGTTCTGCAGATGCAGGGCGATACGCGAGTGGCAACGCGCCTGAGTGCGAGTACGCGGCGCACTTCGGTCATGCGCGGCATTGCAGGTGTCCAGCGCGCCTGGGCGCTGATCCAATTACGTTATAATATATCGATACAGCAACGGTGCGCAGATCGAAGGTCGAACGTAGATGAGAATCAAGGTGTTGGTGCCCGCCATGCTGGCAGCGGCGTTTGCAAACGATGCGCGCGCCGAGTCAGACGACTCGGCGGTCACGATGGGCAGTGTGGATGTGCGGCAGGGCGGGCGCGGCCAGCTCGCCGCCAATCGGGTCCTGACCTCGGTGGATGTGCTGGGCGGCGACCAGGTCGAAAACAAGAACGTCATGAACAGCTGGGAGCTGCTCGGGCAAATGCCGGGCATCCAGCTGACCGAAACACGCCAGGGCACGGAATCCGGTAAGGCTACGTTCCGCGCCTTCAACGGTGAGGGCTACATCAACGGCATCAAGATCCTGATCGACGGCGTGCCCAGCAACGTCAACAGCGGCAATCAGCGCTTCATCGACATGGTGTTCCCGCTGGAGATCGACTACATCGAAGTGGTGCGCGGCACCAACGATCCGCGTTACGGGCTGCACAACATTGGCGGCAACATCAATTTCGGCACCCGCCAGGGTGGCAACTACACCGACGGCCGGCTGACCTATGGCAGCTTCGACACCCGCGAGGCGCAGCTGGCCGTCGGCCGTGAGGCAGACGGGTTCGCACAGAATTACTTCGTGGGCGTGCAGGACTCCAATGGCTACCGCGACCACGACACCTCGCAGAAGTATTCGCTGGGCGGCAAATGGTTTGTCGGCAGCGACGCGGATACCGCAAAGCTCGGCCTGGTCGCGCGCGTGTATCACCATGAAGCCGACGAACCCGGGTTCATGACCGCCGAAGAACTGGCCACTGATCGCACCGCCTCGGCAGCAAAGAACGCCAACGATGGCGCGGACCGCGACATGCGCCATCTCGGCGTGCATCTGGACCTGCGGCTCAGCGACACCCTGCACTTCAACAACAAGCTGTACTACAACAGCTACGAAGAAACCCGGCGCGTGACATTCACCAGTTTCCCCACCGGCAATGCCCCGCGGCAACAACGCGAATGGGACGAAAAGCAGACCGGCATGCTGAGCACCATCACCTGGCGGCAAAGCGAGCTGCTGACCCTGGAGGGTGGGGCGAATGTCGAGCACCAAGACAATGGCTACCGCCGCCTGCGCTTCGCCTACAGCGTGCCGACCGACTTCAACGCCCCACCGGCACGCGTGCAGAACGACGACCGCTACACGCTGGAGAACGTCGGCGCCTACGTGCAGGCCGTGCTGACGCCCACCGCGGCGCTGAAGATCGTGCCGGCGTTCCGTGTGGACCGCTTCAGCGGCGACACGCGCCTTCCTGGTGGCGTGACCGCACCCTTGCAGCACACCGGATGGATCGAGCAACCCAAGCTCAGCGTGGTGTATTCGTTAAACCCGGGCCTGCATGTCTATGCCAACTGGGGCAAGACCTTCCAGGTGCTCACCGGCTCGACCGCGCCTGCGTATCTCACCGCCGGCCAGGAGACGTTTCGCCCATCGATCAACACCGGGCAGGAAGTGGGCATCAAGTTCGCCCCCGCCGCCGGCACCGAGGCGCGGCTGGCCGTCTGGCAACAGGATGCGACCGACGAAGTGGCCAACATGCCGGCCACAGGCACCACGGTGGGCTTGGGCGAAACCCGCCGGCGGGGCGTCGACCTGCAGGTGTCCTCGCACCTGGGCGAGCACTGGGTGCTGTGGGCATCGCATGCGTATCAAGAGGCCAAGGTCATCAGCGCCTTCACCACTGCCGGCGATGCGCTAGCCGGCAATGAAGTGATCGCCACGCCGCGTTACATCAGCAACATCGGCGCGGACTACCGCCCGAACGCGCAGTGGACCTTCGGCGTGCAAGGCCGGATGCAGGGCGATTACTACATCGAAGAGCGCAACACGCAAGGCAAGTTCGGCGGCTTTGCGTTGGTGGACATGAGCGCACGCTACCAGCTGTCCGAACGGATCAGCCTCGACCTGCAGGTGAGGAACCTGTTCGGCCGCGAGTACGCCTACACCTGGTACGACAACTTCTTCTGGGGCGGCAACGATCAACCGATGTTCTCACCGGCACCGGGGCGCACCGCGTTCCTGTCGTTCAACGTCAAGCTGTGATCGGCGCGTTTGACGGTGCCCGAGCACCGTCACGCCAAGGCGATCGGTGTAGCTGCGGCGCACAGACTGCTCGTGCAGCTGTGCGGTTCGGCGCGGGGGTCACTCTCTCCACTTCTTCGGCTGATGCGGTAATCACCCAGCGCCCTTGCCACGCGCACAATGTCACCGGACGCGACGCGATCTGACTGTCTAATGCGCCGTGCCGGCGCCGCCCACCGCTGAGACAGGCGGCGGCAACCAGCGCATGTGGCCTCAGTGCAGCGCGGCAACCTTGAACACGTCAACCGCCTGCACCAGCTGCGCGGACTGCTTCTCCAGCGAACGCGCGGCGGCGTTGGCGGCTTCCACCAGGGCGACGTTCTGTTGCGTGGTCTCGTCCATCTGGGTGATGGTCTGGTTCACTTGCTCGATGCCGCTGGCCTGTTCCTGCGACGCTGCGGCGATCTGGCCCATGATGTCGGTGACATGCTGCACGCTATCCACGATGCCGCCCATCGTGGCGCCTGCCTTGTGCACCAGCACCGCACCGTCCGCCACTTGCTGGACCGAATGCGCGATCAGGATCTTGATTTCCTTCGCTGCATCCGACGACCGGTGCGAGAGCGTGCGCACCTCCGATGCCACCACCGCGAAACCACGGCCTTGCTCGCCGGCGCGTGCGGCTTCCACGGCGGCATTCAAGGCCAGGATGTTGGTCTGGAACGCAATCCCATCGATGACAGACACGATGTCTGCGATCCGCCTGGATGAGACTTCAATACCCGACATCGTCTCCACCACCTGGCTGACCACATCGCGGCCTTCCGACGCCACGGTGGCCGCGCCCAGCGCAAGCGCATTGGCACGGCGGGCATTGTCGGCGTTCTGCTTGACGGTGGAGGTCAGCTCTTCCATCGATGCTGCGGTCTCTTCGAGGTTGGCGGCCTGCTGCGCGCTGCGGCTGGCCAGCGCCTGATTGCCGGCGGTGATGTCTTCGGCGGCGAAACCGATGTTGTTGGAACTCTCCTGGATGCCGGCAACGATTTCGGTGAGCCGCGCCACGGTGCTGTTGGCATCGTCGCGCATCAGGGCGAACACGCCCTGGAAGTTGCCGTGCATGCGAACCGTCAGGTCACCCTGGGCAATGGCGCGCAGCAGTGCCGAGAACCTGGACAGGGTGGTGTCGGAGGTCGACATCATGGTGTTGAGGTTGTCCACCATGCGTGCAAATGCATGCTCGAATCGGTCAGCCTGGCCGCGGCGGCTGAAGTTGCCCGCGCAAGCGGCCTCGGTGAGTTCCTGGATCTGCGCATTGATCGCATGCAGGTTCTGCTTGGCCTGCGACATCGTGGCGGTGATGGCAGCCTTCTCGCCGGGATACTGCTCGATGTCTTGCGCAAGATCACCAACCGCGTAGCGCCCCATGACTTCGGTCATGCGCAGCTGCGTGCGCACATGCGCATCGACCAGCGCATTGGTGTCCTGCACCATGTGCCCGTAGTCGCCGGGAAACCGCTCCGCATCGGTGCGATAGCTGATCGCGCCTGCGTCGTGGCGCGCGGCCATTTCGCGCTGGGCGGAAATCACGGCCTGCAGGCGCGCCTGCATCTGTTGCATCGCACGCAGCAACTGGCCGGATTCGTCCGCGCCTGCCGCCACATCGCGGCTGCTCAGATCGCCCGCGCTGATGCGCTCGGCCAGCCCAAGCGCCTGACGCAGTGGCAACACCACGCTGCGCGTCAGCAGCAAGGCAATGGCCGCGCCCAGCAGCAGGGCAACGATGGTGGACACCACCATGAGCATGGCGAAGCCGCGCGCAGTGGCAACGGCTTCTTCGGCCGCCTCTCGGTTCTTGGCCTCCTGCAGGTCGATGAAGGCATTGATGCTGGCAAGCCAGTCGATGAAGGCCGGGCGCGCCTGCTTCAACAGGTCTTCTTCCGCATGCAGGCGGTCGCCCGCATCGCGCAGCGAGCGTACCTGCGCGATCAGCGGCATGGAGCGCTGCTCGATCGCCTTGATCGACTGCAGGATGTCCTTCTCTTTCTGGTCCGACGAGGTGGCCAGCAATGCATCCAGCGGCTGCGCCGAGCGGGCGTAGTCGGCGGCGAGCTTGTCGATGGCATGCTCGGCAGCCTGGCGGTCTGCGGTGGTGTTCATCAGCACCACGTCGCGCAGGGCGATGGCACGGTCGTGCACACTGCCGCGGAAGTTGATCGCGTAGCGTTGCTTGACGCTGTTGACGTCATTGATTTGCGTCAGCCGTTGGTCAATCGCGCGTACGCGCTGGATGCCCACCACCGTGAGCATCACCATCAGGACGATCAACGCCAGAAAGCCGAGCGCGAGGCGCTGGCCGATCCGCAGGTTTGAGAAGAAGGACATAGGTTCGATCGAATGCGGGGGAGGGCCCATGCCATGCACGGGAGGCGGAACACGATCGCTGTCCGCCCGACGCGGCGCACCGGGTTAGCGAACTCGACCAGTCCGTTAGCGGCGATGGGGGCCTTGGCTGAACCCGTCGCCCAATCGCGTTTAGTTCTCGTTTGCTTTGGCAGCGGCCGGGCGCGCCTGCTGCGACAGACTCCCGGCTGTCGGCGGCGGTGCGATACGCACCAGCCAGCAGCGTCACTGCGCTGAAGCGCGCGTCGTAGCTCAGCGCCAGGCCACCGGGCGGGCCTCAGTGGCCCGGAGCGTGGCTCACGGCGCCGCGACGCAGCAATTGTGATGATGGCTGAATGAACAGTGGGAACCAGATCACAGCACGCACCGTCAGCATCGGCCCGATGGGCTCTGCCGACGCAGGCCAGAAAGTCACCGTCCACCTCTCGGCAGCGCCGGGCCCACGTTGGCAAGCCTGCTTCAATTTTCTCTTGCGGGGGCGCGATGTACCGCTGCTGCGCGATCACGTGATGTTTGAAGGCGCTTCTTTCAGCAGCTGGGCGCTGCCGGGGAGCGCGGAAGCGTTTCGCGAGGAATTGCCGCGGTTGCTGACGTCCACCGGTGCGCTTGCGCACGCGCAAGGACTTAAAGACGCGGCGCGTTGATCGCAAACCGCATGTGACTGGAGCGCCACGCAGCGCCTCGTTCGCCTAATACCAGCCTAAGAACCTGTTCACGATCTTCTGAGTAATAGTGCCAAGAAGGCCAAATGGATGAACTGCAGGCTGGTGTTGAGTTTGCGCTCGCAGTTCTTCCATAGCCTCCGGTTCTTCTCCAGCCAAGCAAAACTACGCTCGACGATCCATCGCTTGGGCATGACCTTGAAGGTGTGCAGTTCGCTGCGCTTGGCAATCTGCACCGTGAGCTGTTCGCCTAAAATCTCTCGCACGCCGCCGGCAAACCGTACTCCGGTGTAACCGCTGTCGCACAGTAAGG
>NZ_JBGOFY010000003.1:0-412909 GCF_041520885.1 Xanthomonas sp. NCPPB 2922 | reverse complement strand
AGTGGCTAACAAAACTACTGTGCAGTCGTCAGGCGAGCACGACCGGTACTCGGAACGGCATGTACCAATCTTAGACTTCCGTCCCTCCGTGCCGTCCACACCCACCTGACGAATGCTCTGTAAATTTTTTAACCACTTTTAGATGATTTTTAAGAAATCCTTTGCGTTTAAATAATCATTCACGTAGTCCGTTGGAGCATCGTTAAAAGCAGACCAATCGCCATCTGGACTCACATAGACTTGATGAAGATTGTTCGTGCTAGAGGCTAAGTCCCAGC
This sequence comes from Xanthomonas sp. NCPPB 2922, assembly GCF_041520885.1. Taxonomy (NCBI): domain Bacteria; kingdom Pseudomonadati; phylum Pseudomonadota; class Gammaproteobacteria; order Lysobacterales; family Lysobacteraceae; genus Xanthomonas; species Xanthomonas sp. NCPPB 2922. The sequence continues at coordinate 412,631 of NZ_JBGOFY010000003.1, read as the reverse complement.
AACTATTATTTTCTCTTAATCCACGAACCAGTGCTGAAGCAGCCTGTGGACCCGCCGGAGATTTCGTCCTCATTTTGGTGAAGCGATCCATCTTTGAATTCTCTGCAGGTTCTGCCGCAAGCGCTTCACTAAGCGAGGGGTTTGGCTCTGCTGGGCCTGGAGGATAAGACATCAAGGGGATTGGAGTGGAGCTTTCTAGTCTCTCTCCATAAGTATGAACCTTCTTCAGCATTGGCCACGGATCAACCACGACTGCATGGTCACCTACCGTTCTATCGCGCCAGTCTCCGATTATCACGTAATTGTGATCCTGCCCACTATCCCTAACCTGAATTACTGGCATTTTTCGAGGCATGCTACGTAGTTCAGCTGCACTCAATCGTCGATGTTCCCCACAGCTGCCTCCGCCAAACTCTTTAACTGTTTTCAGCTCCTCAAATTCGTCAGAGCAATGCCCTCCATTAATCATGTCACGGGCTAATTTCATACGAGTCCAGCTACGACCGCCGCTCATGCATATTGCTGCCTCTTGATTTCCAGGGCCATCAGGGAACGTCTTATAACCTGTTTTCTTCACAACCCTGCTTGCCAGCCCCATCGCCTCAAAGGTCTTACGGGAAACGGCAACCGGATCAGGTGAAAAATTTCCTGTGATTTCTTGCAGGCGGTCATCATGGATATCGCACAGAGGTGACCATTCGCGAACTACTGAACTTGAGGAGCCAGATCGATTGACGGGCATAGCAGAATCTCTTGCTAGATTGAGAATTTGAATTTAGCGAAAAAAAAACGATAACAAGTCCTGGATCCCGAATCGAAGAACGCCGTAGCGAAGCATTCCCAATCAATGGCTGTAGTGTCCAATCAACCGTTAGCCGTTTACGTAAATAATTTATCCACAGGTCGAATTTGTATTTGCAGATCAACAATAAGTAAATCGATGGTGACATATTCAAAGCAGCCAAATGCACCAAAATTCTGAAAAAAAATTCCCCATCTCAACTAGTCAAAGGATATCGAAGTGGTTGGAATTGATATGACAACTGGTCTGTGTATCGAGGGCGAGCAGCACTTGGCCCAGTCGATCGCCTGCATCCTCACCACGCCTATCGGCACGCGCGAGCAGCGCCGCGACTTCGGCTCGCTACTGCCCGAGCTGATCGACCAGCCATTCAACGGCGCCACCCGCACGCTGCTCTACGGCGCTACGGCCACCGCATTGATGCGCTGGGAGCCGCGCCTGCGCCTGACCCGTGTCGACCTGGTCGTCGGCGATGCGCCTGGCCGCTTCGTGCTGACGATCGAAGGCGAACGCACCGACGTTGCCCCCGCCAATGCGCGCTCGCGCATGACCATCCCGCTCCGCTTCCGCTCGTCCTGATCGAGGAACCTATGTCTACTGCCTACCACCACGGCGTCCGCGTCATCGAAGTCATCGAAGTCAGCGCGGGCACGCGCACCATCCGCACCGTCTCCACTGCTGTCGTCGGCCTGGTCGCCACGGCCGCCGATGCGGACGAGACCATCTTCCCGCTCAACAAGGCGGTGCTGATCACCGACGTGCTCGGTGCGGTCGCCAGCGCCGGCACCAAGGGCACCTTGCGCGCCACGCTGCAGGGCATTGCCGACCAGACCAACCAGGTGACCATCGTCGTGCGTGTGGCAGACGGCGAAGATGCAGCCAAGACGTCCAGCAACGTCATCGGCGAGGCCAAGTCCAGCGGTTACACCGGCCTGTATGCGCTGCTCGCCGCGCAAGCGCAGCTGGGCGTGCGCCCGCGCATCCTCGGCGCGCCGGGCCTGGACACGCTGCCGGTGGCGAAGGCATTGGCGACCATCGCCAAGAAGCTGCGCGCCATGGCGTATGCGCGGCCGGTCGCAGACACCGTGGCCGAGGCCGTCACCTACCGAGGCCAGTTCAGCGATCGCGAGTTGATGCTGATCTGGCCGGACTTCCTGGCCTTCGACACCGCCACCAGCACCACGACGGCGGCGTATGCCACCGCGCGTGCGCTCGGCCTGCGCGCCAAGATCGACACCGAACAAGGCTGGCACAAGAGCCTGTCCAACGTGCCCGTGGCCGGCGTCACCGGGATCTCCAAGGATGTGCATTGGGATCTGCAGGATCCGGCGACCGATGCCGACATCCTCAACGAGGGCGACATCACCACGCTGGTGACGTTCAACGGCCAGCGCTTCTGGGGCTCGCGCACCTGCGCGGAGGACAACATGTTCGCCTTCGAGACGGCCACGCGCACCGCACAGATCCTGGCCGACACCATCGCCGAAGGCGTGGCGTTCTACGTCGACAAGCCGATGCATCCCTCGCTGGTCAGAGACCTGATCGAAACGATCAACGCCAAGTTCCGCGACCTGAAATCGTCTGGCTATCTGATCGATGCCAACGCCTGGTACGACGGCACCGTCAACAGCGCCACCACGCTCGCCGATGGCGCGCTGCGTATCGACTACAACTACACGCCAGTGCCGCCGCTGGAGAACCTGCAGCTGTATCAGAAGATCACCACCAGCTACCTGGCCGACTTCGCCGAACGCGTCAACGCGTAACGCACCCGCCTTAGATTCCCGGAGAAACGCATGGCTTTGCCCAAGAAACTCAAAGCGCTCAACCTGTTCAACAACGGTGAGAGCTATCTCGGCCAGGTGGTCGAAGTGAAGCTGCCCACGCTGTCCCGCAAGATGGAGGAGTATCGCGGCGGCGGTATGAATGGCCCGGTCGACATCGACTTCGGTCAGGAGAAGATCGAGCTCGAATGGAAGTGCGGCGGTCTGATGCGCGGTGTGCTCAACCAGTACAGCGCCACCACGCACAACGCCGTGCAGCTGCGCTTTGCCGGCGCCTATCAGCGTGACGACAGTGGCGCGGTGGATGCCGTCGAATTTGTGGTGCGCGGCCGTCACAAAGAGATTGATCCCGGTACCGGTAAGTCCGGCGACGACACTGAGTTCTCCGTCAAGACCTCCGCCAGCTATTACAAGCTGATGATCAATGGCTCCACCGTGATCGAGATCGATCTGATGAACATGATCGAGATCGTCAACGGCGTGGACCTGCTCGCCCCGCATCGCCGTGCCATCGGCGCCTGACCCTTCCGGCCTGGCGCCGCCAGGCCTCAGACCTGAGACCTACCGATGACCCCGACCTTTTCCCCAGCCATTCCCCTCGACCAGCCCATCACGCGCGGCGAGCAGACCATCACCGACCTCAAAGTGCGCAAGCCCGGTGCCGGCGAACTGCGCGGCCTTAAGCTGACCAACGTGCTGCAGCTGGATGTCACCGCCCTGGCAACACTGCTGCCGCGCATTTCCTCGCCCACGCTGACCACCGCCGACGTCAATGCGATGGATCCGGCCGACCTGCTGGCGGTCGGCCAGGAGGTGCAGGTTTTTTTCTTGCCGAAGGCGCAGAGGGAAGCGGATTTCCCGACTGCGTAGAGGATGCGATGGCCGACATCGCGGCCATCTTCCATTGGCCGCCGTCTGAAATGGACGGCTGGTCGCTGCACGAACTCACGGCGTGGCGCGAGCGTGCCCGCCTGCGAAGCGGAGCCGAATGATGCCCCACCTGAATCCCGAGGCCGCCTAAATGGCGGCCTCTGACAATCTGCGCCTGCAGGTCATCCTGGCCGCAGTCGATCGCGCCACCGGTCCGTTCCGCCGCGTGCTCAATGGCAGCCGTGGCGTTGCCACGGCGCTGCGCAACCAGCGTGACGCACTACGCCAGCTCAACAGCCAACACCGCGACATCGGCGCCTATCGCGAGCAGGTGGCCATGGCGCAGCGCGCCAAGGCCGCGCTCGATGCGCAGCGGCAGTCGGTGCGTACGCTTGCCCAACAGATGAAGGCCGCCGGCACGCCAACGGCGGCGATGAATGCCGAGTTCGAGCGCGCCGTGCGCACCGCTCGTGAGCTCAAGGCCGCCCATGGTGCACAGGAAGCCGGCCTACAGCGGCTGCGCGGCCGGCTGGAGACGGCCGGGATCAGCACCCGCGAGCTCGTCACCCACGAGCGCCGGCTGCGCAGCGAGATCGAGAGCACCAACACCGCCCTGCGCGCCCAGCAGCAACGCCTGGTGGCGATCGACGCCGCACAACGCCGCAGCGCCCGCATCCAGAGCGCCGGCTTGCAGGCGAGCGCCTACGGCGCGGGTATCGCGTTCGCCGGCCAGCGTGCCTTGCGCGCCTCCGCACTGCCGATCAGCGATGCGATGGAATTTGAGTCGGCCATGGCGGACGTGCGCAAGGTCGTGGACTTCAGCACGCCGCAGCAGTTCGCCCAGATGGGCCGCGATGTGGAGAACCTCTCCATGCGCCTGCCGATGCTGCCGGCCGATATCGCCAAGATCGTGGCCGCCGCCGGCCAGGCGTCCATCCCGCGCCAGGAGCTGGTCCGCTTCGCTGAGGACGCGGCGAAGATGGGCGTGGCCTTCGACAGCAGCGCCGAGGAAGCCGGCCAGACGATGGCGACCTGGCGCACAGCGTTTCGCATGGGCCAGGCCGAGGTGGTCGTGCTGGCCGACAAGATCAACTATCTCGGCAACACCGGCCCGGCAAGCGTCAACAAGATCAGCGCGGTGGTGAACCGCATCGGTGCCCTGGGCGAAGTTGCCGGCCTGCAGAGCGGCCCGCTGGCGGCCTTGGGCGCCACGGTCGCCGGCATGGGCATCGAGTCGGAAGTCTCGGCCACCGGCATCAAGAACATGCTGCTCACCCTGGCCTCGGGCGAGTCGGCCACCAAGAGCCAGCGCGAGGCCTTCGACAAGCTGGGCATCAAGGCCACCACCATGGCCCAGGTGATGCAGAAGGACGCCGGCGGGGCAATCATGTCCGTGCTGCAGAAGCTGCGCGCACTGCCCAAAGCCGAGCAGGCCGCAACGATGACGCAGCTGTTCGGGCGCGAGTCGATCGGTGCGATCGCACCGCTGCTGACCAATCTGGAGCTGCTGCAGGGCAACTTCGCCAAGGTGGCCGACGCACAGCGCTATGGCGGCTCGATGTCGGCCGAGTACGCATCGCGTGTGGCCACCTCGGCCAACTCGCTGCAGTTGCTGAAGAACACCGCTGTGGTGGTATCCCAGTCGATCGGCCAGACCCTGCTGCCGCAGTTCAAGGAGCTGACCGAGCGCACCGCCGCCGTGGTCGGCCAGGTCACAACGTGGATCCGCGCCAACCCAGCCCTGGTCGGTGCGATCGCCAAGGTGGCGATCGGCGCCGCCGCGCTGGTCACGATCTTGGGCGGGCTGCTGGTGGCCGGCGGCGTGGCCGCAATGGCCTTCTCGCAGATCCACGGCGCCGTCGCGCTGCTGTCGGGCGGTGGCGGCTTTGGTGCGCTGCTGCGGCAGGGGCTGGCGTTCGGCGGCCGCGTGCTGCCGATGCTCGCTAACGGTGCGCGCCTGCTGCTGCCGCTGCTCGGCGGGGTCAGCCTGCCGGTGCTGGCGATCGGCGCGGCCGTCGCTGCGGTGGCGCTGCTGGTGTGGAAGTACTGGGGGCCGATCAAGGCCTTCGCCATCGGCGTGTGGCAAGGCATCCTCGATGTGGCCGCGCCGGTCCTCGCCGAGCTGCAGACCGCGCTCGCGCCACTGGCACCGGTATGGGACACCGTTGCCGCTGCGATGGGCCAGGCCTGGGCGTGGGTCAAGCAGCTGCTGACGCCGTTCGAGGCCACCACCGCACAGTTGCACGGTGCAACGCAGGCCGGTCGCGGCTTCGGGCAAATCATTGGCGCGGTGCTGGTCACCCAGCTGCAGCTGGCCGTCAAGGCGATCGGCTGGCTGGTGCGGGCGTTCGCGTTCGTCCTGCCAGTGATCAAGCAGATCCTCGGCGGCGTGTGGCAAACGGTCCAGGGCACCTGGTCGCTGATCGTGGGCGTGTTCACCGGCAACGGCGATCGCATCCGCCAAGGGCTGCTGCAGCTGTGGGCCGGCATCAACCTGCAGCTGGCCAACTGGCCGGCCCGGATGCTGCAGGCCGGCGCAGACATGATCAGCGGCCTTGTCCAGGGCATCCGCTCCAAGCTCGGCGCCGCCGGCGATGCGATCGCCAGCGTCGGCAGCGGCGTGGTCGATCGCTTCAAGGGCTTGTTGGGCATCCACAGCCCCTCGCGCGTGTTCGCCCAGTTGGGCGACTTCACCATGCAAGGACTCACCGTGGGCCTGCAGCGCGGCCAAGGCGCGCCTATGCAGGCCGTGACGGCGCTCGGCAACCGGATGCGCGCGGTGGGCGCTGGGCTGGCCTTGGCGACCGCCACAGCGCCGGTGGCAGCGATCGACAGCCGGGCGCCATTGACCGCACCTGCGCGCGCACCAGCCGCGCCTGCAGGCGGGAACAGCTACGTCATCCACGTCCACGCCGCACCCGGCATGGACGCCACCGCACTGGCGCGCGAAGTCGCCCGCCAACTTGAAGAGCGCGACCGGCGCACAGCGGCGGCCCGCCGCTCCAGCCTGCGCGACGACTGAGGATCCGCCCTGATGATGATGTCCTACGGCACCTTCGTGTTTTCCCTCGACAGCGCCGCCTTCCTGCAGCTGCAGCGGCAGATGAGCTGGCGCCATGCCACCAGCGAGCGCGTCGGCGCGCGGCCAGCCAGCCAGTTCCTGGGTCCAGGCGATGACACCATCGAACTGTCTGGCTTGATCGCACCCGAGCTCACCGGCACGCGGGCTTCGCTGGACACGCTGCGCGAGCTCGCGGCCGATGGTGAGCCGCTGCCGCTGGTGGACGGCGCAGGCGTGGTCTACGGGCCGTATCTGCTGCTGTCCATCAACGAGACAGCCTCGCTGTTCTTCGAGGACGGCACACCGCGCCGCATTGAGTTCCAGCTGAGCCTGCGCCGAGCAGACGACGCCACGCCCGAGGCGGCCGCAGCATGAGCTACCCGATTCCGCAGTGGCGCGTGGTGCTTGATGGCACCGACCTCACCGAGCGCATTGCCCCGCGCTTGCTCGACCTCACCCTCACCGAATGCCGCGGCGGCGAAGCCGACCAGCTGGATCTACGCATCCACGACCACGACGGCAAGATGGCGCTGCCCAAGCGCGGCGTGCGCCTGGCCGTGGCGTTGGGTTGGAAAGACACCGGCCTGGTCGACAAAGGCACCTTCATCGTGGACGAGGTCGAGTACAGCGGTGCGCCGGACATCATCACCGTGCGGGCGCGCAGCGCGGATCTCACCGCCGACATGCGCACGCGCCGCGAACGTAGCTGGCACAACACGACACTGGGCGCCGTGCTCAACGCGCTGGCCGGCGAGCATGGATTGACGCCGCGTGTGGCAGAGGCGCTCGCGCGCACGAAGCTGCCGCACCTCGACCAGGCCAACGAGAGCGACATGAATCTGCTCACCCGCCTGGGGCAGCGCTTTGATGCAGTGGCCACGGTCAAAGCAGGCGCGCTGCTGTTTGCGCCAATCGGCGCGGGCACAACGTCAACCGGCAAGCCACTGCCCACCGTCACGCTGACGCGCCGCGACGGTGACCAGCATCGCTACTCGGTAGCGGACCGCGACGCCTACACCGGCGTGCGTGCGTACTGGGTGGACAAGGGCAAGGCGCGGCGGCAATCGGTGCTGGTGGGCACGGACGACAATGCCAAGCGCCTGCGCGAGTCGTATGCCGATGAGGCCACCGCACGCCAACATGCACACGCGGAGCTGGAGCGGGTGAAACGCGGCTTGGCGAAGTTCGACTACACGCTGGCGATCGGGAGAGCGGATCTGTTCCCAGAGCAAATCGTCACGATGAGCGGCTTCAAGCCGGACATTGATGGGCAACGCTGGCTGATTGCAAAGACCACCCACGCCATCAACGGCTCAAGCGGTTTCACCACTTCGCTTGAGTTGGAGAATACGCATTGAGCTTTCGTGTACCTCTGCCTAAAGAGCATGTCCTGCTGTGGACCTGAAAAATTAGCAGTGGATCATCCGACAACTCTGCGCACAATGCATATTGACGTTCGCATACGCAGCAGCCTGGGTGTATGCATAGACACCTGATGCAGATAGGAATTCCCGGCAGAAACAATGCTCCGACAGCACTGGCATGTGCAGTCAGCAAGTACCCACCAACGTGCGTTGGCCATGCAAGCATCGTTGCTTCAATGGGCAAATTCTTCACGGTCCAGTTCCCTTTCACATCGACCTATCTCTCGCAGCACATGTAGGAATTCTCTGATGGTCAGCTAGACGAAGGCCGTTTAGCCTTGAACATCGACGTCAGGCGACCAGGAGAGTGACGACCAGATCGCAATGAGAAACGCGCCAGAACCTCTAAAATCTGCTGAAAATAGGGATTTTGGTCACATGTCGTTCCCTGTCGGAGTCGATGGACTGAACCTGCGCCGCTAAATGAAAAGAACTATGCGGACAGCCCGACCGGGGAAATAATCGGAGAATCCAGATGGATCTGTGCACAACGTTGTTGCCGAAGACCCTTACTTTCATCACCACTTACCGATGCACTGCAGCCTGCACGCAGTGCTGTTTTGAAAGCAGCCCCAAGGTCAAAGGACGGCTTGGTCGCGACGAGATGATTCGGGCACTTCACGATGTAAAAAATCGCTTCAAGTCGCTGCGTGTTGTGGTGTTCACAGGCGGCGAAGCGACCTTGCTGAAAGATGACCTTGTTGCCGTCATCGCGGAGGCCACTTCTCTGGGTTTGGTCACTCGTATCGTCTCTAATGGCTCTTGGGGAAAAACGAAGGCTACGGCCAAGCGCTTGGCTGACAAGTTAGCCGGCGCAGGCTTGTGCGAGTTAAACATCAGCACCGGCAAGGACCACCAAGAATGGGTTCCACAGGAATCAGTCGTCAACGCAGTGGAGGCGGCATTTCATGCTGGTGTACTTACATTGGAGACGGTCGAAGCGGATACCGCAGACAGCGCGAAACTGGCAGCGCTCATGAAAGACCCAACCATGAAGTCCCTCCGATCAAGGGGTGTGATTGTCCAGTCGAATAGTTGGATGTCGTTCAAGGACACTGGTGAGGAGCGAGACCACGCGCTTACAACGGGACGACGTGCCACGCCATGCGAACAGATCCACAGCAACATTGTCGTCACTCCGTACGGCGAGGTCTCGGCGTGCTGTGGGCTCACGTTGGAGCACATTCCCGAAATGAAGTTGGGGACAATGGATGAAGGTGTTTCCGACACATATCTACGCCAGCGTGATGACTTCCTCAAATACTGGCTGCGCATGGACGGCCCGGGGGAAATCGTGCGCAAGGTCATGGGCGATGAGCGCGCTGATGAATTGCTGTCCGATTCTGTACACATCTGCCAGGACTGCGCCGTGCTGCACAAGAACCCCGAGATTCGCGAGCGAATTGCTGCTACTTACGAGCAATTCGTTCCAGAGGTGATGAGCCGCTACGCGCTCACCTCGGCTATCGATCAACTTGTCGAACGAAAGGAGTGTGGACGGTGAAGCGACGGAAGTTCATTCAATCAAGTCTTGTGGCCGGTGCCGCTGCTGCTGCGCCCGTGGGCGCGGCAGCGATCGAAGGCACAGCACGGGTGTTTGGCGAGCCCGCAAGCCTGACCGGTGGCACGGCCAACGTAACGGTTACCAAGATGCTGCTTCCGCTGTCGCGGGGAGGCATGCCCGCAGAAGGATGGGACCGTTGGTCGCGCTTGTCCGCCGCAGTGGTTCAAATGTTTTCCGACCCGGCGCAGCGCGGGGTGTTCAACTCGGATCCACAGAAATTTCTGGCCACGGTTGGGTACGACGCCCGAGCGCTTGACGCGCCAACTCTATCCCTGCTCGTTGCGCTTTCAGCTCCAGAAGTCCAGAGCGCAGTCCACAAAAAGGACTATGCATCGCTGCTCAGCTATCTTCATGTTTCCGGCGCGCTGGATAGGCCAAAGCCGGATGCGCTTACCCAACAGATGGCTAAGGTTCTGTCCACGAACCTTGGCATCATCAAGGAATCGTTGGGGCTGGCCCCGGATTCACCACTAACGGGCGACATCGTTCAGAAGTTCGTTTCAACTGGCAGCGCTCCGCCGTCGGCGGCTGACTTGGCCGCAATCGGCAACATCGCCGAGTTAGTGCGTGTAGCACCAGGTCAGGCGGTCGCTGGGGCGTTCGTGGTAGTTGTGGCAGCAGTAGAGACGGCGGTGGGTGTACACGCCGTAGCTGTCCTATTCACTGCTATTACATTCGTCAGCAGCGTGTCGGTGACTGGCCAGAGACCCATGGATCAAGTGGCGGCGATGTCGGCGTTCACCGGGCAGATGAGTCGCCTTGATCCGGAGATCTGCGAAAGTTGCAGCGTTGCGCAGCGCGCTGCTGCCATGCTGGGCGCTCCTGAGTTGTATTCGGAGCACGCGAAGTTGGTCATCCGAAACGAAGTGGCGGCGTTCCTGCGCGCCATGCAGCAGGTGGGCCTGATTTCGTATGAGGAACACGCGTTTCCCACTATCGTCGATGCTGTGTATGAATACGGCATGCGCACGATTGCAGCATAGGAGAAATTTAGACATGAATTGCGATATCCCATTGCACTTGGCCGATGGCAAGACATATCTTGCGATCTTCGGCCCGTTCGTGCTCGTCATGGGGCTCGTGGCGTATATGCTCTACGCTGGCAAAGCGCCAACTCCGTCGAAAAAGGCCGCTCTGGCAGCGGTTTTCTTAGTCAACATTGGAGCTGCGTCGTTCTTCATCTGGCAGGCACGTAGCACTCACGTTACTGTCGGTGACGACAGCCTTACGCTGCGCGTTGGGACGGAAAGGGTGATCGTGCCGTTGAGCGCGCTGCGTTGGGACGAAGCATTGGATGCAACGTCCATTCGCTTCCCCCTGCGCAAGTTCGGCACCAGCCTGCCGGGAATGCACATTGGCTGGTTCCGAAAAGAGGGAGGCGGTGACGCGTTCCTACTGCGCTCTTCGGAGCCCTCGACGCTAGTCCCGACCTCCAATCAATTCGACGTGGTCATTCCCACCGTGGCCTACGAACAGGTACGTCAATGCGCATATTCCCCCAGAACAGCACAATAAGTTCCGTGCCTGGATGATTGCTGATCAGCCGGCGGCCATCCGCCGGCTTTTTTTATGACCGCCGTTTTGCTTTGCAACATCAGTTATTAAACGTCTGCCGCTGGTTGCCGATAACGCACTCTTTTGCGAGGACCAGCTGTCCTATCCGTAACTCGATCAGGACTTCTTTTTTTTACGTCCGCCAACAATGATCTGCATGTTGCTCTGATCGATCGATGCGGTTGTAGAAATCACCGAGCCGACTTCGCTGTTGTTGAACGACACAACCGGGCCGGCCCCAGTCTTGGAAGACGAGGCATCGCTTACCAAGCCCAATGCAGCAAGCACAGCGTTGCGAGCAGCCGGTGACGCATCTTTGAACGCAGACAGTAGACGCCTGTCGGCGGGATCCAACTGCGCCCGATGTCCAGACAGCACGTACATGACATCAACGCCACGGTCTAGCGCGGCCAGTAGATACGCTCCGCCGGGCAGGTTGATGTCTTTCTCAAAGTTCAATTGCGCGTAGCGCGTGAGGCCAAGTTGCACAGCCATCTCGTCCTGCGTTAGGCCAAGCCGCTTGCGCTCATCCTTCAGGCGTTTCCCTACGGTCATTAAGGCATTTCCTTACTTGACAATGTTGAGTTAAGTCCACAAAATTCCCAAAGATAAACGGAACCGCCACATGCCCCGTAAGAGTCAAATGCAGCAGTTCACGCCCCGCAGCCCGGAACAGGCGCGACAGTGGCTTGAAGCGAATGGCATCACGGTCTCGGCATTCGCCAGGCAGAACGGCGTGGACAGGTCAGTCGTTCATGACCTGCTCCGTGGCCGTTCTCAGGGCAAATACGGCGAGTCCCACAAGGCAGCAATCGCTTTGGGTCTCAAGGCACCACCCAATAGTGCCACACAAATCCCAACCGCCAAAAGCTCAAGGGGGTGAGCATGTTTGGTCGGAAGAAAATCGTTTTTCGCTGTGAAGCGTGCAGTGCAAGGCTGATCAAACGCACAAGCTTCCTCGCACACAAGTTCCTTCGACACGACTCCTATGTGTGCGAGAACCCGATGTGTGGCGCGACCTATACAGGCCATTCGGAGTTGACCGGCATTGCCAGCCCCAGCGGTGTGCCCACCTCTCACAGCGAGCTTCCACCGACACCCGCGTATGAGCGCGCACAAGCGCTGCAGGCTTACCGCGAGTCGTTAGGCGACCGCCAGCTGGATCTGATTCCTCTCAGCGGCGAGCCGCTCTTCCCTCACATCTGAGGCATTTCTAATGCGAAAGACCCTTGATTGGGCGGCATTGCCGCCCACGGCGAAGCTTTGCCTGGAGGTCGCCCTCATCCACGGCGGGCTGGTGAAAACCGCGTACGGCTACATCGGCCGCACAGCCCCGACGGACACGGATCAGCGCTTTGGCGCAGTCGTCGTTGCAACGCTGATGCGGGAAGGACTTGCGACCTCTGCTGATGATCGCCTGGTCGTGCTGACCGACACCGCCACGGTTCTGTTCCACCTCCAGCACGCGAATAGTGAGGTTGGCTCGTGAGGCATGCCAATAGTTGGTTCACCGCACAGGAGCCGCGATTCGTCGATGCGGCGAGCAATGTCCCACAGCGCGTCGCTCCGCACGCTAAGCACGAAGAAGCGCGCCTGCTCGCAGCGGCAGTTGATGCGCACCGTCGCGCAGGCGGCGCCTATCACGTGATCGACAACGCCACATCTCCGCCTGCGCCTCGGCGCGTGCTCGGCGTTTAAGGAAGCTCGATGCAAGAGGATCTGCGACAACAGGTGCTGTCCCGGCTGGAACGGGATTACGGACTCAAGCACCGCAGTGGTACCGAGTACATGCGCGGCGGCAAGTGCCCGTCGTGCAGCAAGAAAGAGCTCTACACCAACCATCTCAAGCCATGGGTGGTGAAGTGCGGCCGTCAATCCAAGTGCGGGCGCGAACTGCACGTCAAGGATCTGTACGACGACCTATTCGACGACTGGTCCAAGCGCTTCCAGCCAACGCCTGCGGCTCCCAATGCTGCAGCCGATGCTTATCTGCAGTTCTCGCGTGGTTTCGATCTGGCGCCGCTGAAAGGTCTCTACACCCAGGACAGCCACTACGATCGCAAGATCAGCGCCGGCACCGCAACTGTGCGCTTTGCGCTGGTCAAGGGCGGCTGGTAGGAGCGCCTGATCGATCGCCCGCACCGCTTCGGCAAACAGAAGGCGCGCTTTGCGCCAGGCCAGAGCTATGCGGGTGTGTGGTGGGCGGCGCCTGCTGCGCTGACAGCCATGCAAACGGCGCGGGAGGTGTGGATCGTAGAGGGCATCTTTGATGCGATCGCGCTCCTGCAGCACGGCGTGTGCGCGGTATCGGCCATGTCTTCCAACGCATTCCCAGAAGAATCGCTGCGCGAGCTGTCCAAGGCACGCATGGCCAATCTTCCGACGCTTGTGTGGGCACTGGACAACGAGCCAGGCGCCCGTGCGTACACGCACAAGCACATCAAGCGTGCAGCAGCGTTGGGCTTCGACTCGCGGGCAGCGCAGATCGTCCAGCGCGGTAGCAAGAAGACCGACTGGAACGACCTGCATTTGCGCGCTATCGCGTCGGATGATCCCAAGCAGTGGGACAACGACGTCAAGGAAGCCCGCTACCAGGGCGACCTGCTTGTGGCCCGCTCAGCGGTGGACAAAGGCCTGCTGATGTTCGAGCACGACGGCCGCAACGACTTCTGGCTGGAGTATCGCTCCCTCCTGTACTGGTTCGATTTCGATACTCAGCGCTTCGACAAGCTGCGCAAGGAGAAGCTGGGTGACATCGATGCCGACGACGGCGACGAGGTTGCAGCCGAGGATCTGAAGAAGATCAAGCGCGCCGCCTGTTCCGTGCAGAAGATCGCCAACTGCTACCCCGAGGCGCTGTACTTCCAGCGCCAGGAGGTCACGGATGAGAGCTGGTACTACTTCCGAGTCGATTTCCCGCACGATGGCCCCAGCGTAAAGGGCACCTTTACCGGTGGTCATGTCTCCAGCGCGTCCGAGTTCAAGAAGCGCCTGATCTCCCTGGCGGCCGGCGCCATGTTCACCGGCACCGGCCACCAGCTGGACCGCCTGATCGAAGAGCAGACCGAGGCAATCAAGACGGTGGACGCCATCGACTTCGTTGGCTACAGCAAGGAACACCGCGCCTACCTTCTCGGCGATATGGCTGTGCGCGACGGCGAGCTGGTGACGGCCAACGAGGAGGACTACTTCGAGTTCGACAAGCTGCGCCTGAAGACCACGCAGAAGTCCATCCGATTGGAGATTCAGCGCGACGCTGAGGCGTTCCGCGTGGATTGGCTGCCATGGCTGTGGCAGTGCTTCGGCACGCACGGCATGGTCGCCATGACGTTCTGGTTTGGCTCGTTGTTCGCCGAGCAGATCCGCGCCGGGCACAAGAGCTTTCCGTTCCTTGAAGCCACCGGTGAAGCCGGCGCCGGCAAGACCACGCTGCTGACGTTCCTGTGGAAGCTGCTGGGCCGCTCGGACTACGAGGGCTTCGACCCGGCCAAATCGTCCAAGGCCGGCCGTGCACGCGCCATGGGCCAGGTGTCAGGCATGCCCGTCGTCCTGCTGGAAGCCGACCGCAGCGAGCCGGACAAAGCGCACTCCAAGACGTTCGAGTGGGATGAGCTGAAGGACTTCTTCGGCGGCGGCACCCTAGCAACGCGCGGCGTGCGCAACGGCGGCAACGAGACCTACGAGCCACCGTTTCGCGGCACGATCGTGATCACACAGAACGCTGCGGTGGACGCCAGCGAGGCGATCCTCACGCGCATCGTGAAACTGCATTTCAAGCGGCCGCAGGTCACCACCGAAAGCCGCATCGCGGCCGACAACCTCAACGCGCTGCAGGTCGAAGAAGTCAGCCACTTCCTCGTGCGTGCCGTTCGGCAGGAGCGCGCCATCCTCGATCTGTTCGCCGAGCGCGTGAAGGTATTCGAGGCCAAGCTTCGCGCTCAGCAGGATCTCCGCCTCGAGCGCGTTATCAAGAACCACGCGCAGATGCTGGCGCTGTTCGACTGCCTGCGTCTGGTCATCGCTATCCCTGACGACATCGTCGAGCAGACGCGGCTCGCGCTGTTGGACATGGCCCTGGAAAGGCAGAAGGCGATCAGCGCTGACCACGCGATGGTCAACGAGTTCTGGGAGGTCTACGAATACCTCGAAGCCACCGGCCACGGTAAAGCCGTCGTCAATCACAGCCGCGACGCGCAGCGCATTGCGATCAACCTCAACCACTTCGCTGCGCGGGCTGCGCAGTTCAGCCAAGCCGTGCCCGACCTCAAGGTACTGCGTGCGCTGCTCGGTGATTCGCGCCGCCACAAATTCATCGGCGCGAACGTGGCCGTCAACAGCGCTGTCCTCAAGGACGATCTGACGGGTGTCGGCACCACGGTCAAGTGTTGGGTGTTCCAGAAATGAGCGCGCTCGCACAGGTGGGAAATTTTGGGAAATTTTCATTGACATCAACCCGGGAGCGGAGCAACCATTACCCCGTCGCCGCACAATCGGCGACCGGGTTTAGCAGCCCGACTAGGAGGCGCACCAGCGCCCATCGATCGATGCACGGCGCTTTTTTTATGCCCGCTGTGTCGACGTGGGCACGTGCCAGCCAGTTCTATGGCGGGCGGTGTGCGGAGGCTTTCGGGCCTGCCGGTGACTCCTACCGGTCTGCTAACCGCGCACCGTCCGCCACCTCGTTTAGCAGCGATGTGCCGGACTCCAATGACTTAGGAGCCCGCATGTCTTACGACGCCCAAGAAGCGCCGGCTAATGCCGCGCGTCAGATCGCCCATTTCTTCGGCTTGATCGCCGACACCCTCGACTGGAATCACACCGCCTGGCTCGCCCTGCAGGCGAAGCTGCAAGCCACGGGCAAAGCACCCGAGGCGCTGACCCTGGCCGATGTCGAGGCCGCCATTTCCAGCATCAATGCCGACCTGGCCGAGGTGCGCCAGTGAGCCGGCGCAACCTGCACAAGGCGACGCGCATCGCTCCAGGCGTCTACCTGCTCCTGCAGATCCGTGCGACGGATGTGCTGGCCGAACTGTACGCGGACTGCCTGCATGACCGTTCCCCGGTGATGTTCGCCTGCAGCGCGATCAAAGCCCCCGGCGAGATTTTCACGGTGGACGACGGCACAGGTCTGGTCATCGGCACTTTGCATCTGGTCATGCCGGAGGCAGAGGCGGCGTCGCTGTGGGAATGGGTAATCGAACGCATGCCCTCAACGGAGGTCGCTTGATGGACGCCGCCCATACGAACGAACAATTCCCAGAGGATGCTGATTTCGCGATCAGTGAAGAGGAGCAATTCCGACTGTGGCGTGCCTATCACGCGGCCACATTGCTTGCTGCGCTGACCAACGACGTCGCGATTGAGGCGGGCATCAATCACGACGGGCCAGCCGCGGTGGCCGAGTACATCCGGCACGAACTGCTCGATGTCCTCAGCAACGCGCAGCGCCTGCGCGAGCCTGATCCCAGCATTCCGCCATCTGGCGCCGACCTGATCTAAACCCGTAACAGCGGGGCCGGCGGGCGGTGCTGTAACACCGCCCCAAGGCCCTCCACCAACGCAACTTGGAGAGTCGATATGCAACAGCAAACTGGAACACGTCCAGCCGCGGCAGCACTTCCGTTGGCTTTGAGCACCGGACCCGGCGCGGAGGCTACCACGCCGGCCGTCGTCGCCTACGACAGAGGCACGGGCGACTGCTCAGCGACCATCACCATGCACGTCACGCATGGCTCGGTCGTGGTCACTGCCGCTCTGAGCATGGGGCCGGTTCGGGAAGCTCGCCAGTCTTGGGAGCGCCGCCGCGGCCCCGGTAGCGGCTGGAAGCTCATCGACGGCCCTCGCTTGTGGACCAAGGCGGAAGGCTGCATCAGCACGGAGCTCGCCGAATTTATGGACGGCCTGGACTTCCCCTTCGACCTGGCCAACATGCTGCCGCGCAGGCCGACAGCGGCCGCAATTGCCACTGTGGCCCAGGCCGCACGGGAGGTGGGCCATGGTTGAGTTGCTCGCTTTGGCGATGGTCCTGGCACCGGCGGCCGGTGGCGCCCTGGTGTACAGGCTGTGGACCACCCGTCGCCCGCGCCTTACTCAGACCGGCCTGGCGGTCGGCCAGGTACCGCAGCGGCTGCGCCGCCGCGCTCGCATGGCCGTTCGCCGGGAGGTCGCTCATGGCTAAGTCCGTCATCGTGATCGGCCCCCAGGGAAGCGGCAAGACACTCAACGCAGAAGCCATGCGCCAGCTGTTTGACCTGCAGGCTGTCGTCGACCTCGACGAAGTGTTCTTCGGGCTGCGCGCCGATCGGGTGGAGCCAGAAGGACAACTGATCTTGACCTGCAACGAGCAGCAAGCCCGCACGTGGTCAGTGCGCTGGGGCCTGACCGTTGTGCACATCGATGTTGTGCGCGCCCGCCTGGGCGCGGCCTGGAGGGCGACCCTATGAATCTGCAGCGCACGATCGAGATTGCGCGCGCCGCCGCGCGGTTGGGAGAGCCTGGCCCCCTGTCCACGGGTGAGGCACTCACCGCCGCCCTGGTGCTGAATCGCCACGACTGGCTGGCAGATATGGGATACACCGTCGCCCAGGCGCTGGACCGGATCGACTCCGACACCGTGCAGCACCTGCGAGATGCCGAGCGCGAACTAAGCCTGGAGGTACCGTGACGCAACGTCAGGTCGACCACGACAACACTTTGCCGCCTTGCGCAAATGGCCATGTGGCCCGCCACATGCTTGACGCCCGCCGCCTTGAGGCGGGCGGCGGGCACTTCATTGAGTGCGTGTGCGGGCGCACGCAGAAGCATCCCAGCTACGAGTTGGCCATGACCGAGTGGCGCCGCGCGCATCGGATACGCACGCCGCGTCAGCCACGTCCTTGCCCCGCAAACGTGGTGCAGCTCGGCCTGCGTTTTACAGGCACCCGTCAGCGATGATCGATAGCGCGAGCAGCGAAAGCCTACGTCGGGCATGTGAGGCGCGCCACTGGCTCCGCCAGGGCTACGTGGACGCGGTCAAGGTGGGAGAGCTACGGCTCCGCATCGCCGCCCAGCGCGGCTATGCGGCGGCTGACTTGCTGGTGGAGGAGATGCGCATGCAATGGCGACGCAGACGGGAGTGGGACGTGGAGCAACGTGCGTGAGCAGTGCGGTCATCACGTTCGAGGATCTACGCCGCCTCTGCGCGCCGGTCGGCCCTGTTCCCCGCGCGTCCACGGTAGTGCGCTGGGCTCGCGAGCAGGGAATTCTCTATAGGTACGACGGACAAGGCGGGATCTGGACCACCCTGGACGCACTCAATGCGGCGTTGGGCCTGGCCCAGGCAACGACAGAGCTACACAACAAGGAACTCATCTGATGGGACGCGGCAGGAAGCGCAAGTTCAACCCGGATATCCCTCGGCACATCGACCAAGACGCCCTCCCGAAGGGCGTCTACTGGGCCGATGGGCGCTGGTACATCATCGAGCCGCATCCCGAGGGCGGCCCAACGAGGAAGCGCACGATCGCCTACGCCGATGCGCGGCTTTCTGACCTCCACGCGGCCAGGGAGGCATCGCGAGGGGCCGGCCTGGTCGGCTCGCTGCAGTACTTGGCCAACGCGTTCAAGCAATCCACCGAGTACCGCGATCTGGCCCGCAGCACTCGCGATGACTACGATCGCCATGCCGAGGTGGCATGCGGCTACGTGCTGAAGGACGGCAGCAAGTTCGGAAGCCTGCTGGTTGATCGCTTGTCCGTTCCCTTGGTGCAGCGCCTGGTCGAGGCACTCGCCAAGGGGCGGGAGGCAAGTGCTGTCCAGCCCGCCTTGCTTGCCAGGCCATCCACGGCCAATCACACGCTGCGTTATCTGCACCGGCTGTTCGCGTGGGGCATACGCATTGGCCATTGCAAGACCAACCCAGCCAGCGGCGTACGGGCAGCCAAAGAGCGTGCCGATGCAAAGATGCCGGATCCGCAGTCGTTCCTGGCGGTGCTTGAGTTCGCTAAAGAGCGCGCTGCGTTGCCACTGCATGCAAAAGGTGCGGTCCCGCCGTACATGCCGGCAGTGATGGTGCTGGCCTATAACGCGCGTCTGCGAGGGATCGAGGTGACAGACCTGACAGACGCGGACGCGCTTCAGCAGGGAGTGCGGTGCACGCGCCGGAAGGGTTCTCGCGACAACATCACCCTGTGGAACGATGATCTCTGGTGGGCGTGGACCTGGCTGCGGGACTACCGCGCCCAACGCATCCAGGCACACAGGCGGCCGGTGCCCCTGCGCCCCGAGCAGCGCGGGCTATTGGTCACCCAAACTGGCACCCGCTTGGCGCGCTCCACACTGAAGACTGCCTGGCAGCGCTTGATCACCGCAGCGATCGAGTTCGGCGTGATTGAAGAAGAGGCGCGCTTCACGCTGCACGGGCTCAAGCATCGCGGTGTCACCGACACACGTGGCACGCGGGCGCACAAGCAAGATGCTGCAGGACACGTCACGCCACAGATGACGCATCGCTACGATCACGAGCTGCAGGTGATTGCACCGCCGAAGTTACCTACTGATGAGGCGCTGGCGAATGCATTGGCGTTCGTCGACCTGGTCGAACCCTCAGCGTCGTGAGAACAGCTAATTTTCCCGGCAATTTTCCCGGCGCAACGAAAAAGGGCTTGCGATTTCTCGCAAGCCCTTGATGTTTCTGGCGCCCGAAGTTGGACTCGAACCAACGACCCCCTGATTAACAGTCAAGTGCTCTAACCGGCTGAGCTATTCGGGCGGGGAGGCAAATTTTAGATGCTGCCTCATAACAATGCAATACCCAGAGCGCGCCCTGTCGTCACCAGCAGTCGGCAGTGGTTCCTGTGCTAGCCGTCTTGGTGCCAGCCTGATTGAGCGAGAGTGTCCCGCACTTATCCTTCACCTGATCGCCCTGAGGCGTTGCAACCACAGTGAAGGTGGAGGCCGTGGGCGCAGCTTGAAGAGACAACAAGTAACGCGCCGAACCGCCCTCTCTGGGCGACTGAGTAAATGCGCCTCCGCCACTGAGCTTGAAGTTCGCAAACGTGCCGTTGGCTGTATGAAAGCGCTCCGCTAGGTTCGCCAATTCCATGAGATCGGCCTTTGCTTGGGCGCGGCGAGACTTTCGTATCTGCTCTGTGTACGAGGGGTACGCGATAGCGGCAAGTATCGCAACAACAGCGACTGTGATCATCAACTCGATCAGCGTGAAGCCTCTCACGGATGCGCGCGCAGCCACTCCGCACCCTCTTTTATTGATGATCATTTGATTTGCCTCCAGGACTGGCGTCCGCACGCGCGCGGGATGAACAGCGGCTGCGAATCGCCACCTCGAATCATCATTGAACACTGCCTGCTGAGCGCATCAGAAAGCTCGCCGCCAGAGGCACTGGGGGGCAACGGGGTCGCCCGCGAAGAAGTAATCACGGAGAGATCCTTCACCGGCCCGGTTCCAGCTGTTTTAAGCCGCACCGCCCCAGTCCCGGTAGCGTAAGCGTTGCCTGTCACTGACCCCGGCCGGACGCCAGACAACTGCGCAGCCCCAGACAATGCATCGAGCCCATACAGCCAATTCGTACCGCCTGGCAAACAGCCATCTCGAGAGCCAGGCTGAAATGTGGGAAAAAAGACGATGCCATTAGCGATAGCCGGAGTACCAACAAGTCGCTCACCCACTCCCGGCAGATCGATATACCAACCCGATCGCCCCGCAGCCATCGCAACTGCAGTCGTGACCCGACTATCCTGGGTAGAGGAGACCACGCTTTGTTGCAACAGATTGCCACGCTGAATCACACCTGCAACTCCACGGTCAAGCACGGCATACAGTGTCTGCGACGAGCTATCCAAATCATCCCCCTCAAACGAAAACGCACCAGTTCCAAAGAACAACATTACATTTCCGCCAGCTCCAGCGGAAGCCAGCAACCCTCCCAAGATGGGCTGGCGCGTCCCTTGCATATCTCTGGCAACAAATAGCGGCGTAGTCGCTGTTGCAACAAGTTCGGGGGCACCCGCAGTGGTTGCAAGATTACGCAGATCAAATTTCCACACTGCGCCAAGTTGGTCGGCCGCATAAACGGTATCTGCGAAGCCATCGCGACTGCTGGTATCGAGCGAAGAGCCGGCCCACCGGTCAACTACTACGATATTACCCAGCCCATTGGGCGCCACTACCCCTGACTCAGCGGCAGGCAACAAATTAACCCGGCCACTCAAGATATCGACGACAAACAGCACCGCGCGACCGTTGATGCTTCCGTAACCATTGCCGAATATCGCCTTCCAACTCACAACGCCAGTGGACGAGCGTACCGGAACGATCACAGGTTTGCCTAATACATTCCCGATATTGGCAGACAACAGTACATTTGCGTTGGAATCATTGATCTCCCAAAGACGGCGCGAGGCATTAAACCCAGTAGGATTGGACACATCGAGAGCGAAAACGCTCTTGCCGCCAGCACCAGTTGTTCCGACCAGCACGGTGGACCAGGCACCTGCGGCAGATGCAACGTCCGAAACAACAACGGGACCATCCACGTAGTAACGATGCGCATACTGCGTGTTCAGTTTGACCGTCGTGTATGGGAAGAGCAGATTTCCCATATGACCAATTACCGATTGGGGTATATATGCAAACTGCTCAACGCCAGTACGGCCATTGAACCCATGCAGCATGCCGTCATTGGCGCCCGCATACACCATACTACGCCCAGCACTCGCTTTACTAAGCAAGTATCCCGCGTAATTGTAAGGGTCGAATTTACCAGAAATGATGTCATACATTGATCGATAACCAAAGTCATCGGTTGCCGCTTCAATTACCGGGGAAGAGTTAACAATATCGCCGAGCCGGGTTGTTCGTGAACGTAATGGCGTTAAATTAGATGTCTCCAATGTCTGATCACCGCGCAGATAAGCGACAGCTTGCGCAGCCGACACTTTTAGCTGAGCAGCAATGCTTGCCGCAGTACAATTCGATAATCCCGATATAATGTTAATGTTACTGCACAGCGCCGAAAGGCTGACGTTGTCAGCATTGAAGACGGCCGCACCGGAGGGCGTGCCGTAAATGATGTTACGTGCATCTGCTGCCGGAATGACTGCACTGGCCTCCCAAAGATCGGCGTAGCTGATTTCTCCAGTGTCGCTTGCGCTGGCCACGCGCTGAGCTTTCAGCCTTCCGAACCAATCCGTACTATTATTCAGCGCGTTATAAGACGGCGCGACAGTAAAAGATCCCGCACCTATACGCGAACCAGTCAACGCGACAGTACCAGACGGAGTGAGACCAGATGCAACACCATTCAAGATGGTACGCATTGCTACAGTCACCTCGTCGGGGGTCTTGGCATTGACAAAGCCCCCCCGCGAATTGATCGTGGCATGCCACAGCTCGTCAACAACAGTGCCGTCATCAACAGTACTGGGATTAGGGAACCCGCTCCAATTGGGCGGATTTAGAAAAGGATCCGCCGTTGCTGCTGCATTGACTTCATAGATACGCCCTTGAGCACCGAGCGTAATACCATAAAAGTTCATATGCAGGTCGGTTTCACAATCCAGCCGCTTCCACTCTACACTGGTCGGTGCAAGCGTCGCGCATTCGTCCGGAACCTTGACATTCCCTGCAGCAAATAGCCCGCCCGTCCGTAGGGGAGTCGCCGTACCGCTATAATAGCTAGCTGCAATATCTGCGATGGTGCCAGAGTAAACGTCAGCAAATGGCTGACCAAGTAGCTCATCTTCGTTCGCAACAGACGAATCGTCCGTATTATTTGTGTAACCATCAGTAAACAGCATGCCTGCGTTTTTTTGACAGGAGCTGATCACGGGCGCACCCGCGTCCACACGCCTGAATTGCTCGCCGAGATAGGAAACCGCAGACCGATTGGGGGTGCCACCATTGAGCGTCAACGTGGTGATGGCGGCATACAGACTGGCCCGCTCATCGGGCATCTTATACATGGTAACGTCATTACGCGCATTGATTGTAAAGTAACCAATATTCATTGTATTGACGCTTATCAATGACTGGGTCATCGACCCAATCATAGCCAAGGTCCTGTTACGATGATATTGAAACCAATTAGCAAAATTTTGAATCGCTAGATTGTATGAAATAATATCATTATAGTTTTCAGACTTTATCTGATACCGCCGAAGATCGCAACCAGAACCGCATCCTCCAACGACTACCGGACGATTTACATTCGCTGTTCTGTAGCCCGCTGGCGCGGGGCTAGCCGCCGGAAGATAGAACGTCGCAGGAAAATAGTCAAATGCGTAGTTCGCGTTCCCCGAATTTCCATCAAAAGTTCTAGCAGCCGTGGACCAATTCTGATTAAAACGATATCTCACCCCAGTGCCTGCCAGATTTGGCACTACAGTATTGACAGGAATATAAAAGCCTTCAGACGTCGAAGTTCGATTTTGCGTTAAATTATATGTAACTCCATAGGGCACCGCCCTACCGGGGCGGGGGTCAGCGCGGGCAGCCGTTATCACAGCATCGGCCTCCTCAGTCCCGTCCGCCTTACGCCACGGGTCGTATGTGATAGCCGGGTCAAAATAGGTTTTATTATAGACAGGCGAACGCGCAAAGCCGAACTGATCAAGTGGAGCAATCGCGTCGCCACCATATGCTTTATCAAATTCAGCATGGGGAAAAAGGTAAAGCAGGCCACCCACATTAGTAGTACAACTGGCGCCGCCTGGAAAAAAAACACCAGACCCTGAGAAGAAGCTTGCAGAGCAGTTATTCCAGCGCAGATTCAAGTCACCGAGCGCCGTCAGCACTTCAAATCCCATCGAGTTTGAGTCATCAACTGCCATGATAAAAGCTGTCCGCGTGGTCGTCTGGGTATTCAACGGCGCTTGCGCTAGACGACCCTGCCCTTGTGCGGAAAAGGCGACGTAAATTCCGTAACTGCACAAGGCCACCACTGCGATGAACGCGATGAATCTCAACTTATAGCGGCGAACTGACATGGACATGCCTCAAGGGCGGAAGATAGTATCGACAGCGGCATCGGCAGCATCGCCGTCTGCCCCGTCGGCGTTGTATGCCGTAATCTGATAGATGGGGTTTGGATCTTCGTTGACGGGCCCACCCATCCCAAGACTTGAATTGCCTGAGATGCAAGGCCCCAGCAAACGCACATTGCTACCAGGTCCGTTACTCGGCTTCAAACTCATCGCCCAGCCGGTTGAATCGAAGGGCTGGGCGCACTCCTTTACATCGGTGACCACCGCGCAACCGGCGTTACTCGTCCGATTGACAGCATTTTCGATGCCGCATTCCGTGGAGCGTGCAAGTTGCTCGGCGTTTTGAAATGCCACATTAGACGAGCGATAGTTAAAAGCCATGCGCTCCTGCAGACCAGTTACCTGCATACCGGCGATACCCAGCAGCGCCAGTAAAATCAACATGATCAACGCAACGTACAACACTGCCCCTGATTGCGTATAGCGACGTCTCAACGCACCTCGCGCAGATATTGCACCATTGCCGGAAGAATTAGTTGCCATATAAGCGATTCCTCAAGGCTACCGTCGTGTCGTACACGCCTCTGACCTTGCCATCCGGCGCAGCCGGCGCAGCAAACTGCACACCAAGCACACTGGGCCGATTCGCAGCTTCGGGCACTGCTGCCGACGCGCTATCAGGGCTTCTAACAAGCAGGCCCACCTGCACACTTCCTACGCGCCGCCACTCTGCTGCCGTATTTCCCAAGGATGCCGCGGTGTTCTGCACGTCCACATAGCCGCTCGGGGGATTTGCGGCAAGATCCGCAACACGGTCTTGCCCATAAATGAATTGTAGACTTTCGATGCCTTCCACAAGTTCTTCAGTCGTGTAGGCGCTGCCGTTATAGCGCGCGCGGAATAATGCAGGCTCTCCGCTGGCCCCTCTGCCAACGTAGTACACAAGGGATTCGGCTCGATACAGACTAGCCTGCCCGGTAGGTTGCCCTGCATAGCGATCGATTGACCTTGCAACCGTCACATCACCTGTAGACGGAGCCACGACAGAAGCTTGAAAGACATCGGCGTAACTGCAATCGGCGACACCGAAGAGCTGTGGAGTTGCCACACCATCCTGCGTCAGCGCGCCCCACCGGGCAGCCGACACAGTGAATCGGGTGCTCGTACCCAGTGTAACCGCTGTAACCGGCACACCTTGAGCAGAGAGAAAGCGCAGAACGACGATGTCACTTCCAGCCAACGGCGCAAGGCTTGTGATGGAGGCCGGTAGGCCAGGCGTCCATCCTGCGACTTCTGCACCCAAGGTCACGACACCTGAAGGCGCGGTTCCATTAGCCTCGTAGCCCTGGATGGAAACCATGAAATTCAAGGCCTGATCCGCCGTTGTGGAAAAGTTGGACTGCAGGGCACCCACACGCTGCAGGTGCGCCTGATCGCTGACGCAACCGAAGTGCCCCGCCATACGCAGATCACGCTGCAGGTAGTCCATTGCAAAGCGCGCATTTTCCTGGGTGCGTGCCAAGCCTTCAGACAAACGGTATGCAGTCTTGGAGGCAGCAAACACTTGAATCACACCCAGCAGCAAGACGAGGCCAATCACCAGCGCGATCATGAGCTCGATCAGGGAGATACCCCGCGTGCGAGTTCGGCCGGAAGCTGCACATCTCATAGTCGCGTACTCACATCAAATCGCGTGCTATCGCCACCACGATCACTCCAACTCAGTTGGACGGTCGCAATACCATCGTTGTAAAGCACTGTCGCGCTTGCTTGATCGCCTAGCGATCGCACTACGTCGCATTTCCATAGCGTAACCATCACCGATACGTTGGCGGTGCCGATGGTCGGAGTGCACGCAGAGGTGCTGACAGATCCACTGGAAAAAGTCGCCTGCCCTGGGAACGCCGCCGCGCTCAGTCGATTGACCCGCATTTGATCCAGCAATTCTGTCGCAAGATTTGTCGCCTGTGTCCGCATGCTCGCGCTTTTAGACATGCGCACACTAGTAGTCTGTAGGAGTGCAAATCCAAGCAGGCCAACAGCCAGAACCAGAACCGCGACCATAACTTCGATCAATGAAAATCCCGCTTGCGGCAGCGCGGTGGAAAATTGACGTCCCAGCCGGTTCGTTGCCTTGCTCATGTGCAATTGCTCTTGGAAATTCGTACTTGCCCGGTGACACTGATGGTAAGCGTGCGCGCCATTCCGACATCGCCAATCGTGCAACTAGCAGGCTGAAACAGCAGTGTCTGCGGCCCAGTGATTGCAGTTCCACCTGCTCCGGTCCCTATCACTCGCCCGCGACGATCAAAGGTAAATTTTTCTGCGGAGTTGCCCTTGAAAACGACGGCACCTTTGCCTTGACCATATCGAATGACCGGTTCGGCTCCATCCATCACGCCGTTGGCGTTTTCGTCCCGCCAGACAAGCCATCCAGCGTTCCAGCTTCCGCCGCAGCCTGTCCCTGAGCTAGAAGGACACATGCCCGCACCGGCGTTAGTGCGTATCGCCTCGCTGCGCCCGAACGACAGCGCGGCCAACATTTCGTTGGCGGAAGTAGCAACCCGGTTGGACTGAATCACCCCTTTGAAACTGGGGAAAGCAACCGCCGCCAAGATTCCGACCACGGCGACAGTGACCATCAGCTCAAGCAAGGTAAAACCAGATTCATGACGAACTGCCATCAAGACGCTCCCCAGCGTTGATGCTTGATGATGCTCTCGCCCTGAAAGGGAGGCAATCGCAAGACAGACGAACGGTCGCGTCTATACGACGAACGCGACCACGGCCTCATTACTCAAGTCACTACCCGATAACAAGGCCGGTAATCCCCCGAGATCTTCATCCGGCGCTGTTCGACGAAGCCGCGCAGCAGTTCGTCCAGGGCCTGCATGATGTCGGGGTCGCCGTGGATATCGAACGGGCCGAACTCCTCGATGCGGCGCATGCCGTCTTCCTTGACGTTGCCGGCGACGATGCCGGAGAAGGCGCGGCGCAGGTCGGCCGCAAGCTCTGGCGCCGGGCGGCCGTGGTGCAGATCCAGCGCGGCCATGGCTTCGTGGCTGGGCACAAACGGCTGCTGGTACTCAAGCGGGATGTGCACCGACCAGTTGAAGTAGTACGAGTCTTTCTGGTCCTTGCGGTGTGCGCGCACCTCGTGAATGCCTTCGGCCATGCGGCGCGCCACCGCGACCGGGTCGCCGACGATGATCTCGTAGCGCGATGCGACAGATTCACCGAGGGTCAGGCGGATAAACCGGTCGATCTGGGCGAAATACGGCGCGGCGATGGTCGGCCCGGTCAGGATCAGCGGGAACGGCAGGTCGGCGTTCTCCTCCCGCAGCAGGATGCCGAGCAGGTACAGGATCTCCTCGGCGGTACCGACGCCACCCGGGAAGACCAGGATGCCGTGGCCGATGCGGACAAACGCCTCCAGGCGCTTTTCGATGTCCGGCATGATCACCAGGTGATTCACGATCGGATTCGGTGATTCGGCGGCGATGATGCCCGGCTCGGTGACGCCGATATAGCGCGTGTGGTGCTTGCGCTGTTTGGCGTGCGCAATGGTGGCGCCCTTCATCGGGCCCTTCATTGCTCCTGGGCCGCAGCCGGTGCAGATGTCCAGGCCACGCAGGCCGAGCTCGTAGCCCACCTGTTTGGTGTAGAGGTATTCGTCGCGCGAGATGGAGTGACCACCCCAGCACACGACCAGATTCGGGTCGGACGGCTGCAGGATGCGCGCGTTGCGCAGCTGGCCGAACACGGCATTGGTGATGCCTTCGCTGGTGTCCAGGTCCGCACGTTGCGCTTCGAGCTCGATGGCCATGTAGGCCAGGTCGCGCACCACGGCGAACAACAGCTCGGCCACGCCGCGGATGATCTCGCCATCCACAAAGGCCATGGCCGGCGCGTTGATCAGATCGATACGGATGCCGCGATCCTGCTGATTCACCTGGATGTCGAAATCCGGGTACAGGTCACGCGCGGCACGCGGGTCGTCGGATGCGCTACCACTGGTCAGCACCGCCAGCGCACACCGGCGCAACAGCTCATGCATGCCGCCACTGGATGCATCACGCAACCGTGCCACTTCTGCCTTGGACAGCACGTCCAGGCCACCACGCGGATAGATCCGCGCATCCACTACCGGCAGCGCCCGTGCTGCCGTACTGCTGAGTTCCATAGCTTGCTCCTGTCGTCTGCGCAGGACTTTAACGTACTCACCCGCCCAAAAGAAAACGGCCGGGAGAACCCGGCCGTTTTTGCAACATGCAACACGCTGGCCAGATTAGAACTGGTAGCGGAAGCCCAGCTGCAGGGCCCAGCGGGAGATGCCGCGATCGTCATACACCGTGGCCTGATCCGGCGTGTTGAAGCGATACACGTACTTGCCACTGGCTGCATCAATGCCGCCGTATTCCACGACACCACGCATACCCGGGAAGCCATACTCCTCGACCTGGCCCCACTTCTTGTTGAGCAGGTTGCCGACATTCATGACGTCGAGCCACACAGAAGCCTTGTTGCCCTTGAAGAAGCCGGGAATCTCCTGCTCGATATGCAGATCGAACTGGTTGATCCAAGAATTACGTGCGCCATTACGTTCGGCAACCTGGCCACGACGGGCAGCCAGATACTCATTGCCTTCAATGTAGTTCCAGAATGCCTGCTCTTCTCCAGCAGAACCGAATAACACATCGCCGCGACCTGCCGGGATGTACAGCAGGTCGTTCAGGCGACCATCGCCATTGGCGTCGTTATCGAAGGCGTAGCTGTACGGACGACCATTGCGGCCCTGGTAAATCAAGCCAAGCTTGGTCTCGTAGTCGCCAAAGAACGCATGTTTCCAGTTCAAGGTACCCAGGATGCTGTTCTTGATTTCATACGCTGCGGTCGAAGCAACGTTTTCGTTGGCCTGGAAAACAGCGTTGTTGCCCAGCTGCGAGCCCGAGGTCGAGCTGGTGAGACCACTGACTTCATCGGCATCGGTATAGGTGTAATACAGACCCCAGGACCAGTCACCGCCATTGAAGGGCTTGTTCAGACCAACGGTGAAGCTCTCGCTACCACCCTTGTCAGTTGGACGCGCGATGATGGCGTCGTTGTAGTTCGGATCGCGCGACCCGCGCGCATCGACCAAGGAGCCGGTGCCACGCACACACGCAGCTGGAGCGCTCGTACCTGTCGGGTTACGACCATCGGCCATCCAGCAAGCGGGATTCAGACCCGGGGTATTCCAGTAAAGATTACGACCATCCTGGCCCACTCGGGTGGTGTTACCCAGATTTAGCTGCTGGTAGTAGATCGCCTCGTTGACCTGAGTCACCACTGCTTCCGCAGACGCCACGATGCCGTACCAGGGCAGCTCGGTGTCAAACGCCAGGTTGGCCTTCCATACCGACGGCTGACCCAGCTTGCTGTCGACGAAATCGACAGACTGCGTTGCACCATTCACCGACCCGTTTCCGATTGGCTGGTTATTGATGTCAGGGGTGAAGCGAATACCGTTGGAATTCACCAACGCTTGGCTGGAGAAGTTGTAATCCGTGTATGCCAAGCCAGTGTTCGAGTACGGGTTCGAGAGCCATACCGTTGCGGCAGCACCCTGGAAGAGGCCGACGCCACCACGCAGCTGGGTGGGACGATCGCTGTCGAACGTGTAGTTGAAGCCGAAGCGCGGCTCGAACAGACCATTACCGTCGATGGTCTGGTCATTACGGAAGCCGAAGATCGTTGACGCCGCCGCATTGTAGGCAGGGCTGTTCTTGACCATCGGCTCGTCGTAACGCACACCAAACGTCAGGGTCAGATTGTTATTGACGGCCCATGTGTCCTGCAGGAACACACCGACGTTCCGCATGCCCCAGTCCGCAGCGACATCGTCGATGTTTCCGGTATTGGACCGCGAGTAGCGATAGTTCAGCGGGCGATTCGCCGCGTAGTCGGCAATTGAGTTGAAGGTGTACGAACCGAAGACGCGCTGTCCGAACAGGTTGAAAAGATCGTTATCTTCGTAGTCGAAGCCAAACTTGACGGTGTGGTCATTCAAGAACAACGTGCCCGCGAAGAAGGCATTCCACGTTTCGGTACGCAGCTCGTTGGCCTGGGTGCTCTGCTCGGTGCCCAGGTTGACGGTGTTGTTACCGATACGCACAGCGACGGCCGGCAACTGCGAAGCGGCCGTACGCACCGCCGAGTAATCACGGTACGAGACTTTGGCTTCAGTCGAGAAGGTGTCGGTCCAATCACTGAACAACTGCGCGGTATAGGTCTTGAGGCTGAAATCGCGCACGTAGTGAAACGAATTCAACGACAGCGCCTGGTTGCCAAACCCGTTGAGGTTGGCAGTGCTCTGCTCGCTCTCGCCATAACGGAAAGAGGCACGGTGCTTGTCGGAGATATTCCAGTCGAGCTTGAAGCCCTTTTCCTCCGACTCCGAATCCAGCGCAGGCAGCGCGAGCGTGCCGGGGTCAAAGCCGTAGACATTGCGCGAAATGTCGATGATACGGTCGATGTCCGACTGCGGGATTTGAACGATATTGCTCTCGCCAGACCCGATCGGACCGTAGCCGGAGGCTCCGGTAAACACGCCCTTGCCCTTGTACTTTTCGTAGTTGGCGAAGAAGAACAGCTTGTCCTTGATGACCGGTCCGCCCAGGGTCAGGCCATAGGTGGTCTCATCATCGAACAGCTGCGGACGGATGTCGTTCTGGTTCTTGCCCGACCAATCGTTGTCGCGATAGGTGCCGTACACCGAACCATGGAATTCATTAGTACCGGACTTGGTGACCGCATTGATCACACCGCCGGTTGCGCCGGTAATGGTCACGTCGTAATTGGCGACATCGACCGAAATTTCGTCGATGACGTCCATCGAGAACGGCTGACGTGGTGTCGGCAAACCATTGGATTCGAGGCCGAACGCATCGTTGGTGCTGATGCCGTCGACGCGGATCAGGTTGAAACGCGGGTTCTGGCCGCCCACCGAGATTTCGTTGCGCGCCTTGTCGGTCTGCGCCACGCGGGGATCCAGGCGCACGTAGTCCTGCAAGTTGCGGTTAATCGACGGCAGCGATTCAATCTGCTCGCGGGTTACGTTGGTGCCGGTGCCCATTTTATTGGCACTGAACAGCGCCGAGCCGTAGTCGCCGCCAATGGCCTGCACCGCGCCGAGCGTGGTCACGTCGCCACCCAGAGCCGCATCCACGCTGTTGACCTGATTCAGGTTCAGGAAAACGCCTTCTTCGGTCTTGGTGCCCTCACCCGACTTGGTGATGGTGATGGTGTACGGGCCGCCCACACGCAAGCCGCGCGCGTTGTAGCGTCCGCTGGCATCGGTGGTGGCGCGGCTGACGGTGCCCGATTCGACGTGGGTGATCGTGACTTCGGCATTCGGCACCGGCTGACCGCCGCTGCTGGTGACCAGGCCAGCGACGCCGGCAGAGGTGCTCTGTGCGAACACGGGGGCAGCGGCGAGTGCAGCAACGAGACCAAGCGTGAGCTTGGACATGCGGAGACAACGGGGGTGGGTCATTTCGGTAGCCTCGATACAGTTGGGCAGTGACAAAAAGGCGCAGTCAGCCCAACCGTTCCCGGGGGTGGGCTGCCGATGATCTGGGGTCCCTTGCCGCGCGGCTGGTTGCTGCCGCAACGGTTAACAACAGATTAACACGCTAAGGCCTGATTGTGACGGTGGCGTGACAAACTTCGCGCACTGCAACATGAACTTCGCATGTGAAGGCGGAAACGCCAAGGTGGGCAAAGTCGCGTGCGATGTGAGATGGACGTCTCGAACTTGGCGATGGCATCAAACGTCATGCAGCCGAACGCCATCGCGGGGCACTTTGCAGTCCTCATCGTAGGCGCTCTGAGAATACGTGCGCTTACGCGCCCAAAACAGATGGACTTCTGTAGAAGGGATTCGTAGAGCCAACGTCTCTGCTGAGGGCGCGACTTTTAACGTCCGCGCCGCGCTCGTGTCTGTTTCCGAATCATCGTGCGAGTTCTCATCGCAAGTGACGGTTTGCTGGCCGTCCACATCGAGCTCGGATCCATCCGCCCACAAATGGACGAGGTGGCAGGCAAATTACGCGAGGCTCCAGACAGTGGAGCCGCTAACGCACGGGCGCCACAGATAAAGTGCTGCCGGCAGCACCACGCGCTCGTTGGCCACCAAGTCAGAGACGATCTACAGCGCCGAACGCGCCAGCCGCCCCTCCAAAGCCCCAGCTGCGCCAAGATCAAGCCAGCTAGGCCACCGGAAGCCAGATCAACACCAGCAGCGGCGGCGAAACATCAGATCGATACCGGCAGCTTGAAATACGTGCCAAGGCCATCCAGGAACATCTGCACCGAAATGGCCACCAGCAACATGCCCATCAGGCGCTCGATTGCGGTCAATGCGCGATGACCGAGCAGTTTGTACAACAGCGGGGCCGAGGCCAGGATCGTGGATGCACCGATCCAGGCAATCATCAGCGCCAGGCTCCAATCCCATAACCGGGTGGGTTCGTTGCTGCCCATCAGCATCACTGCGGCCATGCCGGACGGGCCGGCCACCAGCGGGATTGCGAGCGGCACGATGAAGGGCTCGCCGTCGGGAATCTCGCCCATCAGGCCTTCGGGGCGCGGGAAGATCATGCGGATGCCGATCAGGAACAGCACGATGCCGCCGGCGATCGCCACCGATTCCTGCCGCAGATGCATCAACTCCAGTGCGTACTTGCCGCCCCATAGAAACGCCATCAGCACGAACAGGGCGATCAGCAACTCGCGCGCGAGCACGAAGCGCTGGCGCTTCGGCGGCAGCGGCTTGAGCACGCTGAGAAACACCGGGATGTTGCCGAGCGGGTCGAGGATCAGGAACAGCAGCAGCGCTGCCGACAGAATGGTCATGCGGGGGGGCTCCAGATCGCACCGCGGTGCGAGGCGCCCGCCATGCACAACAAGGTAACGCAGGCAGCGGCGTAGCGCGCGGGATCCAGCGCGTCGCTGTCTTCCTGATGCGTAAATGCACGTGCGCGCAAGGCGGTGCGCATCGGCCCTGGCTGCAGCCCGCTGACGCGGACCGGGCCGGCGGCCGTTTCATGATGCAGGCTGGCAAGCAAGCCACGCTGCGCATGTTGGGCAGCGCCGTACGCACCCCAGTAGGCCTGGCCGACACGCGCGGGATCATCCACGACGAACACCAGCGCCGCATCCTGTTGCTGGCGCAGCAGCGGCAGACAGGCCTGAGTGAGCCAGGCGCGTGCGGTCAGGTTGACGTGGATGCTGCGTGCGAACTCCGCAGGCGCGGCCAGTTCAGCCGGCGTGAGCCCAGCGAAATCGGCGGCGCAATGCAGCACGCCACTGAGCCCGCCCAACTCCGACTGCAGACGCTGTGCGAGCGCGGCATAGTCGTCCGGCGTCGCGCCGGCCAGATCCAGCGGGTACAGCAATGGTGCTGCGCCCTGCCCGGCCAGCGCGTCATAGACACGCTCGAGCGGGCGCAGCTTGCGGCCCAGCAACACCACGGTGGCACCTGCCTGTGCGCAGGCCTGCGCGGCCGCAGCGCCCAAGCCGCCGGCGGCGCCGGTGACCAGCACGACCCGCCCGGCCAGCGCCGCTGCAACGGCTGCCTGCGTGCTGCTCACGGCTGGTAGGCCTCACTGACGATGCGCTTGAGCTCGCCTGCTTCGAACAGCTCCATGGTGATGTCGCAGCCACCGATCAGCTCACCGTGGATGAAGAGCTGCGGGAAGGTCGGCCAGTTCGAATACCGCGGCAGATTGGCGCGGATTTCAGGTTCTTCGAGCACGTTGACGGTGCGCAGCTGGTCGGCGCCTGCGGCCACCAGAGCCTGCACGGCGCGGCTGGAAAAACCGCACATCGGGAATTGCGGGGTGCCTTTCATGAACAGCACGATCGGGTGCTGCTCGACTTCGGCCTGGATCCGTTCCATCACCGGCATTGAACTCTCCTGACTGGGAGCGGCAGGCCCGACCGCCGGGTCGGATAGACTTCCGCAAAGGCGCGCATTGTAAGCCTTCAACGCGCCCTCTCGCCGGACTCCCTTCGCTGCCCCGAACACCATGCCGATCGAACACCTTGCTCTGCCCTACTCCCGCGCCGCCCTGGAGCCACATCTGTCGGCTGCGACAGTGGACGCCCACCATGGCGTGTGCCATCGCAGCGAGGTCGAACGGCTCAATGCGCGCATCGAAGGCAGCGAGTTTGCCGAGCTGATGCTGGAAGAGATCATCGCGCAGGCGCAGGGCACGTTGTTCCAGCTTGCCGCGCAAGTGTGGAACCATAATTTCTATTGGCAGTGCCTGCGCCCGCGCGGCGGCGGCGAACCCCTGGGCCGGCTGGCCGACAGCATCGCGACATCGTTCGGCGACTTCGTGCATTTCAAGCAGGAATTCAACCGCATCGCGCTCGGCACGGTGGGTTCGGGCTGGGTGTGGCTAGTGCAGCGCCCGGATGGCAGATTGGCCGTGGTGGCCACTCCAAATGCCTCCACGCCGCTGACCGGCCCGGACACCGCACTGCTCGCCTGCGATCTGTGGGAACACGCCTACTACCTGGATCACCAGCAGGACCGCGCGCAGTACCTGGATGCCTTCTGGAAACTGATCAATTGGGACTTTGTGGCCAGCCGTCTGCGCTGATGCGCTTTGGCGCATGCTGAGAAGTGCGGCGTCGGAGTGGCATCACTTACGTTGGGTGCTGCTCGCTCAACCAGCCTGGGGCACTAACGCGCCAGGCGATGCCACCGCGTTAGCGCTGACGCAACATGCAGCGCGCCCTTGAAGTTGCATTCACGCTTCAAGGACGCAGCACGCAGTTGAAACACCCACTCAGCACTTAGCGGCGCTGCCCCGCTTGCAGCGCCACGCGCACGCTAAGGCGCCAACCGCGCCACAACCGGCGCCGTCTGCGCATCGCGCTGCAGGGCCTGACCAACGTCACCCAGCAGTTGCGCCAATAGCGCCGGCGTATCCGCACGCACCGTCGCATGCCCCACCTTGCGCCCGTCACGCGCCTGCTTGCCGTAATCGTGCCAATGCCCGCCAGGCACCGCCAGGAAGGCCGCTGTATCGGGCATGGCGCCTAGCCAATTCAGCATGCAGGCATGGCCACGCATGGCAGTGCTGCCGAGCGGCAAGCCCAGCACGGCCCGCACGTGGTTTTCGAACTGCGAAGTCTCTGCGCCTTCGATCGTCCAGTGCCCGGAGTTGTGCACGCGCGGCGCCATTTCGTTGGCCAGTAGCGTGCCGTCGCGCACGAACAACTCCAATGCAAACACGCCGACATAATCCAGGCGTTCGGCAAGCGCACGCGCATGCGCTTCAGACGCTTCCTGCAACCCGGCGTCCACGCTGGCAGGCGCCAGGCTGACCGAGAGCACGCCATCCACATGCCAGTTTTCGGTCAATGGCCAGGCACGAAACCCGCCATCGCGGCCACGCACAGCGACCACGCTGACTTCGCGCTCGAACGGCACGAAGGCTTCCACGATCAGGCCAGCCGTGGCCGCCTGCGCACCCAAGGCATCCCACGCAGCATCGGCGTCGGCAAACGTCTTGATCCGGAACTGCCCCTTGCCGTCGTAGCCGAAGCGTCGCGTCTTGAGCACGCATGGCGCCCCAATGCGCGCCAGTGCGGCATCCAGGCCGGCACGGTCATCGATGGCGGCAAATTCGGGCACCGGGATACCCAGTTCGCGGAACAAGGTTTTTTCGCTGAGCCGGTCTTGCGCGATAGCCAGTGCGGCAGGGTTGGGGAACACCGGCACCTGCGTCGCCAACTGCTGCGCGCTGGCGGCCGGTACGTTCTCGAAATCGAAGGTGAGCACGTCCACCTGCGCGGCGAAGCCAGCTAGTGCGGCTGCGTCGTCGAATGCGCCCACCTGCAACGGCGCCACCTGCCCTGCGCAGGCGTCGGCTGCCGGATCGAACACGGCAAACCGCAGCCCCAGCGGCGCACCGGCCAACACCAGCATGCGCGCCAATTGGCCGCCGCCCAGGATGCCGACCGTAGTCATTGGCGGGGATCGTCGCTGGCCATCACATCGTCGGTCTGCTTGGCGCGGAACTGCGCCAATGCCTGACCGATCTGCGGCTGCTCCGGCGACAGCATCGCTGCTGCAAACAGGGCCGCATTGGCAGCGCCCGCATTGCCGATCGCGAAGGTGGCCACCGGAATACCGGCTGGCATCTGCACGATCGACAGCAGCGAATCCATGCCGTTGAGCGCCTTGGACTGCACCGGCACGCCCAGCACCGGCACTGCGGTCTTGGCCGCCAGCATGCCGGGCAGATGCGCCGCACCGCCGGCGCCGGCGATGATCGCGCGCAGGCCGCGCTCGCCTGCCTGTTCGGCGTAGGTGAACAGCACATCCGGCGTACGGTGTGCCGAGACCACCTTGACCTCGTACGGCACGCCCAGTGCATCGAGCTTCTGAGCTGCGTGTTGCATGGTGTCCCAGTCCGAACGGGAACCCATCACGATGCCGACCAGCGGCGCGGAGTGGTTGGAGGTCATGGCCCTGCCCTGCGGTAAAGACGTATTCTAGCCATCTTCCACGCAAGACAAGACTTCGATGGATCGCAAACTGCTCGACCTGCTGTGCTCCCCCGACACCCGCCAGCCGCTCTCGCTGCTCGATGGCAAGGGCCTGGAAGCACTCAACCGCGCCATCGCCGCCGGCACCTTGCAACGCGTCGACGGCGCCGTGCAGGACCAACCGCTGCGCGAGGCCCTGATCACCCGCGACCGCAAACAGATCTTCCGCGTCGACGATGGCATCCCGGTGCTGCTGGCCGAAGAAGCCATCAACCCGAGCCAGATCGCCGACTTCCCCGAGAAGTGAGTTCGGCCATGACCACCACCGCACCTGTCGCGCCAGCCGATGCGCTGGTGCAGGCAGACGTGGCGCGCGCGCTGGCCGAAGACATCGGCAGCGGCGATGTCACCGCCGCACTGCTGCCCGACGCGCCGGATACGGCCTATCTGCTGTGCAAGCAGGACGCGGTGATCGCCGGGCGGCCGTGGTTCGACGCCACGCACCGCGCGCTGGATCCACAGGTGCAGATCGCATGGCGCATCCAGGAAGGCGATCGCGTCGGCGCCGGCACCGTACTGGCCACCCTGCACGGCCGCAGCCGCAGCCTGGTCAGCGCCGAACGCACCTCGCTCAACTTCCTGCAGACACTTTCTGCCACGGCCACCACCACCGCGGCCTACGTCGCAGCGGTGGCCGGCACCGGTGCGCGCATCCTGGACACCCGCAAGACCCTGCCCGGCCTGCGCGCCGCACAGAAATACGCGGTGCGCTGCGGCGGTGGCGACAACCACCGCGTCGGCCTGTTCGACACCGTGATGCTGAAGGAAAACCACATCCGTGCGGCGGGCTCGCTGAGCGCCGCCGTGCACGCTGCACGCGTGCAGCAACCACAGTTGCCGCTGGTGGTGGAGGTGGAAACGCTGGAGCAGCTGCATGAGGCACTGCAGGTGGGGTGCACACGCATCCTCATCGATGATTTCGACCCGGCAATGCGGCGCGCCGCCGTGCAGATCGTGGCCGCGTTGCCGCCAGCGCAACGCATCCCGCTGGAAGTCTCCGGCAGTGTGGATCTGGCCGGCATTCGCGCCATTGCGCAGGACGGCGTGGATTGCATTTCCATTGGCGGCCTGACCAAGCATGTGCAGGCGGTGGATCTGTCGCTCAAGCTGGGGCCGGCGCCTTACTGATTTCACGCCTGTCCGCAGGCAGCTCTGTCAGCCTGCGCGCAGTGTTCTATGCGGAATCGGTAATGACTGCAAAACCTTGGCCATGGATCTGCCTGCTGCTGGCAGGCTGGGGCGGCACGGCCGCCGCAGCGGAAGTGTGCGATATCCCACCACGCTTCGGCACCAGCCCGGCCGCCATCGCCATCGTGCGCAGCGCCTGCAACGAGCACCGACTGTGGCAGCGCCCTTTTATCGACAGCAAAGGCAAGCTCGCCAGCCTGGGCGTGACCGAGGCAGAGTCCGCCTCGCTCGCCGACGACGGCATGATCGCCTGGCAACGTGTGGCCGGCTACTGGCGCGATAGCGGCACGCTCGCCTCGATGGGGGGGCAGCGCGGGCGCGTCCAGCTGTGCCGCCCTCGACGGCAGCCGCTACACCGCCAGTGATTGCCGCGCATTCCTGGTCGACAATCCTTGGTCGGCCGCCTTCATTTCGTGGGTGATGACGCAGGCCGGCGTCAGTGGCTTCCGCCGCTCCGCGCGTCACCTGGACTACATCCGCAGCGCATATCACGACGGGGCCACCGGCCCATACCAGTTCACCGACCCGGCCGTGGAAAAACCCGCACCTGGCGACATGCTGTGCCTGTTGCGCGGGCGCGATGTCTCGCTCGGCTATGCCGGCCTGCGGGCCGCACTGGGCGGCAGCGCACCGATGCCATGGAAGTCGCATTGCGACGTGGTGGTGGCGGCCAATGTCGGGGGCGATCGCACGCTCTACCTGATCGGCGGCAACGTCTTCAACACCGTGATGATGCGCAAGATGCCGCTGGATCGCGCCGGCCGCGTGGTACTGCCTACGCCGCAGACCGACGCCAGCCAGGGCGAGAGCGAAAACGAGGACAGCCTGGGCGCGGCGCGCGAGTGCACACCGGCACACGAGGAGTTGTGCGACTTCAACCGCCGCGACTGGGCCGCGCTGTTGAAGCTGCGCCCCAACGCAGCAGTGACCGCACCGCCGCCGACCGAACCATTACCCGCGCCTACCGTGCCACCGGCAACTCAGCCAATGCCGCCAGGCTTCCCGCGCGTGGTGCCGCCGCGTCCGGAAGGGCAGCCTGCTCCTGCACAGCCGCAGACGGAGTGAGGTAAGGCCGAAGGGTCTGCGTTGTGCCGTGCTTTCTGAGATAGACAGGCGGCACTTGGGCTTTTCGCGTTAACGATACAGATCCGGCTATGGCTCCGATTCGGCATCGAACTAAAGAGTTGAGTCCCGCCTTGCCCTCAAGCATGAGGGTGCGAGCAGAGCCCCGTACATGAAGCGCTGCCCGCCAAGCGTCAGCGGTACTGCACTTGGCCTCCCAGCAGTTGGTGACTTCCCAGCTGCTGGCTGGGCACGGCTCCATGCCCACGTAATTCCAGCGCGCCCTCACGCGCGTGCGAAGCACCTTCTCCCGACGAGAGTCAGAAGCAGCTTCTCGCGGATAGAGCCGCCCACTCGCTGATCGAACCGATGCGAGTCGCCATCCCTTTACCACCGGAAAGTGATTGGGGTTAAAGGGAGAAGCGCAGCGATCCTGCTGCCTTCCACGCACCGCAATCCGTCCCATTGGGCACGTCTTCCAACGGGAGAAGCCGCGGCATGAGTCAGCCGGGTTTCGGAGAAACGATTCCGCCCATTCGAACAGATTCAACCAAAGCGATATGCACTGGGCTTTGACGCGTGCGCACATGTACGCACTCCCTTGTGCGTGCACAACAACACCCCAAACAAACACTGTACTGCACCGTACTTCGCCCAACAAAAAAGCGGGCCGAAGCCCGCTTTTTCTAACGCACATGCAGCGGCGATTACTCAGCCGATGCAGGCACGCCTTCGCCTTCTTCCACTGCCTTGATCGACAGACGGATGCGGCCCTGCTTGTCCACTTCCAGCACCTTGACGCGGACCAGATCGCCTTCCTTCAACTTGTCGCCGACCTTCTCCACGCGCTCGCTGGAAATCTGCGACACGTGTACCAGGCCATCCTTGCCCGGCAGGATGGTCACGAACGCACCGAAGTCCATGATTTTGGCGACCTTGCCTTCGTAGATGCGGCCCGGCTCCACGTCCGAGGTGATCTGCTCGATGCGCGACTTCGCAGCTTGCGCGGCAATCGCGTTGACCGAAGCAATGATGATCGTGCCGTCGTCCTGGATATCGATCTGCGTCCCGGTTTCCTTGGTGATCGCCTGGATGGTCGAGCCACCCTTGCCGATCACTTCGCGGATCTTGTCCGGGTGGATCTTGATGGTCAGCAGGCGCGGCGCGTAGTCGCTCAGCTCCTGACGCGGGGTGGTCAGCGCCTTGGACATCTCGCCCAGGATGTGCAGACGGCCAGCCTTGGCCTGCTGCAGTGCCTGCTTCATGATCTCTTCGGTGATGCCTTCGATCTTGATGTCCATCTGCAGCGCGGACACGCCTTCGGCAGTACCGGCCACCTTGAAGTCCATGTCGCCCAGGTGATCTTCGTCACCCAGGATGTCGGACAGCACCACGAAGCGGTCGTCTTCCTTCACCAGGCCCATGGCGATACCCGCCACCGGTGCCTTGACCGGCACGCCGGCGTCCATCAGTGCGAGCGAGGAACCGCACACCGAAGCCATCGATGAGGAACCGTTGGACTCGGTGATTTCCGAGACAACGCGGATGGTGTACGGGAATTCTTCCAGGCTCGGCATCACGGCCAACACGCCGCGCTTGGCCAGACGGCCGTGGCCGATCTCGCGACGCTTCGGCGCGCCAAAACGGCCGCACTCGCCCACCGAATACGGAGGGAAGTTGTAATGGAACAAGAAGTTTTCCTTGTACTCGCCAGCGACCGCGTCGATCACCTGGCCGTCGCGGGCGGTGCCCAGCGTGGTGACCACGATCGCCTGGGTCTCGCCGCGAGTGAACAGCGCCGAGCCATGGGTCCGCGGCAGCACGCCGGCCTGCACCGAGATCGGGCGCACGGTGTCCAGTGCACGGCCGTCGATACGCACCTTGGTCTCCAGCACCGAGTCACGCATGGTGTGGTATTCCAGCTCGCCGAATTCCTTCGACAGCTCGGCCGAACTCCAGCCCTCGGAAGCCACGCGGCCTGCCAGCGACTCGAGTACGTCCTTCTTGATCGCCGAAATGGCGTCGCGACGCTGCAGCTTGTCGCGCACCTGGAAGGCGCCCGCCAGCTGGGTGCCAACCGCTTCCTTCAACGCGCTGATCAGCGCGGTGTTCTTGGCCGGGGCCACCCAGGTGCTGGGCTTGGTGCCGGCTTCGACGGTCAGTTCGTTGATGATGTTGATGACCTTCTGCATCTCGCGATGACCGAAGGTGACCGCGCCCAGCATCACTTCTTCCGACAGCAGCGCCGCTTCCGACTCCACCATCAGCACGGCGTTCGCCGTACCGGCCACAACCAGCTCAAGCTGCGAATCCTTCAGCTCGGTGATGGTCGGGTTGAGAATGTATTCGCCGTTCTTGTAACCCACCTTGGCGGCGCCGATCGGGCCGTTGAAGGGGGTACCGGCCAACGACAGCGCAGCCGACGCACCGATCAGCGCGGCGATATCGCCGTCGATGTCCGGGTTCATCGACATCACCGTGGCGATGATCTGCACTTCGTTCTTGTAGTCCTCCGGGAACAGCGGACGGATCGGACGATCGATCAGGCGCGAGATCAACGTTTCCTTCTCGGTCGCACGTCCTTCGCGCTTGAAGAAGCCGCCCGGGATGCGGCCGCCGGCATAGAACTTCTCCTGATAGTCAACCGTCAGGGGGAAGAAGTCCTGCCCTTCGCGCGCGGTCTTGGCGGCGACGGCGGTGACCAGCAGTACGGTGTCGTCCATCTTGACGATGACGGCACCGCTCGCCTGGCGAGCGACTTCGCCCGTCTCCAGGGTGACGGTGTGCTTGCCGTACTGGAAGGTTTTGGTGATTTTTGCCACGGAGGTTTTTTCCTTAGGTGTAACTGTCTTCGTTGGACCGTCGTCGACCCATGCCGAGAACGGGCGGCCGGGAGGCTCCGGCCCATGACGCATGTGACGCTTTACGGATTACAAATTGCGAACGACCAAAACGAAACCGCGGCGCATCGCTGCGCCGCGGCGGTAGGACTCGATTAGCGGCGCAGGCCGAGCTTCTCGATCAGCGACTTGTAGCGCTCGCCGTCCTTCTTCTTCAGGTAGTCGAGCAGGCTGCGGCGACGGTTGACCATCTGCAGCAGACCGCGACGGCTGTGGTGATCCTTCTTGTGGGTCTTGAAGTGACCGGTCAGCAGCTCGATGCGCGCGGTCAGCAGAGCGACCTGCACTTCCGGCGAACCGGTGTCCTGGGCGCTGCGCTTGTTGTCTTCAATAACTTTCTGGGTGTCGACGGACATGATGTGTTCTCGATAGATGCGTGGTCGACAGGAACGTGCATGACGCACCGTCGGACTCGCCGTTTGCTAGAAATGTGCGCGCTTGGCGCCGAGGGTGCCCCGATCGGGGCCGCAAAATTGTAACGTCGCGCGGCCCCGGGAACAAGTTGACTAAACCTTAACAAGCTGCAGCGGCGTTCAGACCGTTGAATAGGCGCTGCGGCGACAGCCGTCCGTCCGCGTCGACAAGGCCCAGCCCGGCTGGGCTGCCGTCCGCATCGAACACCGCAACCTGCCCTTCCGGGAATGCCGGATCGCGCAACCGCTGCCCCATGCGAAAGCGCGCCGCCAAGGTGGCGTCGAGCGTGATCTGCGCAAAATCGCTCAGCCCGGCGGCCACTGGCAGCAGCAATTGCGCCGCATCGGCGCCGGATTCGACCAGCGCGGTGAGCGCTTCCAGGGTGATCATTTGTGGCGTGCGGAACGGCTCCACCCACACGCGGCGCAGCGCGGCGATGTGCGCGCCACAGCCCAGCACCTCGCCAAGGTCGCGCGCCAGGCTACGGATATAGGTGCCGGAGCCGCAGGTCACGCGCAACCGCAACCGCGGCGACGCATAGCTGGTCAATGTGATGGCATGCACCTCGACCTCGCGCACCGGCGCCTCGATGACCTCGCCACGGCGCGCCTTGGCGTACAGCGGCTCGCCGCCCTGCTTGAGCGCCGAATAGATCGGCGCCTGCTGCTGGATGCGGCCGATGAACGGCGCCAGCGCCACCTGCAACGCAGCCTCGCTGAGCGCAGGTACCGGGCGCTCACGCAGCGGCTGCCCATCGGCATCGTCGGTATCGGTGGTGACGCCCAGCACGATCTCGGCGTCGTAGGCCTTGGCCGAACCCAGCAACAGGCCGGCAATCTTGGTGGCCTCGCCAAAGCACAACGGCAGCAAGCCGGTGGCCAGCGGATCCAGGCTGCCGGTGTGGCCGCCCTTCTCGGCACGCAGCAACCGGCGGGCGGCCTGCAGTGCGTTGTTCGAACTGAGCCCGGCCGGCTTGTCGAGCAGCAAAATACCATGCAGCGGACGGAAGGTGATGCGGGGTCTCACGGGATCAACGCTCGCTCGGGCGCGATGCGGCCCGCATGGTCAAGGCCGCGCGGAGCGGCGGCCGTGTGCTGCCGGTGCTCAGCGCGGCTCGGCATCCTGCGCATCGGACGCGGCCTCGGGGCCGATATCGTCCA
Organism: Xanthomonas sp. NCPPB 2922; assembly: GCF_041520885.1. NCBI lineage: Bacteria > Pseudomonadati > Pseudomonadota > Gammaproteobacteria > Lysobacterales > Lysobacteraceae > Xanthomonas > Xanthomonas sp. NCPPB 2922. Next base: position 369,261 of record NZ_JBGOFY010000003.1, on the reverse strand, counting down.
GATCGCGCAACAGATTATCGATGCGCTCGCCGCGGTCCACCGAATCGTCGTAGTGGAAGTGCAACTCGGGCACGTGGCGCAACTTCATCGCGCGTGCCAGCTGCGTGCGCAACTGCCCGGCGATTTCCTTGAGCCCCTTCACCGCCTCGGCGGAACGCTCCTGCTGCAGCGCGGTGACGAACACCTTGGCGTGCGCCAGATCGCGGCTGATTTCGACATCGGACACGCTGACCGACGGCAAGCCGTGATCGCGCACCGCGGCGTGCACGATGGTGCCGAGGTCGCGGCGTACCTGCGCCGAAACGCGGTCGGTACGGTGGAATGATTTGGTTGGCATGGTCAGGGACCTGGTTGATGCATCGGGCCGAACGGCACCGGAGCCAAAAAAAGACGTGGGCGGCCAGGCCGCCCGCGTCATGCAGCGTCGGGGCCGCGCGGCCCCGGCGATGGTGTTACAGCGTACGCGCCACTTCGATGCGCTCGAAGCACTCGATCTGGTCGCCCGCCTTGACGTCGTTGTAGGCCTTCACACCAATACCGCACTCGGTACCGTTGCGCACTTCGTCGACGTTTTCCTTGAAGCGGCGCAGCGATTCCAGCTCGCCCTCGAACACCACGACGCTGTCGCGGAGCACGCGGATCGGCTTGCTGCGCTTCACCACACCTTCGATGATCATGCAGCCTGCAACCGCACCGAACTTCGAGCTGCGGAACACATCGCGGACCTGCGCGATACCGATGATCTCTTCGCGGATTTCCACGCCGAGCAGACCGGACGCCACCTGCTTCACCTGGTCGATCACGTCATAGATGATCGAGAAGTACCGCAGATCGATACCGTTGGACTCGACGATCTTGCGTGCCGATGCATCCGCACGCACGTTGAAGCCGATGATCGTGGCCTTGGAGGCCGCTGCCGAATTCGCATCCGACTCGGTGATGCCGCCCACGCCGGAGTGGATCACGTTGATGCGGATGTCGTCATTGGACAACGCCACCAGCGACTGCTTGAGCGCTTCCACAGAACCCTGTACGTCGGCCTTGATCACCAGGTTCAACACCTGCTGGCCTTCGCCCTTGCCCATCTGGGCCAGGATGTCTTCCATGCGGTTGGTGGCCGAGGCGACCAGACGCGATTCGCGGCGCTTGGTTTCGCGCTGCTGCGCCACGTCCTTGGCCAGACGCTCGTCGTCGACGACCACGAAGTCGTCGCCTGCTTCCGGCACGCCGGACAGGCCGAGCACCTGCACCGGAATCGACGGGCCCGCCGAGGCCGGCTGGTGGCCGGTTTCGTCGAACAGCGCACGCACGCGGCCGTATTGAATGCCGCACACCAGGTAGTCGCCACGCTTCAGCGCACCCTGCTGCACCAGCACCGTCGCGACCGGGCCGCGGCCCTTGTCCAGCGACGATTCGATCACGGTACCGCTGGCGCGGCCATCGGCCACTGCCTTGAGCTCCAACACTTCTGCCTGCAGCGAAATTGCATCCAGCAGCGTGTCCACACCGGTACCGACCTTGGCCGACACTTCGATGAACTGAGTATCGCCACCGAAGTCTTCGGCCACCACGTTTTCAGCCAGCAACTCGTTCTTGACCCGCAGCGGATCCGCGCCGGCCTTGTCAATCTTGTTGACTGCCACGATCAACGGAACGCCTGCCGCCTTGGCATGCGCCACCGCTTCCTTGGTCTGCGGCATCACGCCGTCATCGGCTGCAACGACCAGCACCACGATGTCGGTGATCTTGGCGCCGCGCGCACGCATCGAGGTAAACGCGGCATGGCCGGGCGTATCCAGGAAGCTGATGACGCCACGGCCGGTTTCGACGTGGTACGCACCGATGTGCTGGGTGATGCCGCCGGCTTCGCCAGAGGCGATCTTGGTCCGACGGATGTAATCCAGCAGCGAGGTCTTGCCGTGATCAACGTGACCCATGATGGTGACCACCGGCGGACGCGAGGTGGTTTCACCCTGTGCGTCTTCGGCATGCGCCAGCAGCGCATCTTCGAAGTCGGCATTGTCCGCACGCACGGCCTTGTGGCCGAGTTCTTCGGTCACCAGCGCCGCGGTGTCGTGATCGATGCTCTGGGTGATGGTCGCCATGACGCCCATCTTGAACAGCGCCTTGACCACGTCGCCGCCCTTGAGCGCGAGCTTCTGCGCCAGATCGGCCACGGTGATGGTCTCGCCGATCGCCACTTCACGCACCACCGGTGCGGTCGGACGCTCGAACCCGTGCGGGCCACTGTTGCTCTGATTGCTACCGCGACCACCATCGTTGCGACGCGACGACGACGAACCCGGACGGCCGGTCGGCTTGCCACGCACGTTGGAACGGCGCGCACGATCGGCCGCAGACAGATGCAGCTGACCGGCAAAGCGCTTGGTCGCATCGTCGTCTTCGACGCCAGCCACCATGACGTGCGAACCGCGCGTCTTGTGCTTGGCGGCATTGTTGCGATCGTCCGGACGTGCCGGCGTCGCCGGACGCGAGGCGGGCGAAGCGCCAGCCGGACGGGCCGGACGCGGTGCCGACGACGGCGAAGACGGTGCACGCGCGGCAGGCGCCGACGAGGGCGCAGGTGCAGCTGCAACCGGGGCCGGCGCACTGGCAGCCACAGCGGCTTCCTCGGCAGCCTTGCGCTCGGCTTCTACACGGTCTTTTGCTGCCTGCTCTTCGTCGCGCTTGCGCTGAATGGCTTCATCGCGGGCACGATCGCTCTCGGCCAGACGCTGCTGCTCGTCCAGGTTGCGCTGACGCGAGGCGGCGAGCTTGGCCAGGATGTCGGCGCGCTCTTCGTCCGGCGTCATCGGCGCGGCGCGGCCGCTGCCTTCGTTCTCGGACTTCACGTACGTACGCTTCTGCCGCACTTCCACGTTGACCGTGGTCTTGGTGCGGCCGGCGTTGACCGTGACTTCCTGCAGCTTGCGCCGATTGAGCGTGATCTTCTTGGCTGCTTCGCTCGCCGCTTCGGCGGGCGTGTCGGCCTTGCCATGCGTGCGACGCAGGAAGCCAAGCAGTTTCATCTTCTCGGTGCTGGTCACGACCTGGTCGGGACCGCTGAACTTCATTCCGGCCTCGGCCAGTTGAACCAGCAGTTTATCGACCGGCGTATTGACCAGTTCGGCAAGCTTGCGGATGGTGGTTTGCTGCGACATTCGGATCCTATGATCTGGTTGGCGCCCCCTCGCCCAGAGCAAGGGAAACGCTGATTCTAAGCCCTGATGGGGTCAGGGCGCGGTTCATTGCCGGCTCATTCGCCGCGCTCCAAACGGGCGATCTCCTCGGCGCGGGCCGCCAGGATCAGCGCCGCGGCGCGCTCCTGGGTCATGCCCTCGATGCCGAAGTCGACGATCTCGTCCGCTGCCAGGTCGGACAAGTCCTCGCTGGTGCGCACGCCGTGCTCGGCCAGAGCAAAGGCCGTTTCCTCGTCCATCCCCTCCAACGCCAGCAGGTCCTCGGTGGGCTGAGTCCCTTCCAGTCCTTCTTCCTCGGCCAGCGCGGCATTGAGCAGCGCGTCGCGGGCACGGGCGCGCAGTTCTTCGACGATGTCTTCGTCGAAACCCTCCACCGCCAGCAGCTCGCCAACCGGCACGTAGGCAATTTCTTCGACCGTGTTGAAGCCTTCGGACACCAGGATCGCGGAAATTTCTTCGTCCACTTCCAGGCGATCCATGAACAGCTGGCGCGCCGATGCCTGTTCAGCCTCGGACTTGGCGGCCACCTGATCGGCGGTCATCACGTTGAGCTGCCAACCGGTCAGGCGGCTGGCCAGACGCACGTTCTGGCCGCCCTTGCCGATCGCCTGTGCCAGGCGGTCTTCCGCCACGGCCAGGTCCATCGAATGCTTGTCTTCATCGACGATGATCGACTGCACTTCGGCAGGCGCCATCGCGTTGATCACGAAGTTGGCCGGGTTCTCGTTCCACAACACGATATCCACGCGCTCGCCATTGAGCTCGTTGGACACCGCCTGCACACGCGAACCGCGCATGCCGATGCACGCGCCGATCGGATCGGTGCGGGTGTCGTGCGCAATCACCGCAATCTTGGCTCGGTCACCCGGGTCACGTGCGCAGGCCTTGATCTCGACCAGGCCCTGGCCCACTTCCGGCACTTCCAGCTTGAACAGCTCGATCATGAATTCCGGTGCGGCGCGGCTGATGAACAGCTGCGGGCCACGCGGCTCTGAGCGCACTTCGGCCAGATAACCGCGCACACGGTCGCCCGGGCGCAGCACATCGCGCGGAATGCCCTTGTCCTTCGGAATGAAGGCTTCGGCATTACCGCCCAGGTCCACAAAGATGTTGCCGCGCTCGGCACGCTTGACCACGCCGGTGATCAACTCACCCACGCGATCCTTCCACGCATCGACCACCTGCTGCCGCTCGGCTTCGCGCACACGCTGCACGATGACCTGCTTGGCGGCCTGCGCGGCGATGCGGCCGAAGTCCGGGTTTTCGATCTGCTCTTCGACGTAGTCACCCACATCGACGCCGTCGGCTTCCTCAATGGCATCCATCAGGCGCACCTGGCGGTCGGGCGACTCCATCACCACATCGTCGGCCACCACTTCCCAACGGCGGAAGGTTTCGTAATTGCCATCCTTGTGATCGATGGTCACGCGCGTCAGCACGTCCTGGTCGGGATAGCGCTTCTTCGCCGCGGAAGCCAAAGCGGCCTCGATCGCGTCGAAGATCACCTCACGCGGCACGCCTTTTTCGTTGGCGACCGCATCCACTACCAGCAAAAGTTCCTTGCTCATTTAGTCACTCCGCGCGCGGCTTGCCAGCCGCCGGCTCGTTGGATGGTTTCTTCTTGTCGTGCCCGGGTTTTTTCGGGCCGGGCTTATTCGGTTTCTGCGGTGCCAGGCCCAGTGCGACCCAGTCCGGCAGGATGCGCGCCTTGTCGATATTGTCGAAGCCGATCTGCACGTCCTTGCCATCGACCGAGAACACGACTGCAGCAGCTTCAGTGTCGATGCGGACGATCTGGCCCTGAAAGCGGCGCCGGCCATCCTGCGCCAGCTTCAACACGATCTTGGCGGACTCGCCGACATGGCGGGCGAACTGATCCAGCGTGAACAAGGGACGATCCACACCTGGCGATGAGACTTCCAGCGTGTAGTTGCCGCTGATCGGATCTTCGACGTCCAACTGGGCAGACACTTCGCGGCTCACGCGCTCGCAATCATCGACGTTGATGATGCGATCGGGCTGCTCGGCGAGCGGCACATCGATATACAGGCGCAACGTTGCGCCACCCGGGGCCGGAAGATATTCGACACCCAGCAGTTCCAGACCCAAGGACTCAACCGTTGGACCCAGCAGATTGGCGATTTCGGTCGCTTTTTCGCTCACAGACTGCCCTGATCAGATGATTGCCAGTAGAACCCCCGGCAACCGGCAGCAAACTTTCCGGTTCCGGAAAAAACAAGGGGCCCGATGGGCCCCTTGCGTGAAAAAAGCCCGACCTCTCAGGGTCGGCGTAAAGACGGGAACATGCGTCCTTACGATCCAAGAAGCTGATGAGTTGCCCGAAGGCAACACATCAAAACTTGGTAGCGGGGGCAGGATTTGAACCTGCGACCTTCGGGTTATGAGCCCGACGAGCTGCCAGACTGCTCCACCCCGCAGCAGAAGCGGAATTATGAAGAACTTGGGAGAAAATTGCAAGCCCTAGTTTTTCATCTGTTGAAGACCTTGGAGGCTCTCAACGTCGCGGCACATGATAACCGCGATGACACAAAAACGAAACAGCGATCACGACTTTATTTCAGTGCCCTGCCAATTAAGTCAGGACACGTGCCCGCATACAGCGGGCACTAGCTATGCGATCAGGCCAGGCCCGCAAACGCGCGCTGGCACCACACCATGATCGGGTTCCAGGCCAAGCCCAGTGCGAGCAACGCGAGCGCATTGACACCCAGCACCGTCCCCAGCACGCGATCCTTGTTGGCAGGCAGCGGCTCGCCAACTGGTTCGTCGAAGTACATGACCTTAATGACGCGCAGGTAGTAATACGCACCGATCACCGCGCACAGCACGCCGACCATCGCCAGCCACAACATGTCGCCCTTCACCGCCGCGCCGAGCACGGCCAGCTTAGTCCAGAAACCGAGGAACGGCGGAATACCGGCCAGCGACGCCATGATGCAGAGCACCAAGCCAGCCATCCACGGGTTGCGTGCGTTCAGGCCCTTGAAGTCGTCGATGTGCTCAGCTTCGAAGCCGCTGCGCGACAGCGCAATGATGGCGCCGAACGACGCCGTAGACATGATGGTGTAGCTCACCGCGTAGAACATCGCCGCGGCATAGCCCTCTTCGCCACCACCGGCCACGCCCATCAGCAGGAAGCCGATATGCGAGACCGTTGAGTACGCCAGCATGCGCTTGAGGTTGCTCTGCGCGATGGCCATCAGGTTACCGATCACCAGCGATAGCGCAGACAGGCCACCGATCAGCAGATGCCACTGCGGCGACAGCGGGCCCATGCCCATTTCCAGAAGGCGATACGCCATGCCGAACGCGGCCAGCTTGGGCGCGGAGCTGATGAACAGCGCGATCGGCGCGGGCGCACCCTGATAGACGTCGGGCAGCCACATGTGGAAGGGCGCGGCACCCAGTTTGAAAGCCACGCCGGCGATCATGAAGATCGTGCCGGTCAGCAACAGCGTGCGCTCGCCCGAGCCTTCGATCGCATCGTGGATGCCGGCCAGGCTCAGCGTTCCCGTGGCGCCATACACCAGCGACATTCCGTACAGCAGCAGACCCGAAGCCAGCGAACCCAGCACGAAGTACTTCATCGCCGCTTCGGTCGCCAGGCCGTTGTCCCGGTTGGACGCCACCAGCGCATACGAGCACAGCGCCAGCAACTCCAGGCCCAGGTAGACCATCAGCAGGCTGCCGGCGGAGGTGAGCAGCATCATGCCGGCAGTCGCAAACAGCACCAGCACCGGAATCTCGCCCTGGTACAGATTGCGCTCGCGCAGATAGCTCCAGCCGTAAACCAGGCTCAGGCCACTGACCAGTACGATCACCGTCTTCATGACATCGGCGGCGGTGTCGCGCACGAACATGCCGTGGAAGGCTTCGCCCTGCCCGCCCGTGCCGGTTGCCAGCATCACCAGCACCACGGCCAGGACTGCGACAGAGAACAGGTGGGTCCAGACCTTGTGCCGCTGGCTCACGAACAGATCGATCATCAACAGTGCGAAGGCACCGCCGATCAGCACCAGCTCCGGTGCGAGCGGAGCCAGGTCAGCGGTGGTCAACGGCGCGAGCGTTGGCGTGGTCATCATCAAATCCTGAAAATCAATACGGACGGCAAGCGGTTAGAGCTTGGTCGTTGCAATCTGGGTCGCCAGCTTGGCGATCGACGGTTCCATCAGGTCGGTCAGCGGCTTCGGATACAGGCCGAGCGCCAACACACCGGCAGCAAACACGCCCAACACGAAGGCCTCGCGACCGTTGATGTCCTTCAGCTCCGCCACATGCGCATTGGCCACTTCGCCGAAGAACACGCGCTTGTAGAGCCACAGCGTGTAGGCCGCGGTGATCACCAGCGTGGTTGCCGCAGCAAAGGCCACCAACGGATGCTTCTGGAAGCTGGCCAGGATGACCATGAATTCGCCAACGAAACCGCTGGTGCCCGGCAGGCCGGCGTTCGCCATGAAGAACAACATGGCAAAGGTGGCAAACCACGGCATGACATTCACCACGCCGCCGTAATCGGCAATGCGGCGGGTATGCATGCGGTCGTACAGCACACCGATGCAGGAGAACATCGCGCCGGACACGAAGCCGTGCGAAATCATTTGCACCATCGCGCCCTGCAGGCCAAGACGGGCCGCATCGGTGCTGCCGTACTCGCGCACCAGGGTGAACGCGATGAAGGTACCGAGGGTGACGAAGCCCATGTGCGCGATGGACGAATACGCCACCAGCTTCTTCATGTCGTCCTGCACCAGCGCCACCAGACCGACGTAGATCACCGCGATCAGCGACAGCGCGATCACCAGCCAGGCCCATTGGTTGCTAGCGTCAGGCAGGATCGGCAGGTTAAAGCGCAGGAAGCCGTAGCCGCCGATCTTCAGCGCGATCGCCGCAAGGATCACCGAGCCGGCGGTCGGCGCCTCAACGTGGGCATCCGGCAGCCAGGTGTGCACCGGGAACATCGGCACCTTGACCGCGAAAGCGATCATGAACGCGAAGAAGATCCAGGTCTGTTCCTTGGCGGTCAGCTGCAGCGCGTACAGGTCGGCCAGCTGGAAGCTGCCACCCTTCAGGTACAGGTAGATCAGGCCCACCAGCATCAGCACCGAGCCGAGGAAGGTGTACAGGAAGAACTTCATGGCCGCGTAGATGCGACGCGGGCCGCCCCAGACACCGATGATCAGGAACATCGGGATCAGCATGGCTTCGAAGAACACGTAGAACAGCATCGCGTCGGTGGCCGCAAAGATGCCGACCGTGACGCCTTCGAGGATCAGGAAGGCCGCAACGTACTGGTTGACGCGCTTGTCGATCGAGCGCCAGGCGCCAATCAACGCAAGCACGGTCACCAGCGTGGTCAACACGATCAACGCGACCGCAATGCCGTCCACGCCCAGGTTGTAGCCGATGTTGTAGGCCGGGATCCAGGCATGTTGCTCGATGAACTGCATGGCATCGTTCGCCGTGTCATACCCGAGCAGCGGCAGACTCAGCACGAAGGTCGCCACAGCCACCGCAAGAGACGCCCAGCGGGCGGTCTCGGCGTTGCGCAATGCGAGGATCAGGGCGCCACCGATAATCGGCAGCCAGATCAGGAGAGACAGTAAAGGCCAGTTCGACACGTTTTCTTATTCCGTACAGGTCAACGCCAGAAATGCATCAGTACCGCCAACAAGGCGATCAAACCGATGATCATTGCGAAGGCGTAGTGATAGAGGAAACCGGATTGCGTGCGACGCAGCAGATGTGCAGCCAGGTCGATCAGTCGGGCAGAACCATTGACCGCCACGCCATCCACCACGTGGGTGTCGATTGCGCGGGAAGCCTTTCCAAGGACCACGCCACCACCGGCGAAGCCATTGATCCACAGCTTGTCAAAGCCGTACTTGTTTTCCAGCAGCCACACGATCGGCGCAAACGCCTTGCGTGACTTAGTGGCCAGCTCTGGCTTCCAGAGATAGAACAGCGCGGCCAGCAGCAGGCCGGCGACCGTCAGGAAGAACGGTGCCGCCATCATGCCGTGCAGCGCGAACGCCACCGGACCATGGAACTCTTCGGCCAATGCGCCGACGGTGTCGCGCGCCGGGTCGTAGAAGTCGACGATGCCGGTGAAGAACGACACGGCCTGCCCCTTCATCGCGTGCGCCGCGTGGTGGCCTTGCCAGTCGGTACCGAACAGCATCGGGCCGATGGTGAAGAAGCCGATCGCCACCGACGGAATCGCCAGCAAGATGAGCGGCAGCGTGACCACCCACTTGGACTCGTGCGGCTCGTGGGCACCATGGTGGCCATGACCATGATCGTCGTGCTCGTGTGCATCATGACCGTGGCTGTCGTGCGTATGCACCTGCGCCTCGGCATCGGTATGGGCGCTGTCGTGATGGGCGTGCACGTCATGTGCATGCGCATCGCGGAAGCGTTCCTTGCCGTGGAAGGTCAGAAACAGCAGGCGGAAGCTGTAGAAGCTGGTGACGAGCACGCCGCCGAGCACTGCCCAGTAGCCGTAGGTGGCAATCCAACTGTGCGACTCATGCGCGTGGTGCGCGGCCGCTTCGATGATGGTGTCCTTCGAGTAGAAACCCGAGAAGAACGGCGTACCGACCAGCGCCAGGGTACCGATCACGCTGGTCCAGTAGGTCACCTTCATGTACTTGCGCAGCCCGCCCATCTTGCGCATGTCCTGCTCGTGGTGCATGCCGATGATGACCGAGCCGGCTGCAAGGAACAGCAGCGCCTTGAAGAAGGCATGCGTCATCAGGTGGAACACGGCGGCCGAATAGGCAGAGACGCCCAGCGCGACGGTCATGTAGCCCAGCTGCGACAGCGTGGAATACGCCACCACGCGTTTGATGTCGTTCTGCACGATACCGATCAGGCCGGTGAAGAAGGCCGTGGTCGCACCGATGAACAGGATGAAGTTCAGCGCGGTTTCGGACAGCTCGAACAGCGGCGACATGCGCGCCACCATGAAGATGCCCGCGGTCACCATCGTCGCGGCATGGATCAGTGCCGAAATCGGGGTCGGGCCTTCCATCGAGTCCGGCAGCCACACATGCAGCGGCACCTGCGCCGACTTGCCCATCGCACCAATGAACAGGCAGATGCAGATCAGCGTCATCACGCTCCACTCGTGGCCGGCGAACAGCTGCACCTTGGCACCAGCCATGGTGGTCGCGTTGGCAAACACGGTGGAGTAGTCGAGCGAGCCGAACCACAGCAGCACCCCGGCAATGCCCAGGATGAAACCGAAGTCGCCCACACGGTTGACCAGGAACGCCTTCATGTTGGCGAACACAGCGGTCGGGCGCTTGAACCAGAAGCCGATCAACAGGTAGGACACCAGGCCCACCGCTTCCCAGCCGAAGAACAGCTGCAGGAAGTTGTTGCTCATCACCAGCGTCAGCATGGAGAAGGTGAACAACGAGATGTAGCTGAAGAAGCGCTGGTAACCCGGGTCTTCTTCCATATAACCGATGGTGTAGATGTGCACCAGCAGTGACACGAAGGTCACCACCACCATCATCATCGCGGTCAGGCGGTCGACCATGAAGCCTACATGCGCCGAGTAGTTACCGACGTCGAAGAAGGTGTACAGGTTCTGGTTGAACGGGCTGGCGCCCTGCTCCACCAGTTGGTACAGCGTCAGGCAGGACAACACGCAGCTGACCGCCACACCGAGGATGGTGACGTACTGCGCGCCCTTGCGCCCTACCTGGCGACCGAAGAGGCCGGCGATGATGCTGCCGACCAGCGGTGCAAGCACCACTGCGATCAGCAGACTCTTGGAGAGAGTGATTTCCATCTACAGGTCAGCCCTTCAACGTATCGACTTCGGCCACATTGATCGTGCGGCGCGTACGGAACAGTGTCACCAGGATCGCAAGGCCGATGGCGGCCTCCGCGGCGGCAACGGTCAGGATGAAGAACACGAACAACTGACCTGCGGTATCGCCGAGCTCGCGCGAGAAAGCGATGAAGTTGACGTTGACCGACAACAGCATCAGCTCGATCGACATCAACAGCACGATGACGTTCTTGCGATTGAGGAAGATGCCGGCCAGCGAGATGCAGAACAGCACCGCGCCCAAGCCCAGCAGGTGGCCCAAGGTAATCAAGACTTCGCCTCCTGTCCGTCGGTCGCATCCAGGGTCGGCGCAACCTGTACCGGCTTTTCAACCGCCATTTTGACCATGCGCAGACGGTCGGTGGACCGCACCCGCGACTGCTCGCTTGCGTTCTGCATCTTGATGCCGGTGCGCTTGCGCAAGGTCAGCATCACCGCCGCCACCACGGCAACAGTCAGGATCACCGCGGCGAACTCGAACGGCAGCAGGAACTCGGTGTACAGGCTCTTTGCCAGCCAGGTCAGGTTGGACGTATCGGCGGCCTGCGCGGCAGCGTTGTCGACCGGGAACGGAGTGGCCAGGCGTCCCTTGACCCCGATCAGCGTGACCATCTGGGCCAGCATGGCGACCGCCACGATGACGCCGACCGGCATGTACTTGACCCAGCCTTCGCGCAACCGGCTAGTGTCGATGTCCAGCATCATCACCACGAACAGGAACAGCACCATCACCGCGCCGACGTAGACCAGCACCAGGGTTACGCCCAGGAACTCGGCGCCCACCAGCAGCCAGATGCAGGCCATCGAGAAGAAGGTGAGGATCAGGCACAACACGGCGTACACCGGGTTGCGCACGCTGATCACCGCACCGGCGGAGACGACCACGACGGCGGAGAAGGCGTAGAAAGCAATAGTGACCCAGTCCATCATGACCTCAACGGAAGGCGGCATCGGCAGCGCGACGCTCGGCGATCTCGGCTTCAAGCCGGTCTCCGATCGCCAGCAGCTGCGGCTTGTTGACAATATTCTCGCCACGCTTCTCGAAGTGGTACTCGAGGATGTGCGTTTCGACGATCGAGTCGACCGGGCAGCTTTCTTCGCAGAAGCCGCAGAAGATGCACTTGAACAGGTCGATGTCGTAGCGCGTGGTGCGACGGGTGCCGTCCTCGCGCTTGGCCGAGTCGATGGTGATCGCCAGTGCCGGGCAGACCGCTTCGCACAGCTTGCAGGCAATGCAGCGCTCTTCGCCATTGGGGTAGCGACGCAGCGCGTGCAGACCGCGGAAGCGCGGCGACTGCGGGAACTTCTCCATCGGATACAGCACGGTGTACTTGGGCTTGAACGTGTATTTCAACGTCAGCCACAGCCCTCCGAGCAGTTCGAGCAGCAGCAGGCTCTTGAAGTAATGGGTGATCTTGTTCATCAATTACACGCCCTTCTGGATCACGCCGTAGAACACCATCAATGCCGTCACCGCGATCCACACGATCGTGAGCGGAATGAACACCTTCCAGCCCAGACGCATGATCTGGTCGTAGCGGTAACGCGGGAAGCTTGCGCGGAACCAGATGTAGGCACTCGCAAAGAAGAACACCTTCATCAGTAGCCACGGCCAGCCACCGGTCCACAGCCAATTGACCCACGGCGAGATATCTGCCGTGACCCAGCCCTGGATCGGGCTCAGCCAGCCACCGAGGAAGAAGATCGAGATCAGGAAGCTGACCAGGATCATGTTGGCGTATTCGGCCAGGAAGAACAGCGCGAACGCGCCGCCCGAATATTCCACCATGTGGCCGGCGACGATTTCCGATTCGCCTTCCACCACGTCGAATGGCGCGCGGTTGGTTTCGGCGACGCCGGAGACCCAGTACACGATGAACAACGGGAACAGTGGAATCAGGAACCAGTCGAAGAAGCCGGAGCTACCCGCCTGCGCAAACACGATCTGGCTGAGGTTGACGCTGCCCGAGGCGATCATCACGCCGACCAGCGCAAAGCCCATCGCGATTTCGTAGCTGACCACCTGCGCGGCCGAGCGCATCGCACCCAGGAACGCGTACTTGGAGTTGGACGCCCAGCCAGCCAGGATGATGCCGTATACGCCCAGCGAGGTCATCGCCAGCAAATACAGCAGACCCACGTTGGCATTGGACAACACCAGCTTCGCATCGAACGGCACCACCGACCAGGCCGCAAACGCCGGCGCCAGGGTGAGCAGCGGCGCGATGATGAACATCGCCTTGTGCGAGCTGCTGGGCTGCAGGATTTCCTTGAACAGCAATTTGAAGACGTCGGCGAAGGCCTGGAAAATGCCCATGCCCACGTACATCGGCCCATGGCGCACGTGCATCCAGCCGATCAGCTTGCGCTCCCAGACCACGTAGAAGGCCACCGTCACGATCACCGGCACGGCGATCAGCAGGATCTTCAGCACGGTCCACAGCAACACGCCGCCATCGCCCAGTCCGAGGAACCACTGGTGCAGGGGGTCGACCACGTTCAACAGCAACTCGTTCATGCAGCCACCACCGTTACCCGACCGGCACCCAACGGCGCGGTTGCGCCATGGCCGGATTCGATCCACACCGTGCCCGGTGCGACGCGCTTGTCCAGCACCACCGGCAAGGTTGCCCTGCCCGCGTCGGTGCCGACCTTGACCACTTGCCCGGCAGCGACCTGCAGCTGCGCGGCCTGCTCCGGATGCATCGCTACACACGGGGCGATGTTGAGCGGGTGCGACTGCAGCGCGGCGGCTCGGCGTACCACCGCATCGGTGCGGTAGATCGCAGCGGTTGAGGCAATCTCCAGACCTTCGCTCGCAGCAGCCGGCTGCGCGGACGTCGCTGCAGTCACGCTGCGCTGCTGCATGCCGGCGCGCAGACCGACCAGGTCGATGAACTCGAACCCAGCCAGACCCAACTCACCACCCAGTGCGCGCAGCACGCGCCAGCCCTCACGCGCCTCGACCGGCAACCGACCCGCAGCACGTGCGGTCTGCACGCGGCCATCGAGATTGGTCAGCGACGCATCGATTTCCGGCAAGGCGCCGATCGGCAGAATCACATCGGCCACGTCGCGTGTGGATGCACAGGCGAACTGGCTGAAAGCGACGACTTTTGCGCCGGCCAGCGCGCTGCGCGCAGCGGCCGCATCGGCGAAATCCAGGCCGGGTTCGATGCCGTACACCACATACGCCTGACGGGGCTCGGCAAACATGCCGGCGACTGTCCGTGCAGTCGGCAACACGCCCTGCGAGACCAGGCCGACCGCATTGGCGCCCTGTGGGATCCGGCACAGCGAGGCACCGGTTGCCGCAGCAAAGGCACGTGCCGCTGCACGCAGCGTGGCCGCCTGCGGATGATTTTCTGCCAGTGCGCCGACCACGATCACGGCGCGGCTTGCGCCCTTGACCGCATCACGCAACGTGGCATCGTCCAGCGCGCCAGCCAGCTGCGATGGCGAGACCACGGTACGGCTGGCCTGGGTGAAGGCGAAATCGAAATCGACCGGGTTGACCGAATGGATCTGGGTGCGGTTCTGGATGCTCGCCTTCCGCAGGCGGGCATGCAGCAGCGGCAGCTCATGGCGCACGTTGGTGCCGAACAGCACCACGACATCGGCCTGTTCGACCTCGGCCAGCGGCGTGGCGAAAGCTTCGGCAACAGCGGCATCGGAGAAATCGCGGTTGAGCAGGCGGTGATCCAGATTGCCGCTGCCCAGGCCCTCGGCCAGACGCGCCAGCAAGGTGCCTTCTTCGTTCGAGGTGGCCGGGTGCACCAGCACGCCGAGCTGATCACCGGCGTTGTCACGCAGGATCTGCGTCGCGGCGGCCAGGCCTTCGGCCCAGCTCACTTCAGTCCATTCACCGTTGACCTTCTTGAGCGGCTTCACCGCACGGTCTTCGGCGTACAGGCCCTGATGCGAATAACGGTCGCGATCCGACAGCCAGCACTCGTTGACGGCTTCGTTCTCGCGCGGCACGGTGCGCAGCACTTCGCCGCGACGCACGTGCAGGAACAGGTTGGAGCCCATCGCATCGTGATAACCGAGCGATTCACGTGCCATCAGTTCCCACGGACGCGCACGGAACTGGAACACCTTGTTGGTCAGCGCGCCCACCGGGCAAACGTCGATGACGTTGCCGGAAATTTCGGTGGTCAGCGGCTTGCCGTCGTAGGTGCCGATCTGCAGGTTCTCACCGCGATACATACCGCCCAGCTCGTAGGTTCCGGCGATATCGGCGGTGAAGCGCACGCAGCGCGTGCACTGGATGCAGCGGGTCATCTCGGTCGCCACCAGCGGGCCGATGTCTTCGTCCGGCACCACGCGCTTGCGCTCATTGAAGCGGCTCACCGAACGGCCGTAGCCAAGCGAGACGTCCTGCAATTCGCACTCGCCGCCCTGATCGCAGATCGGGCAGTCCAGCGGGTGGTTGATCAGCAGGAATTCCATCACGCTGCGCTGGTACTTCAGCGCTTTTTCGCTGCGCGTGGTGACCTTCATGCCGTCCATCACCGGCGTGGCGCAGGCAGGCGACGGCTTGGGCGACTTTTCAACGTCGACCAGGCACATGCGGCAGTTGGCCGCAATCGGCAGCTTCTCGTGGTAACAGAATCGCGGGATCGGGATGCCGGCCTTGTCGGCGGCCTGGATGATCATCGAGCCCTTCGGCACCACCAGCGACTGCCCGTCGATCTCGACGGTGACATGGTCCGGTGGCACGTTCGGGTTCACTGGTTGGGCGCTCATGCGGCCACTCCGACGTGCGTGTCGACGATCGAACGACCGTTGACGATGTAGTACTCGAACTCGTCCCAGAACTGGCGCAGGAAGCCTTGAATCGGCCATGCCGCCGCTTCGCCGAACGCGCAGATGGTGTGCCCTTCGATCTGGCCGGCCACGGTGCGCAGCTGGTGCAGGTCTTCCATCGTGGCCTTGCCGGCGACGATGCGCTCCAGCACGCGATGCATCCAGCCGGTGCCTTCGCGGCACGGGGTGCACTGGCCGCAGGATTCCTTGTGGAAGAACTGCGAGATGCGGCAGGCAAACCGCACGCAGCACACGCTGTCATCCAGCACCACGATGGCGCCGGAACCCAGACCGGTGCCGAGCGCGCGCAGGGTGTCGTAATCCATCTGCAGGCCAGCGACCTGGTCGGCCTTCAGCACCGGCATCGACACGCCGCCAGGCACCACGCCCTTGAGCTTGCGGCCCGGACGCAGGCCACCGGCCATTTCCAGCAGTTCGTCAAAAGTGGTGCCGAGCGGCACTTCGAAATTGCCGCCCTTCTGCACGCAGCCGGACACCGAGAAGATCTTCGGGCCGCCGTTCTTGGTCTTGCTCAACCCCAGGAACCACTCCGGGCCGTTGCGAATGATCGCCGGCACCGACGCGTAGGTCTCTGTGTTGTTGATGGTGGTGGGCTTGCCGTACAGGCCGAAGTTCGCCGGGAACGGCGGCTTGTAGCGCGGCTGGCCCTTCTTGCCTTCCAGCGATTCCATCAACGCGGTTTCTTCGCCGCAGATGTACGCGCCAGCGCCCAGCGCACCGTAGATATCGATATCCACGCCGCTGCCGAGAATGTTCTTGCCCAGCCAGCCGTTGGCATAGGCATCGGCCAGTGCCAGCTCGAAATTTTCGAACGGCTCGTGGTGGAACTCACCACGCAGGTAGTTGTAGCCCACGGTGGAGCCGGTGGCGTAGCAGGCGATTGCCATACCCTCCACCACCGAATGCGGGTTGTAACGCAGGATATCGCGGTCCTTGCAGGTTCCCGGCTCGGATTCGTCCGAGTTGCAGAGGATGTACTTCTGCATGGTGCCCTTGGGCATGAAGGACCACTTCAGGCCAGTCGGGAAACCCGCGCCACCGCGACCGCGCAGGTTGGATGCCTTGACCATTTCGATGACGTCGGCCGGCGGGATCTTCTCTTCGAGGATCTTGCGCAGCGCGGCGTAGCCACCGGTCTTCAGATAGCTTTCGTACGACCACGGGGTGTCGTAGTGCAGGGTCGTGTAGACGACCTGATGCGGCAGCGGCGCCGGACCGACCGGGCCTGAGGGTGCGTGATGATGTGCCATGCCTTACTCCAGCCCGTCCAGCAGCGCGTCGACCTTTTCTTTCGTCAGGTGCTCGTGGTAATGGCCGTTGATGACCATCATCGGCGCTGCAGAGCAGGCCGCCAGGCATTCTTCTTCGCGCTTGAGGTAGACGCGCCCATCGGCGGTCGACTGACCCAACTTGCAGCCCAGCTTCTTTTCCGCGTGCGCCAGCAGATCTTCAGCGCCATTGAGCCAGCAGCTGATGTTGGTGCAGAACGCCACGTTGTGGCGGCCGACCTTCTCGGTTTCGAACATCGAGTAGAAGCTGGCCACTTCGTAGGCCCACACCGGCGGCAGCTCCAGATACTTGGCCACGCCCACGATCAACTCGTCGGTCAACCAACCCTGGTTCTGTTCCTGCGCAGCATGCAGCCCCTGCAACACGGCCGAACGCTTGCGATCGGGAGGGAACTTGCTCAGCCAATGATCGATGTGCGCGCGCGTTTTGTCGCTCAGCACTACCTGCGGATCGACGTCGCGCGCCGCTTCGAAATTACCCGTCGCCTTCATCGGTCAACCTCACCGAAAACCAAATCGTAAGTACCGATCATCGCCACGACGTCGGCCAGCAAATACCCGCGCACCACCGCGTCCATCGAGGACAGATGCGCAAAGCCCGGCGCGCGCAGGTGCACGCGGAACGGCTTGTTGGCGCCATCGGACATCAGGTAGCAGCCGAACTCGCCCTTGGGCGCTTCAACGGCGCAATAGGTCTCGCCGGCTGGCACGCAGTAGCCTTCGCTGAACAGCTTGAAGTGATGGATCAGCGCTTCCATGTCGTCTTTCATGCCTTCGCGGCTTGGCGGAGCGACCTTGAAATTGGTGACCATGACCGGGCCTGGATTGGCCTTCAGCCACTTCACGCACTGCTTGATGATGCGATTGGACTCGCGCATCTCGGCCACGCGCACCAGGTAACGGTCGTAGCAGTCGCCGTTGGTGCCGACCGGCACGTCGAAGTCCACCGCGTCGTACTTGGCGTACGGCTGCTTCTTGCGCAAATCCCATTCGATGCCCGAACCACGCAGCATCGGACCGGTCATGCCCCAGGCACGCGCCAGATCCGGGCTGATGATGCCCACGTCCACGGTGCGCTGCTTCCAGATGCGATTTTCGGTCAACAACGTTTCGTATTCGTCCACACGGGACGGGAACGTGTCGGTGAAGTTCTCGAGGAAATCCAGCATCGAGCCTTCGCGCGCGGCGTTGAGCTTGGTCAGCGCCCCGCCCTTGTGCCAACGCGATTCCTTGTATTTGGGCATGCGATCAGGCAAATCACGGTAAACGCCGCCCGGACGGTAATAGGCGGCGTGCATGCGCGCGCCACTGACCGCCTCATAGACGTCCATCAATTCTTCGCGCTCGCGGAAGGCGTACAGCATCACCGCCATCGCGCCGAGGTCGAGCGCATTGGAACCCACCCACATCAAGTGGTTCTTGATGCGGGTGATCTCGTCGAACATGGTGCGGATGTACTGCGCGCGCTCCGGCGCTTCGATCCCCATCAGGGATTCGATGGCCCGTACGTAGGCGTGCTCGTTGCACATCATCGACACGTAATCCAGGCGGTCCATGTACGGAACCGACTGGTTGAACGGCTTGGACTCGGCCAGCTTCTCTGTGCCACGGTGCAGCAGGCCGATATGCGGGTCGGCACGCACCACGGTTTCGCCGTCCATTTCCAGGATCAGGCGCAACACGCCGTGCGCCGCAGGATGCTGCGGGCCGAAGTTCATCGTGTAATTGCGGATTTCCTGCTTGCTTTCCACAGGATTGCTCGCGAAGGCATCGGTTGCCTGGCGGTACTCACTCACTTGGCAGTCTCCGACTTGCCCACTTCACCAGCGGCAGTCTCATAACGCGCGTCGTCGCGGATCACGCGCGGCACGCCGACACGCGGCTCCACCGAGGTCACCGGCTCGTACACCACGCGCTTGCGCTCGTCGTCGTAACGCACTTCGACGTTGCCGATCAGCGGGAAGTCCTTGCGGAACGGATGGCCGACAAATCCGTAGTCGGTCAGGATGCGGCGCAGGTCCGGATGGCCATCGAACACGATGCCGAACAGGTCGAACGCCTCGCGCTCGAACCAGTTCACACCCGGCCAGATGTCGGTCAACGACGCGACCACCGGCACCTGCTCGTCGGGTGCATAGCACCGCACGCGCAGACGCTGGTTGTGCTGGTAGGAAATCAGCTGGGCCACCACCGCGAAGCGCTGCGTCGGCAGCTGCTGCGGTTGGGCACCGTTGGAACTTTCCTGGCTGGGGAATTCACCCCAGGCAAAGCGACCGAGCGCCTTGCCCTCGACACCACGGCTGAAGCCCTGGGACGACACGTCGGCGGTGTCCCACTCGTCGCTGCCGTAGCCGAGGTAATCAACGCCGCACAGGTCGCTGAGCTGCTCGAAACCGAGCTCGTCGCGCAGGGCAAGACAGGTGGCGTGCCACTGTGCCGCAGCGACTTCCAGCGTCACTTCGCCGCGCGGCTGGACCACGGAGATCTGCGCACCGGCGAAACGCGCCGCTAGTCGGTCAGTGAAGGAAGATGCTTGCTCTGCCATGGGGGCTTGGCTGCTCTCGGTAGGAGAAGACGGGTGTCAGCGTGCGATGGTCTGGGTGCGCCAGATTTTCTTCTGCAGCTGCAAGATGCCGTAGACCAGCGCCTCGGCGGTCGGCGGGCAGCCCGGGACATAGATGTCCACCGGCACGATGCGATCGCAACCGCGCACCACCGAATACGAATAGTGATAGTAGCCGCCACCGTTGGCGCAGCTGCCCATCGAGATGACCCACTTCGGGTCGGGCATCTGGTCGTAGACCTTGCGCAATGCCGGCGCCATCTTGTTGACCAGGGTGCCGGCGACGATCATCACGTCGGACTGGCGCGGCGACGGGCGGAACACCACGCCGTAGCGGTCCAGGTCCAGGCGCGCCGCACCGGCGTGCATCATCTCGACTGCACAGCAGGCCAGACCAAAGGTCATCGGCCACATCGAACCGGTACGCGCCCAGTTCAACAGCGCATCGACGCTGGTGGTCACGTAGCCCTTTTCGAGCAACGGATTTTCGCCTTCCGGGCGCAGGATGTCTTCGACCCGGCCTTCCGGCATCGGGTTGGTCATCAGACGATCCAGGGTCTGAATCACTCCCATTCCAGCGCTCCCTTCTTCCACACGTAGATAAAACCGAGGAACAACATGCCGACGAACAGGCCCATGGTGACCAGCGAGCGTGCGCCGATCTCCATGAACACCTGTGTCCACGGCACGATGAAGATGATTTCCAGATCAAACACGATGAACTGGATCGCGATGAGGTAGTAGCGCACATCGAACTTCATGCGCGCGTCTTCGAATGCCTCGAAGCCACACTCGTACGGCGAAAGCTTGCGCGCGTCCGGGCTGCGCGGAGCGAGGAACCGACCAATCAACATCAGCACGATGCCGATGCCAGTGGCGACAACCAGAAACAGCAGACTCGGCAAATATTCGGCCAGCACAGCGATTCTCTCTTGCCTCTGCCCGCACGCGCCGCGTGCCGGCATGGGGTATAGGCAGACCCCGCGCCGGCATTGCCGCGATGCGCAGGAACTGCAACCAAACAATGGTGCCCAAGAGGGGACTCGAACCCCTACGACCTAAGTCGCTACCACCTCAAGGTAGTGCGTCTACCAATTCCGCCACCTGGGCATACGTTGCGCCGCTGGGCATCCCAGTGCGCAGCGTATTGTAACCGCCTTCAGTCTTTTTGTGCTGGTTCCGGCGTCTTTTCTTCGCGTGCGGCAGGCGCCGGCTGCGTCGGTGCGGACTGCACAGGTGTTGCGGCAGGTGCAGTGGCCGGCTCGGCCGCAGCAGGCAACGGCTGCGAGGGAGCGGTGGGCACTGCGCCAGCGGCAGGCGCCTGCGGCAACGGCTGGGTCAACTCACCCGCGGCGGCCGGAGCCGGCGTGGCCGACTGCGACATCACGCCCAGGTTCTGGTCGGTGGGACGGGCGCCATGGGTGGCGTACCAGGCCATGAACAGACTGATGCTGAAGAACACCACCGCCAGCCACTTGGTCGACTTGGACAGGAAGTTCGACGCACCCTGCGAGCCGAACACCGTGCCCGACGCGCCCGCGCCGAAGCCCGAGCCCGCCGCCGCACCGGCGCCACGCTGCATCAGGATCAGCGCAATCATCGCCAGCGCGACCAGCACGTAGACCACATTGAGGATCAACATCAGCATTTCGAAATCCGTCCCCGGACAAAACTTAATGGGTTAACAAGCGGCCGCCGCACGCGCGATGGCCAGGAAGTCTTCGGCAACCAGTGACGCGCCGCCGACCAGCCCACCGTCGACGTCGGGCTGGGAAAACAGCTCGCTGGCGTTGTCGGGCTTGACACTCCCCCCGTACAGGATGGGCAGTGAATCGGCAATTCTAGCATCCGCCTTCGCGACTTCGCCACGAATGAAGGCGTGCACGGCCTGGGCCTGGTCCGGCGTGGCGGTGCGCCCGGTCCCGATGGCCCAGATCGGCTCGTAGGCCACTACGGCGCGGGCGAATCCGGTGCTGCCGACCAGGCTCAGGACCGGCTCCAACTGGGCACGTAGGATTGCCTCAGTCTGACCGGCCTCGCGCTGTTCCAGCGATTCGCCAACGCACAGCACCGGGATCAACCCGGCATGCATTGCGGCGGCAAACTTGCGCGCGACCAGCTCGCTACTTTCCTGGTGATACTGACGGCGCTCCGAATGCCCGACCAGGCCGTATTCGGCACCGACATCCACCAGCATCGAGGCGGACACTTCACCGGTGTAGGCGCCCTTCTCGTTGCTACTGACGTCCTGTGCACCGAATGCCAGGTGGTGGGCCTCGAAGTCCTCGATCAGATCACCGAGATACGGCAAGGGCGGCAGGATGACGACATCGACACCCGCCAGGGGCATGTGCGCGGCCACCTGCGCCACCAGTTCGGTGGCGAAGGCACGCGTGCCATGCAGCTTCCAATTTCCAGCAACGATCTTTCGACGCATCAGGTGCAGGTTCCTGAGTTGAAGACAGGCGTGAGAATAGCCCATGCCCTGTCGGTACCCGGCAGACTTGTGTCCGATGCGTGTCCCATTTCACCCCAATCAGGAACCTGCCATGTCCGTTTCGCCTGTCTTCGCCCTGATCACCGGCGCTTCCAGCGGGATTGGTCGCGAGATTGCCCGTGCCTACGCAGCGCGCGGGATGCCACTGATCCTGACGGCGCGGCGAGTGGACCGGCTGGAGGCGCTGGCCGCGGAATTGGGCGCGCAGGTGCGGGTGGAAATCCTGCCGGAGGATCTGGGCGACCCGGCCGCCCCTGCCCGGCTGGTCGCCGACATCCAGCGCCAGGGCTGGACCGTGGGCACCCTGGTCAACAACGCCGGCTACGGCGTGCCCGGGCGGTATCTGCAGAACGACTGGCAGACGCATGCGCGGTTTCTGCAGGTGATGGTGACGGCGGTGTGCGAACTGACCTGGCGGCTGTTGCCGATGATCCGCGCCAGTGGCCAGGGCCGGATCCTCAATGTGGCCTCGTTCGCCGCACTGACGCCCAGCGCCGATGGCCAGACGCTGTATGCGGCCGCCAAGAGTTTCATGCTGCGCTTCAGCGAGTCGCTGGCGCTGGAGAACGCCGATTGCGCGGTGAAGGTGTGCGCGCTCTGCCCGGGCTTTGCCTGGTCGGAATTCCACGATGTCACCGGCACCCGCGCGGCGATGTCCACCCTGCCCGGCTGGGCGTGGCTGCAGGCCGATGCCGTGGCGGCGTACGGCATCGCCGCGCTGGAACGCGGGCAGGTGCTGGCGATACCAGGGTGGCGCTACCGCCTGGTGAACGTTGCACTGCACGTGTTGCCGCACGCGCTGCTGCTGCGGCTGATGGCACGTGGCTCGCACCGGGTGCGCCCTTTGGAGAACGCAAGCGATGCATAAGCAAGCGACACTGCAACTGACAGGCCACATCTCGCGCCGCTCGCGACCGGGAACATGGCAAACAACGCGATGGACAGGGGAAAATCAATGACGACAAGATTCATAATGCGCCATCAAGCGGAGCTCATTGCGCTCTTCATTGCATCATCGGCTTTCTTTGCAATTCAGCTTGCCATCGATGCCAAGGCATTTACCGGAGATGCCGGAGCCTACTGGGCCTTGAGCTCAGCAATTACTGAAGGGACCTTCCCCAAGACGATTCGCGGATATTCCTACCCACTTCTACTGACACCATTTAGATTCGCTTTTGACCATTCAGAGCAGGCTGGATTGTTATTACTCAAGCTCGGGCAATCGATAGGATACGGCTACTTGTTTTCGATCCTCTTTCCGAACCTTTATCAGGTCATATTTGACGCCAAACCGTCGGCATCCACCAGACTCACCCCTGCACTCCTGATGGCCTTTGCATTTCCCGGATTGATATCTTACCCGCTCAGCGACGCACCTTCTTTTGGGATAATGGCGCTAGCCTTATATGCTTGCATCAAGGCCGTCAAATCACAGTCCTTCAGTCTTTTAATCGTAGCAGGGCTGCTTGCCTATTTAGCCTACAACACACGAACCATCTATTTATTTTCCTTCTTTACACTCATGGTCATTGCTGCGATTTTTTTCTCAAAAAGCCTTAAGCAAAGATTTTTTGCATCGACATGCTTTCTACTAGGCGCACTAGTAGGCGCAGCCCCCCAAATGGCAATTAATTACAGCCACCACTCAACGCGCTCCCCACTCGTAGTGACGGATGTCCGCGGCGCATCCCTATTTGCTCGGCAGCTGGCATGGGGAATGATCGTTGACAAATATGAAACACATATTGACCCCCAGACCAAAAAAGCCATACCCGTATTCTATGCAAACAACAATGGCGCACTCATCCTCCAACAAAATGGAGGCATTGAGAACAATCAATCAGTCGTAAAAATAGCTGGCCTGATGACCCAGCATCCAATTACATTTATAAATATATATCTCCGTCACATTGCGTTAGCTCTCGATGTGAGGGACGGAGAAGTCTACACTCGGAACCCTACGTCAGAAAAAAATATTCAGTCGCTGATTTTACTTAGCATCGTCTTATTTGGGCTAACCCAACTTGTCCGAGCAATCTTCTTTCAGGCCTCTAGTGAGCCGGTAAATCGCAGACTTCTTTACACGCTCGTGCTCCTGGCGCCTTGCATAGCCATCATTCCCGGCGCCATTGAAACTCGCTTCTTCTTGCCAATTCATTGCCTTTCCTACTGTGCCCTTGCGTTTGGTGGAATAAAAAAGGAAGCCATCGCAATACAGCTAGCGTGCACAGCAATCTTGACAGCAGCGATCTTCACGTTTGCCGCAAAGTCGGCAGACAGCCCAATCCACTCCCGACCCGAGTCTTACATCCCCACCCCATCGAATATATGAAGCAGGCAACGATCTGGCCACTATGATCGCGTGCAAACTTATGCATCAGTCAACCACTCGAGTGCCTATCCATCCTCAGTGATTGACGATCTCGCCATGCATCGCGGCCAGCCGTGCGAGCAGGCGATTCTGGGTTCGGCGCGGAATGTTGCGCTGATCCATTGCCCAGTTGAGATCTTCGACCAAGGCATTGAAGTCGCCCTCGCGGATGGCCATATGCTGGTGCGCCTGTGCCATGGACTTGGCAGTGTCCGGGCACGGGCCATCGGCGACATGGCAGAATTTCTGCACCAGCCGCTCGTTGAGCATGACGATGTTGACGCGTGCAAAGTGCTCGACGATGCGCGGGTCGTCGGCGATGCGCGAGAGCATGGTTTCCACCAGGGCCTCGATCCCGGGCTGACCGCCCAATTCTTCGTACAACGTCTGCCGCGGTTGCGTGGTGGCACAGCCGCTCAACATCAGCACGCAAAGCAGCGAATAGCGCAGCCATCGGGTCATCACAACGCCACCTGCACGGAAAGATACGGTCCGCGCTGACGCTTCAAGGTGGCAACCTCGCCCAGATCGGCCCAGGCGGCGGTCAGCGACACGTGCTTGGTCGGGAACCAGGCGACGAAGCCGTCGGCCCAGGCTTGCTCGCGGGCGAAACCGAGATTGTTCGGCTTGTCGCGATACTCCAGGCCCACCACCCACGACGGGCTCAGCACCACGCCAGCGCTGACTTCACCGACCAGCCGATAACTGTTGCGACGGTCGCCGCCGAAGCCCAGCAACCCGGTTTGATTGGCGCGAGTAGCGCGCACGGTGCCGTTGAGCAGCAACTGGTAGCCGCCAGCGCCTTGCAGCAATAGCCGCGTGGCGCTGAGATAGACATCGGTGCCGTGGTCGTCGCGTGCACCGATCGCCAACGGCAAGGTGCCGTCGCGCAGGCGCTTGTACTGCACGCCAAGACTCAGCTGTGGCGCGCGCCCGTAGACCAGGTCACCATGCAGTCGCACTTTCGCGCCGAATACATCCTGGCCAAGCGCATTCCACGGCAACCCCAGCCGGTCCTGCAAGGTGCCCAGGTCCAGACGCTGGCGCGCCACCGAAAGCTCGAGCCGATTGCCAACGGTCAATGCGGCGCCCTGCACATCCAGACGGTAATCGCCGCTATCGACGTGGGTGGCGAACGCCACGGTGCCGAGTTCATCGCGCGTGCCGTACCCCGACAACGTGGCCCAGGGCACGATGCCACCGCCACTGCTGCCTTCGAGCATCGAGACGCCGCCGGTGGCCAGCAACCGGCCCTCGCCCGCCATGCACAGCAGTGGGCTCAGGGCCATTGCGGCGAGTAGCGTTGCAGCGACTACCGTGCGTGGAAAACGCTTCATCGTTGACCTCCCGCCTGCGCCGCGGGCGAGCGACCGAGCTGGCGCATGCACCATGCCAGCAGCGGTTTTTCTTCCAGTGGCGGCGAATACAGATAGCCCTGCACCATGTCGCAGCCGTAGCCGCGCAGCAGCGCCAGCGCAGTGTCGTTTTCCACGCCCTCGGCAATCACGCTCAGGCCGAGGTTATGCCCCAAATCGATGGTGCTGCGCACGATGAAGGCATCGTCGGTGCCTTCGGCCAGCTGCATGACAAAGCTCTTGTCGATCTTCAATTCGTTCACCGGCATGCGCTTGAGCTGGGCCAGCGAGGAATAGCCAGTGCCGAAGTCGTCGACCGACAGCCGCACGCCCACATTGCGCAGTTGATGCAACATATGCAGCGCAAATTCGACATCGCGCATCAATGCGCTTTCGGTCAGTTCCAGCGTGACCGAGGTGGCCGGCACCGCATGCCGCTGCAGGCAGCCGCGCACGAAGTCCGGCAGACCGGGGTCGGACAGATCCAGCGCCGACAGATTGATGGCCATGCCCAGTTCAAGCCCCTGCGCTCGCCACTGCGACTGGCAGTGCAACGCCTCGTCCAGCACGAAGCGGGTGAGCGGATGGATGACGCCGGAATGCTCGGCCAACGGAATGAATTCGTCCGGGCCGATCGGCCCCAACACCGGGTGATGCCAGCGCACGAGCACCTCGACCTGCTCCACCTGATCGGTACGCAGGCTGATCTTGGGCTGGAAGCGCAAGGTCAGCTCGTTGCCACCGATGGCCTGACGCAGATCGCCGGTGAGACGCAGCCGGCGTAGATGCTGCTCGTCCTGGCCAAGCCGGTACACGCTGGCGCCACTGGCGGTGTCGCCGACCTGGCCGCGCGCGATATCGGCGCGACGCAGCAGCGTGTCCGGGTCGGCGCCATGTTCGGGAATCAACGCAATGCCGATGCTGGCTTCGAGCTGGATGCGCGCCTGCGGCAACGCCAGCGGGCTGCGCAATTGCAGCAGCAGGCGTTGGGCTTCCTCCTGCACGGTGGCCGGGTCGGCATGCGCCACCACCACCATGAATTCGTCGCTGCCAAGGCGCCCGACGATGTTGGGCGCCTGCACCACGTCGGCAAGCCTGCGCCCGGCTTCGACCAACACCTGATCGGCGAAGTCGTGGCCCAGGCTGTCGTTGAGCTCCTTGAAGCGCTCCAGGTCCAGGATCAACACCGCTGCGGTGCCGCCCGAGGCCACGGTCTGATCCACCACCTGCTGCAGCTGCTCCAGCAGCCAGATGCGGTTGGGCAAGCCAGTGAGTGCGTCGTGGCGTGCCTGGTGCAGGATGTGCTGCTCGCGCGTGGCGATCTGTTGCTGCATGCGCCCGAAGCTGTCGGCCAGCTCCGCCAATTCGCGCCCGGGCGGCAGTTGCACGGTGGTGTGGTAATCACCGCGCTGGATGCGGCGTGCTGCCTGCACCAGCAGCGCCACCGGTTTGCTGACGCTGCGCGCGAGAAAAATCGAGACGCCCAGTGCGGCGGCGGTGGCCAGGCCAGCCAGCAGCAAAATCCGTAATTTGAGTGTGCGGTACGGCGCCACCGCCCGGTCCAACGACGCCTGCAAGGCAACCCGCACGCGGGTATCGCCCTGGATGGACTGCAACTTCACCAGGTAACGCGAGTCCCCCAGGGTCAGCGGGATTGCAGCGCCCTGCGCGTGTTCGGCCGTGCGCAATTGCTGGGCGAATTCCGTGCGTTCGGCTGGTTCCAGCGTGGATGCCAGTACGCGCGGCGGCGCACCGTCGATGAAGAAGGTGGCATCCAGACCCGTGGTGCTGCGGAAATCCTGCGCAAGGCTGTCGCCGGATTCATTACCGATCGCAATCCAGCCCACCCGGCTCGGCGCCAGTACCTGCACGACTGCCAGGCGCACGATGTGTTGATCCAAGGCCACCACACCGACCGCACGCCCGTCGTGCTGGGCCTGTTGCAGCAAGGCCTGCACGGCACGCAGCTGCTCGGCCTGCGGCAGATCCGCTAGCCCGGTCAGAAAATCGCCTTCAGGCGACAGCAGCACTGCCGTCTGCGCATCCATGCGCGCGGCGTGGTTGCGCAACGCCGACTGCATCGTGGGCACATCGCCGCTGGCAACGGCTGCGCGGAAGCCGAAATCGTCCGCCAGCACCGAGGCCGATTGCAGCAGTTGTTCATCGCGGCGCTGGTTGATGCGTTGCCATACTCGCTCGCCAATCAGCAGCTCTTCGCCGAGTTGCGCCTTGACGCTGCGCTCGGTGGCCACCTGCACGGCAATGAAGGTCAACGCCTGGGTGCCGAGCACCACCAGCACCAGCAGCGCGGCGATGCGCGTATGCAGTCGCATCGCCTTCATGGAGACGGCTTTTTCGGGTCGGCGGCGCGACGGAACTTGTCCTGCAGCGCGCGCACGCGATCATCCGGCGGTGCCACCGCTGGCGCTGTGCCGGTGGTCTGCACGGTGACACGGCGCTGCAGCGCATCGCGGCTCAGCACCAGTGGTTCGGACAGCGCAGCGCCCTTGATGCGTGGATGCCAGACGCGCAGGGTGTAGCTGCCCGCGGGCGCATCGATCTGGACACGGCCATCGCTGCCGCTCTTGCCGAAATACGGGGTGTCCAGCACCACGATGTATCCCAGCATCCAGTCATGGATGTTGCAGCCCACCGTCACCAGCCCGGCCTGATCGAAGCGTACCGGCGCAGCCGTGGTGCCCTGAAACAGCGGCAACTCGAACTTCTTGGCAGGCGAAAACGAATACACCTGATGCCGGATTTGATCATTGTTTGGGAAGCGCACCAGGCTACCCGTGCGTACCGCGAGCACCGCGGGAACGAACTGCGAATTCACCTGATCCATCGACACCGTTTTCGAGGTGCCGGTCGCCGGCACCGGACGTGCGGTTTCCAGGCTCACCACTGCATCAACCAGCACGCCGCCGGCGTCCTGGACAGTCACCGTCACCGGTGTTGCCACGGCCACACCCGCAAGGCACCCGGTCAGCACCAGTGCCGATGTTCCAACGACGTTGATTACTTTTCGCGTCCACATGCGCCCGCACCTCATCGCAGTCCTGCAGCGGGCGCCAGGCAAATCCGACGTCGCGCTAGCGGCCAGACTGGGATATCGGCAGAGGTGAACGCAAGCTTTAACCGGACGCGAGCGAACGTTCATCAAGCAAACTGTGGCGAGCGTCATCCGCCATGTTGCGAGCGCGGCCATAGGCCGCGCTTGGGTCCGTTCGGCTTACTTGAGCTTGATCTCGCGCAGGCGCTCTTCCAGAAACCCGTGTGCGGTGATCGGTTCGGGATAGCGGCTGGGGTTGTCGGCGCTGATGCAGGACGGCAACACGTCGATCAGGAAATCCGGGTTCGGGTGCAGGAAGAACGGCACCGAATAGCGCGGTTTGCGCGCTTCCTCTCCCGGCGGATTGACCACGCGGTGGATGGTGGACGGGTACACATGGTTGGTCAGGCGCTGCAGCATGTCGCCGATATTGACCACGATGGTGTCGGCTTCCGCGGTGAACGGCACCCACTCGCCTTCGTTGGAACGCACTTCCAGGCCAGCGGCACTTGCGCCCACCAGCAAGGTGATGAAATTGATGTCGCCGTGCGCGCCGGCGCGCACATTCGGGATGTCGTCGCTGGTGATCGGCGGATAATGGATCGGGCGCAGGATCGAATTGCCGTGATCGGTCTTGTCGGCGAAGTAGTCCTGCGGCAGGCCGATGTGCAGCGCCAGCGCCGACAACACGCGCGAGCCCAGCTGATCCAACTGCTGATACAGGTGGTAGCCACGTTCGCGGAAGCCCGGCACTTCGGTCGGCCACAGATTGGGCGCCATCACTGCGCGGTACGGCGAATCGTCCGGGATCTCGCGGCCGATGTGCCAGAACTCCTTCAGATCGAAATGCTTGGAGTCCTTGGCGGTTTCCACACCGAACGCCGTATAGCCGCGCGCGCCGCCACTGCCGGGCACGTGGTAGCTGCGCTTGACCTCGTCGGGCAGCGCGAAAAATGCCTTGAACACCTCATAGGCGGCGTCGATGTCGGACTGCGCAATGCCGTGATTGCGGATGCCGGCAAAGCCCCATTGCCGATAGGCGGCGCCGAGCTCGGCGACAAACGCCTCGCGGTCGCTGTCGAAACGGGTGATGTCCAGGGTGGGGATGCGCGCGCTCATACGGATGTCTTGCTCAAGAATGAAAGAAGGCCGGCCGCTCAGGACAGCAGGCGATACAGCACATAAAACGTCGCGGCCTTGGCGAAGACCACGCAGATGCCAATGATGAGCGACTCACGCCGCGTCACGCACCGCTCCGGCGAGGCGATCGAGCGTGTCCTGCATCAACCCCGCTTCGTCGGCCTCCACAGTCACGCGCACCACCGGCTCGGTGCCGGACGGGCGCAGGAAGGCGCGGCCACGCCCCTGCACCGCCGCCTGCGCTTGCTGCAGCGCCTGCTGCACGCTGGCGGCTTCCACAATAGCCTTGGCTGCACCGCCGCCCAGACGCACGTTGACGGTCTGCTGCGGCACCTTGCTCAGGCTGCTCAGCGCCTCACGCAGGCTCTGCCCGTCGCGCCCCAGCGCTTCGAGCACCTGCAATGCGCTGACGATGCCATCGCCGGTGGTGGCCCGGTCCAGACACAGCAGGTGGCCGGAGGTCTCACCGCCCAGCGTGCCACTGCCCTCGACCAGGGCCTGGTGCACGTAGCGGTCGCCGACCTTGGCGCGCTGGAACGGGATCTGCAACGCGGCCAGGGCTTTCTCCAGCCCGTAATTGGTCATCAAGGTGCCGACCACCGTGCCGGTGAGCCGGCCGCTGGCCTGCCACGAGCGCGCGAGCACGTACAGCAGATCGTCGCCATCGACCGGGTTGCCCTGGTCGTCGGCCATCAGCACGCGGTCGCCGTCACCATCGAAGGCGATGCCCAGCTGCGCGCCGGTCTCGCGCACCTTGGCGGCGAGATTGTCGATATGCGTGGAGCCGACACCGTCGTTGATATTGAGCCCGTCCGGCGCCGCACCGATCACCACCACCTCGGCGCCGAGCTCGCGAAACAGCATCGGCGCGATGTGGTACGTGGCGCCATGCGCGCAGTCGAGCACCATCTTCAACCCATGCAGGGTGAAGCCACGCGGGACGCTGGCCTTGCAGAATTCGATGTAGCGGCCGATCGCATCGCGGGTGCGGATCGCCTTGCCCAGGCGCTCGGATTCCACGGTGTGGAATGGCGCATCCAGGGCCGCTTCGATGGCCGCTTCGGTGGCGTCATCGAGCTTTTCGCCCTCGGCGGAAAAGAACTTGATGCCGTTGTCGTAATGCGGGTTGTGCGATGCGCTGATCACCACACCGGCATCCGCGCGCAAGGTGCTGGTCAAAAACGCAATGGCCGGGGTCGGCATCGGCCCGATCAGCTGCACGTCGGCACCGGCGGCCACCAAGCCGGCTTCCAGTGCTGCTTCGAACATGTATCCCGAAATGCGGGTGTCCTTGCCAATCAGCACCAACGGGCGCTTGCTGCGCCCAGCGGTGAGCACACGCCCAAGCGCATTGCCCAGGCGCAACACGAAATCGGCTGAGATCACGCCCTGCCCGACCCGACCGCGGATGCCGTCGGTGCCGAAATACTTACGACTGCTCATGCGGCGTCTGCGTCCTGCGGATGCGGCTGACGCATCATCATGGTGGTCAGCTCGGCGATGCGGTCGCGCATGTCGCGGCGGTCGCAGATCTGGTCGATGGCGCCATGATCGAGCAGGAACTCCGAGCGCTGGAAACCTTCGGGCAGCGTCTCGCGCACGGTCTGCTCGATCACGCGCGGGCCGGCAAAACCGATCAGCGCATGCGGTTCGGCGATGTTGATATCGCCCAGCATCGCGAACGAGGCCGACACGCCACCGGTGGTGGGATGGGTCAGCACCGAGATATACGGCAGGCCGGCTTCGCGCAGGCGGCCCAGCGCCGCGGAGGTCTTGGCCATCTGCATCAGCGAAAACAGGCCTTCCTGCATGCGCGCGCCGCCACTTGCAGAGAAACACACAAACGGGCAGCCCACTTCCAGCGCCACTTCGGCCGCACGCGCAAAGCGCTCGCCGACCACCGAGCCCATCGAGCCGCCCATGAAGGCGAAATCGAACGCGGCAGCCACCAGCGGGTTGCCCTTGAGCATGCCGCGCATGGCGATCAGGGCGTCGTATTCGCCGCTGCTCTTCTGGCTGGCCTTGATGCGCTCGCCGTACTTCTTCTGATCCTTGAACTTGAGCACGTCCACCGGGCCCAGCTGGGCCGCGATTTCGGTGGTCGGGCTGTCCACGTCGAACAGCGCGGCCAGACGGGCGCGGGCGCGGATCGCCATGTGGTGGTCACACTTCGGACACACCTCCAGGTTCTCCTCAAGCTCCGGGCCGTACAGCGCGCTGCCGCAGTTGCTGCACTTCTCCCACAGGCCCTCGGGGACGCTGCGCTTCTTGGCGGGGGTGTTCTCGGTGCGGATGCCGGAAGGCATCAATTTGCTGAGCCAGCTCATGCGTGTATGACAATCCATGCAAGGCGGCCGTGCAGGCCGCAGAGGGGCGACAGTCTATCCCAGCGCCCCATGGCGGTGCAGTGGGCGGCCGCGCGGGGTGGCGCCGAGCGCCCTGGGCCAAAACGCCAGGCGATCATGCGGGAACGTATTGCCGGCATGATCGCCGCCGTTGGGCACCTACATATTCCACCGGCAGGCGCGCGGCAGCGGCGCCTCAGCCAGCGTCCAGCGCCTGCCGCAGCGGCTGCAGGAAGTCTTCTGCCCGCTCACGCGCACTGCGTACGTCCGATGCGTCGGCCAGGGCCGCCACCAGCGCGCTGCCGACGACCACGCCGTCCGCATCCACCGCCATCGCGGCAGCACTGGCGGCGTCCTTGATGCCGAAGCCGGCCACCACCGGTGCGCCGGCACGGGCGCGCAGCTGGCGCAGGCGGTCGCTGGCGGCATGCGTGTCCAGCCGGTCGGCCGCGCCAGTCACGCCAGAGAAGCTCACGTAATACAAATAGCCCTGCGCAGTGCTGCACAGCATGTCCAGCCGGGCCTCGCCGGTGGTGGGCGACGCCAAGGCGATCAGCGCCAGGCCGACCTCGGTGAAGATGGCGCGGGTCTCGTCGGCCTCCTCGGGCGGCAGGTCGACCAGCAGCACGCCATCGATGCCGGCGGCCACCGCGGTTTCGGCAAAGCGCCTGGTGCCGTGGATTTCGATCGGGTTGAGGTAGCCCATCAGCACCACCGGGGTGGTGGCGTCCTCGCGCCGGAATTCCTGCACGGCTTCGATCACATAGGCCAGCCCGGCACCGCGGCCCAGCGCGCGCTCGGAGCTGCGCTGGATGGTGGGGCCGTCGGCCATCGGGTCGGAGAACGGCACGCCGAGCTCGATGATGTTCGCACCGGCGCGCACCAGCGCATGCATCACCGGCACGGTGGCTTCCAGTGAGGGGTCGCCGGCGGTAATGAAGGGAATCAGCGCCTTGCGGCCAGAGTGGCGCAGCGCGTCGAAGCACGCAGCGATACGGTCGGGCGCGCGGCTCATGCGCATCCCTCCACCAGTTGCACGGCGTCCCAGCTTCCCCAGTACATCGATGTCACGCTGCCTTCTCCAGTTTCGTAGCGAACGGCGAGCCCACGCGCGGGGTCATGCCATGTCAGATAAAGATCCTTGCCGTCGTCACTGCCATAGTGATGCGGCTCGACGCTGTAGCCCGCGGGCAAGCGTGTACGCACAATGGCATCGCTGTCGCCGATGCGAATGCCGAAGGGGCCCGCGACCCCGGCATCGGTGACGTCGAAGCGGACGATGCGCCCGTCCTCGACCATCATTGCCACGCCCGCGGGCAGCAGCCCTGCTTCCACGTAGTCGCACTGCCCGATCGGGCCGGCATTCATCGGCTTCCAGGCGGCGCGCGGCGCCAGCTCGGCGAAGCGCTGGCCAACGCGCACCGCGCCACTGCGATCCAGCGCGGGCGCCGATGCCGCGGCGGCTGCCAATGCAGACAGGCACAGCAGCGCCATGCCACCGCCGAGGTTGCGCGCGTGCGCTGCGATCACAGCACCATGCCTTCGCGCGCGGCGATGGTGTGCACGTCCTTGTCGCCACGGCCGGACAGGTTGCACAGCACCAGCGCGTCCTTGGGCATTTCGCGCGCAAGCTTGATCGACTGCGCGACCGCATGGCTGGATTCCAGCGCGGCCAGGATGCCTTCGGTATGCGCCAGCAAGTGGAACGCGGCCAGCGCTTCGTCGTCGGTGATGCCCTGGTACACGGCACGGCCGCTGTCGGAGAGGAAGGCATGCTCCGGCCCCACGCCGGGGTAATCCAGGCCCGCCGAGACCGAATGGGTCTCGATGATCTGGCCGTCGTCATCGCAGATCACGTACGTGCGATTGCCGTGCAGCACGCCGGGGCGCCCGGCGGCGATCGATGCCGCGTGGCGGCCGCTGGCAATGCCATCACCCGCCGCTTCGGCGCCGTAGATCTTGACGGCAGGGTCGTTCAAGAACGCATGGAACAGGCCGATGGCATTGCTGCCGCCACCCACGCAGGCGCTGATCGCATCCGGCAGGCGGCCGTAGTCTTCCAGCATCTGCGCGCGCGCTTCGCGGCCGACGATGGCGTTGAAATCGCGCACCATGCGCGGATACGGATCCGGGCCGGCGACGGTGCCGATGATGTAGAAGGTGTCCTGCACGTTGCTGACCCAGTCGCGCATCGCTTCATTCAGCGCGTCCTTGAGCGTGGCCGAGCCCGAGGTGACCGGGATGACCTTCGCACCGAGCAACTGCATGCGGTAGACGTTGATCTTCTGCCGTTCGATGTCGGTCGCGCCCATGTAGACCACGCATTCCAGGCCCAGCCGCGCCGCGACGGTGGCACTGGCCACGCCATGCTGGCCGGCGCCGGTCTCGGCAATGATGCGGGTCTTGCCCATGCGGCTGGCCAGCAGCGCCTGGCCGATGGTGTTGTTGATCTTGTGCGCGCCGGTGTGGTTCAGGTCTTCGCGCTTGAGCAGGATCTGCGCCCCGCCCACTTCGCGGCTCAGCCGCTCGGCGTGGTAGATCGGGCTGGGGCGGCCGACGTAATGCTTGAGATCCTTGTCGTACTCGGCAATGAAGGCCGGATCCTGGCGCGCCAGATCGTAGGCGGCAGACAGTTCCTGCAGGGGCGCGATCAAGGTTTCCGCGACGAAGCGCCCGCCAAACTTGCCGAAATGGCCGGCGGCATCCGGGTACGCATGAAAGTCACTGATGGGCTGGGCCGACATGGGAGCTATTCCTCCGCAACACTGCGGAAATACGGGAAAGGCGCACTCTAACGCAGGCGACGTAGCGGATAAATCGATAAGATCGCCGCAACCTGTGACCTGTACTCACATATGCCCACCTCCCTGCCCCCGCTTGCCGCCTTGCGCGCCTTTGAGGCCGCGGCGCGCCTGCAAAGTGTCAGCCGCGCTGCCGACGCCCTGCACGTGACCCACGGCGCCATCAGCCGGCATGTGCGCGCGCTGGAACAGCTGTTGGGCACCGCCCTGTTCACCCGCCAGGGCCGCGGACTGGTGCTGACCGCCGCCGGCACGCGCCTGCGCGATGCCACCAGCGAGGGCTTTGCGCTGATCGCCGACACCTGGGCGGACCTGGCCAGCCCGCGCAACGAGGCGCCGTTGGTGCTGGGCTGCTCCGGGAGCCTGCTGGCGCGCTGGGTGATCCCTCGACTGGGCCGGCTGCAACGCGATCTGCCCGATCTGCGCGTGCATCTGTCGGCGAACGAGCAACCGCCCGGGCCGGACCTGGACGGCCTGGACGCCGCGCTGCTGCTCGACACCCCGCCCTGGCCGGGCGACTGGCAGGTGCACGAGCTGGGCGAGGAGTGGATCGGGCCGGTGCTCAGCCCGCAAAGCCCGCTGGCGACCCAGCTGGCCGGGCAGCCGCCGCACGCACTGCTGGCGCACCCGCTGCTGCATACGCGTTCACGCCCGCAAGCCTGGCCGGACTGGGCGCAGGCGCATGGCATCCCGGCCGACAGCTTGCGCTTCGGCACTGAGTTCGAGCATCTGATGTATCTGCTGGAAGCCGCTGCGGCCGGACTGGGCGTGGCGATCGCGCCGCAATCGCTGGTCGCCGCCGACCTGGCGGCCGGGCGGCTGGTGGCGCCGTGGGGCTTTACCCCGACCCGGGGCCGCTGGGGCCTGTGCGCGGCGCGGCGCAATCCCGATCCGCGGATCGCACAGCTTGCCGGCTGGTTGCGCGGCGAGCTTGCGGCGGATCAGCCCTGATCAGAGGCGAGGCGCTACATCGAGCAGCGGCGTCTTCGCGCTACCACGCATGAAAAAAGCCCCGGAAACCGGAGCCTTGAAGAGTTCTCAGCTGCCCGAAGCGTCTGATGACGCTCCGGGTTTATTGCGCGACGCGCCTGTGCAGGTCACTTCGCCAACGCCTGCATCTGATCTGGCGAACGTCGGCATCAGCGCGGCACAACCATGGGCTCATACCGCAGCACACTGCAGCGCGCTCAAGAGACCACCGTTACGACATCTCGTGACAGTCGGCGCGGCGCACTTCTTCGACGAACTTGCGCATCTTGTGGCCGTCCTTGATGCCCGGCGCAAGCTCCACGCCGCTGGACACGTCCACGCCCCACGGCAGGGTCGCCACGATCGCGTCGAAGACGTTGTCGGCGGTGATGCCGCCAGCCAGCAGGAACGGGCGATGCAGGCCGGTGGGCAGGCGCGACCAGTCGAAGGTCTTGCCGGTCCCGCCACCCTCGCCCGGCGCATGGCTGTCGAACAGGAAGCCGGCCGTATTGGGATAGGCCAACTGCAGCGTCCGCGCGTTGGCATCTTCGCCATTTACGCCGGAAGCGCCCATCGGCACCGCCTTGAGATACGGCAGATTGAAGCTGCGGCAGAAGGCGTCGTCCTCCTCGCCATGGAACTGCAGCAAGGTGGGACGCACGGTGCGCACCACTTCGCGCACTTCTTCCTTGGAGTTGTTGCGGAACAACGCCACCACATCGACCATCGGCGCGGTGGCCTGGCGCATGGCGCGCGCCTCGGCCGGGGCCACGCGGCGCGGGCTGCCATGGGCGAAGATGAAACCCACCGCGTCCACACCCAGCTCGCCGGCGAGCCGGATGTCGCCGGCGCGGGTCATGCCACAGAACTTGATGCGGGTGCGGTACAGCGATCGATTCATTGGGTCACCTCGGCGGGCAGATGCCACTCTGCGGGATACAGCGGCCCGATGAACACCAGGCCTTGCGGCGGTGCCGTCGGGCCGGCCACAGTGCGGTCGCGTCCGGCGAGCAATGTCGCGATCCAGTCGATCGGCTGTTCACCGGTCCCGACCAAAATCAGCGAGCCAACAATATTCCGCACCATGTGATGAAGGAATGCATTGGCCTGCACCTGCACCTCCACCACCCCGCCCAGCCGCTGCACGGTGATGGCCTGCAGATTGCGCCGCGCATGCAGGGCCTGGCATTGCACGCTGCGAAATGCGCCGAAGTCGTTCTCGCCCAGCAATGCCTGCGCGGCGGTGTGCATGGCCTGCGCATCCAGCGGCCGGCGCTCCCAGCTCAGGGTCTGCCGGTACAGCGCCGGGCGGATCTGCCGGTTGAGCAGGCGATAGCGATAACGCCGCGCCCGCGCGGAAAACCGCGCATGGAAATCCTCGGCTGCCGGCACGCACCAGCGCACCGCCACTGACGGCGGCAGCCGCGCGGTGGTGCCCAGCATCCAGCCGCGCGGTTCGCGGTGGGCATCGCTGTCGAAATGCACCACCTGGCATTCCCCATGCACGCCGGCATCGGTGCGGCCCGCACAGACCACCTGGATCGGCGCATCGGCCACCGAGGACAACGCGGCCTGCAAGGTTGCCTGCACGCTCGGCCCGCCGTGCTTGCCCAGTTGCTGCCAGCCCTGGAACTCGCTGCCGTCATATTCCACGCCCAGCGCGTAACGCATCAGTGTCTGCCTCTTGGGATACCGGTCATGCGCAGCCGACTAGACGGTGCGCTCGGACCACACGGCCAGCGTGGTGCCGCCGGGCTCGCGAAAATGAAACCGGCTGCCACCGGGAAAGCCGAAGACCGGCTTGACGATCTGCCCACCGGCGGCGACCACCTGCTCCAGCACCGGGGCCAGGTCATCGGCATACAGCACCACCAACGGGCCGGTGTCGGCGGGTGCCGCCGCGGCTGCGCGATAGAAGCCGCCATCCAGCCGGCCATCGTTGAAGGCCAGATAGTCCGGGCCATAGGCCTGGAACTGCCAGCCGAACACCTGCGCAAAGAACGCGCGGCTGGCCTCCAGGTCGGCGGAGGCGAACTCGATGTAATCGATGCGGCGTTCGCGTGCACCAAGCGTGTCCATGGCCGGGCTCATGCCAGACGGTCGAGCAGGTCGGCCGCTTCGGCACGGGTGGCCGCATCGCCGGTGGCGGCGACTTCCAGCAACAGCCCGCGTGCGGTGTCCTTGTCGCCCAGGTCCATGTAGGCCACCGCCAGCTCGAGACGGTCGCGGCCGGCCGAGGCGAATTTGCGCGGCGGAGCAGCACTGAACGTCTCGGGATGCGGCGCGTCGGCAACCGGCGCCGGCGGGGCTGGGTCGAAGTCCAGGCTGTCCTGCTGCGTGGCTGGTGAATGCGGTGCGTGTGCGGCAGTCATTGGCGCTGGTGCGGGTTCGTCGCGTGCAGGCTCCGCTGCCGGGGCAGGTCTGGCGTCGGCCAGATCATTTGACGGCGCGGCAGGCGTCGCGCGCAAGGCGCGCCAATCGTCACTGGACACCACCGGGGCAGCTGCGTGCGGCACCGGCTCGGCCAGCTGCGGTTCGCGCCGCAGCACGTCCGACAGCGGCGGCTGCGTGCCACCGGCGCGTTCGTTTTCGTGGAGATCAATTTGCTCGAACTCGGTCTCCTGCACCACGTCGCGCTCGCTGGGCGCGGTGGCGGCGGCATCCGCATCCGGCTCGGCGGCAGCAGCTGCAGCGCCAGGCGGAATGAAATCGAAATTGCGGCGCGGCAACGGCGGCAGCGGCGATGGCTTGCGGCGGCGTGCGGCCAGCCAGGCCACCACCGCGGCCACGATCAACACCAGCCCGCCGATCAACCACAGCGGGAATCCGCCGCCCTGCGCGGATGCCGCCGGGGTTTCGGCCAGGCGCCGCTGGGCGGCGGCCAGGTCGGTGTCCTTCATGGTGATCAACGCCTGTTGCTGCTGCTTGAGCTTTTCCAGGTCGGCCACGCGGGTGCGCAGCTCCTGCAGCTCGGCATCGCGGGTGGCGATGTCTTCCTTGGCCTGTTGCAACTGTTCGTTGGCCGCCATCTCGCCCTCGCCTTCGCCACTGGTGCCGGACGTGGTGCCGGCCTTGTTGGTATCCGTCGCCACTGCGGGGGCGATCTCAAGCCGCGCGCCACCTGCGGCGCCTGCAGCGGCGGCCGCCGCCGGCGCGGG
Organism: Xanthomonas sp. NCPPB 2922; assembly: GCF_041520885.1. Lineage (NCBI taxonomy): Bacteria > Pseudomonadati > Pseudomonadota > Gammaproteobacteria > Lysobacterales > Lysobacteraceae > Xanthomonas > Xanthomonas sp. NCPPB 2922. Next base: position 329,830 of record NZ_JBGOFY010000003.1, on the reverse strand, counting down.
GCTGGCTGCCGGAGTGGTGCCCGCCTCGGCCGGTTGCGGCATGGGCGCACGCGCCTGCCGCCACTGCGTGGCCTGTTCGCGCACCAGCGCCGCGGCCTCGGCGGCGCCCACTTCGGCCAGCGCGTCCTGCTGCGGCGTGCGCAACACCGCGCCCTGCTTGAGCCGGTTGATGTTGCCGTTGATGAAGGCATCGGGATTGGTGCGCAACAACGCCAGCATGGTCTGGTCCAGCGAATGCCCGCTGGAACGCGCCACCCCGGCAGCGATCTCCGACAAGGTCTGGCCCGGGCGCACGGCCGGCAGCTGGTCGCCCGCTGCGCTGGCCGATGGCGCCGGCGCAGCGGCAGCAGGCCGTGCGGCCGGCCTTTCCACTGCACTGTCCTGGCGACTTGGTCGCGCGCCGGATGCCGCAGCCGGTTCGCGCGCAATGGTGTTGCTGGCGCCGGCTCGCGGCGCCTCGATGCCCGGCTCGGCAATCGCCGCTGCGGTATTGGGCGCATCGACCAGCGCCGAATACTCGCGCACCAGGCGGCCCTGGCCCCACTCCACTTCGATCAGGAAGTTGATGGCCGGCTGATCGACCGCCTGCGTGCTGGTCACGCGAATCACCGCGCGGCCGCGGGCGTCCTGCGCAAACTGGAACTGCAGGTTGCTGACCAGGCCTTGCGGCCGCTCCAGGCCGACCCGCGCAAAAATGGTTGGCGATGCCAGCGCCACACGCGCGTTGTCGAGCTCGCCGGGCTCGTTGGAGATGACCGGGATCTCGGCCACCAACGGCTGCCCGGGCTTGGACAACACCCGGATATCGCCCAACCCCAACGCCATGGCCGCACCACTGCATAACGCCAGCAGCAGCGCGCCCACCCCTTGTATCGGGCGCATCGCGCCCCGGCCCCTATGTTTCATGCGCATCAATATAGCCGCTGAATGAGCGAAAGAGTCGGCTTCATCATGCAGAGTGCGTGCACTGGCGTAATGCCGCAAGGCGCCATGCGTGCAGGCGCACCGGTGTGGCCATGAACGCGCTGGCAGGAGCAGATGCAAATTTGCACGCGGATGGCAACGGCGGTGCGTTGCAAGCCCGCTGCGCTGGCGCGTTGTCCAAGGATCGTCGCGACCAAGGCGTTGGTCGACGAGGCAAGGGACAAAGGTAGGAGCGCACTTGTGCGCGATGGGGCGTTACCGGTCAAGCCGCATCGCGCGCGAGCGCGCTCCTACGACGCTGAGCGCTCACGCCTTGCCGCGCACTGCGCCGGCGCAGGCGTCACGGCGAGGCCCGCACCCGGCATCAACACGAATGAACGTAGGAGCGCACTTGTGCGCGATGGGCGTTACCGGGCAAGCCTCATCGCGCGCGAGCGCGCTCCTACGACGCTGAGCGCTCACGCCTTGCCGCGCACTGCGCCGGCGTAGGCGTCACGGCGAGGCCCACACCCGGCATCGACACGAATGAACGTAGGAGCGCACTTGTGCGCGATGGGGCGTTACCGGGAAAGCCTCATCGCGCGCGAGCGCGCTCCTACGCCGCTGCAGGCTCAGCCTTCCTGTGCGACCAATTCGGCCAGCTGCACGGCATTGAGTGCGGCGCCCTTGCGAATATTGTCGGAGACGATCCACAGATTCAGGCCGCGCGGGTGCGAGAGATCCTCGCGGATGCGGCCAACGAATACCGCGTCCTGGCCGGAGGCATGCGTCACCGGGGTCGGGTAGCCGCCGGCCTTGTGCTCGTCCACCACTTCCACGCCCGGCGAGGCTGCCAGCAAGGCGCGCGCTTCGGCCACGGTGATCTTTTCGCGGGTCTCGATGGCCACCGCTTCCGAATGCCCGTAGAACACCGGTACGCGCACCGCAGTGGGATTCACCTGGATGTTTTCGTCGCCGAGGATCTTGCGGGTCTCCCAGACCAGCTTCATCTCTTCCTTGGTGTAACCGTTGTCCTGGAAATCGTCGATGTGCGGGATCAGGTTGAAGGCGATCTGCACCGGGAAGCGCTGCGGGTCGATCTGCTGGAAGCTCAGCAATTCGCTGGTCTGCTTGCCCAGTTCCTCCATCGCCGAACGGCCGCCGCCGGACACCGACTGATAGGTCGCCACATTGATGCGCTCGATGCCGTACTTGCGGTGGATCGGGCCCAGCGCCACCAGCATCTGCATCGTCGAGCAATTGGGGTTGGCAATGATCCCGCGCGGGCGCTGCTTCAGCGCTTCGGGGTTGACCTCGGACACCACCAGCGGCACATCGTCGTCGTAGCGGAACGCCGAGGAATTATCGATCACCACCGCACCGGCCGCAGCGAACTTGGGGCCATATTCCTTGGAGACACTGCCGCCTGCGGAAAACAGCGCAATATCCACGCCGGTGGGGTCGAAGTCAGCCAGGTCCAGCACGTCGACCTTGCCGCCGTTGAACTCGACCTGCCCGCCCGCCGAGCGCGCCGATGCCAGTGCGTACAAGGTGGCGACCGGAAACTGACGTTCGGCCAGGATGCTCAACATGGTTTCACCGACAGCGCCGGTGGCGCCCACGACGGCGACGTTGAAACGACGGGTTTCGTTGCTCATGAGAATGTCTTTATCGAAAGGGGAAAGAAAGGGAGCACTGCGGGCTGGGTTCGGGGAACCTCCAAAGCTGGCCGCGGAGGTCCCCTATCGTTTGGTCGTAGCGGTTTTGGTTGCGCCCACGATCGCGCCACCGCGTTTGGCAGCCGCCACCGCATCGGCGTTGAGTGCGCTCGGCGGATGCCCGGCGTTGGCGCCCACGCCCAGCGCGGCGATCAGGTTGTCCACCGCCAGCTGCACCATGGCGCGGCGCGTGGCCAGGCTGGCACTGCCGATATGCGGGGTGAGCACCACGTTGTGCAGCGCCAGCAGCTCCGGGCGCACCCGCGGCTCGCCCTCGTAGACATCGAGACCGGCACCGGCGAGGCGGCCATTGGCCAACGCATCGGCCAGCGCGATCTCATCAACGATCCCGCCGCGCGCGATGTTCACCAGCGTGGCGGTGGGCCGCATCTTCGCCAGCGCCGCGGCATCGATGATGTGGTGCGAGGCCTGGGTGTAGGGCAGCACCAGTACCAGGTGATCGGACTGCGCCAGCAAGGTGTCGAGGTCGACATACTGCGCACCCACCGCCTGTTCGGTCTCGGCCGGCAGCTGGCTGCGGTTGTGGTACAGCACGCGCATGCCGAAGCCATGCGCGCCACGCCGGGCGATGCCCTGCCCGATCCGGCCCATGCCCAGGATGCCCAGCGTGCTGCCATGGATATCGGCGCCGAGCATGGTCTTGAACGACCACTGCCCCCACTGCCCGTCGCGCAGCCAGCGTTCGGCCTCGGTGACGCGGCGTGCGGTGGCCAGCAGCAGGGCAAACCCCAGGTCGGCGGTGGTTTCGCTCAACACATCCGGCGTGTTGCTGGCCAGGATGCCCGCCGCGCTCAGCGCATCGATGTCGAGGTTGTTGTAGCCCACCCCGACATTGGCGATGGCACGCAACTGCGGTGCTGCGGCGATTTCCGCTGCACCGATACGCTCGTTGAGCGTGACCAGCGCGCCATCCAGCGGCGCGAGCCGGGCGGCGAGGTCGGCGGACGAATACGCCGTGACCTGCGCGGTGGTGACAAGTTCGAAATGCGCGCCCAGCTGTTCGACCACATCGTCGAACAACGGCTGGCTGACCCAGACCTTGGGGCGCGCGGTGTCAGACATCGGCCTGACCGGGAATCAGCGGCGACACCTCGCCCACATCGCCGCATTGGGCGCGGTGGCGCAAGGCCTGGTCCATCAACACCAGCGCCATCATGGCCTCGGCGATCGGCGTGGCACGGATGCCCACGCACGGGTCGTGGCGCCCGGTGGTGATGACATCCACCACGGCGCCGTCGGCATCTACGGTGGCACCGGGCAGCCGCAGGCTGGAGGTCGGCTTGAGCACCATCGAGGCGGTGACCGCCTGCCCGGTGGAGATGCCGCCAAGAATGCCGCCGGCGTGATTGCTGAGGAAGCCTTCGGGGGTGATCAGGTCGCGGTGTTCGGTGCCCTTCTGCGCGGCACTGGCGAAGCCATCGCCAATCTCCACGCCCTTGACCGCATTGATGCTCATCAGCGCGGCGGCCAGTTCGGAATCCAGCTTGCCGTAGATCGGCTCGCCCCAGCCCGGCGGCACGCCACCGGCCACCACGTCCACGCGCGCACCGACCGAGTCACCGGACTTGCGCAGCGCATCCATATAGGTTTCCAGCTCCGGCACCTGCGCCGCATGCGGCCAGAAGAACGGGTTGTCTTCCACCGCATCCCAATCGAACCCGGTCGGGCGGATCTCGCCCAGCTGCGACAGGAAACCGCGCACCAGCACGCCGTAGCGCTGCTTGAGCCACTTCTTGGCGATCACGCCGGCGGCCACGCGCATGGTGGTTTCGCGTGCAGATGAGCGCCCGCCACCGCGCGGGTCGCGGATGCCGTATTTCTGCCAATAGGTGTAATCGGCATGCCCGGGGCGGAACTGCTGGGCGATGTTGGTGTAGTCCTTGCTGCGCTGATCGGTGTTGCGGATCAGCAGCCCGATCGGCGTGCCGGTGGTGCGGCCCTCGTAGACGCCGGAGAGGATCTCGATCTCGTCGGCCTCGCGGCGCGCGGAGGTATGCCGGCTCTTGCCGGTGGCACGCCGCTGCAGGTCGTGGGTGAACTCTTCCGGCGCGATCTCCAGGCCGGGAGGGCAACCGTCGATGATGCAGCCGATCGCCGGCCCATGTGATTCGCCGAAAGTGGTGACCGTGAACAAGCGGCCAAAACTGTTACTGCCCATGACGGCATCCTTTCAACATCTCTGCAGGCTGCAGCGCGTGCAGCATGCGCGGCAGGTGACGTGCGGCGACCAGCAGTGGCGCCACTGCCAGCACACCACTTGCCACGAGCAGGAACACGCCCAGCCGGGCGTGGCCGCTGAGCAACCAGTTGGCCAGCAAATGCACCGCCACACCGATTCCGACCAGCAGGCCAAAGGCCACGATCCCGCTGCGGCGCCGATGCGCACGTAATGTGGCATCCGAGCTGGTGGTCACGACCCAGGCACAGACAAGCCCGAAAAACGCCATGGACCCGAAGGTGATTTCTGCAGCGGCACTGGCCCAGCGCTGAAGTGCCGGGCCGCCGTACATCGGGTCGAACAACCGAAACACCACATCAAGCAATCCGAACGGAATGCACATGCCAAGCACGGACACCGGCACCAGCAGCACGACATCGCTCAGATATGGCCGGTGCGTGCGTGCCTCAGCGCGCACTGGCCAGCTCGGTGATGCGTGCGCTGTGTGCGATCAACTCGCGGCATTCGACGGCGAAGATGCCCATCTGGCCGACCTTGAACTCGACCCAGGCAAAATCCACTTCCGGCAGCAGCTTGATCAGGTGCTGCTCGGACTCGCCCACTTCACAGATCAGCAGGCCGTCTTCGCTGAGGTGCTGCGGCGCATCGCGCAGGATCTTCAGCACCAGGTCCAGGCCATCGTCGCCCGCACGCAGGCCGAGTTCCGGCTCATAGGAATATTCCTGCGGCAGCGCGTCGGTTTCGTCGTTGGTGACATACGGCGGGTTGGTCACGATCAGGTCGTACTGCCGCCCAGCCAGGCCGGTGAACAGATCGGATTTGAGCAGGTTGACGTTGTCGGCATGCAGGCGCGCCTTGTTCTCGGCTGCCAGCGCCAGCGCGTCATCGCTGATGTCCACGCCGTCCACGTCCCAATGCGGGTTGTAGTGGCCCATCGCGATGGCGATGCAGCCGGAGCCGGTGCACAGGTCCAGCGCGCGGGTCACTTCGCGGCCGCCCAGCCAGGGCTCGAAGCCGGCTTCGATCAGTTCGGCGATCGGCGAACGCGGCACCAGTGCGCGCGCATCGCTCTTGAAACTCAGCCCGGCAAACCAGGCCTCGCCGGTGAGATATGCCGCCGGCACGCGCTCGTCGACGCGGCGCTGGAACAGTGCCAGCACGCGCTCTTTTTCTGCGCGCAGCAGGCGTGCCTGGCCGTAGGCCGGGCCCAGATCGTGCGGCAGGTGCAGGCTGTGCAGGACCAGCTGCGTGGCTTCGTCCAGCGCGTTGTCGTAGCTGTGGCCGAAGGTGAGACCGGCCTCGTTGAAACGGCTGGTGCCGTAGCGGATCAGGTCGATGATGGTGTGCAGTTCGTCGGCCGCGGCGGCAGTCATGGCAACAACTAAGAAGTGTTCGGCCCCCGATTATAGAGGTCGGATCGGTATCATGAGCGTCCGTTGCACTGGAAACCGCCATGTTCAATCGCAATACCGGCATCGTGCTGCTGGTGGCGCTGGCCGCCGGGCTGGGCCTGTTGCTGGGCCAGAAGTTCCTTGGCGGCACCCCGCGCTCGCCCTGGCCGCCCACCCAGACCATCACCTTCTACCCACAGCCGCGCCCGCTGCCGCAGTTCAGCCTGCGCCAGTCCGATGGCACCCAGCTGGTACCCGGCGAATTGAACGGCCATTGGACGCTGGTGTTCCTGGGCTTCACCTTCTGCCCGGATGTCTGCCCCACCACGCTGACCGATCTGGCGGTGGCCCAGCGGCAGTGGGAGAGCGTTCCCGAGAGCCTGCGCCCACGCGTGCTGTTCGTGTCGGTGGACCCGCAGCGCGACCCGCCCGCACGCCTGGGCGAATACGCGCACGCCTTCCACAAGGACACGCTGGCGGCCACGGCCGATGAACCGTCGCTGGAGCGCTTCGCCACCGCGCTGGGGTTCGTGTTCCAGAAAGTGCCGGGCAAGAATTTCGCGCAGAACCCCAACGACTACAGCATGGATCACTCGGCCGGCATCGCCGTGCTCGATCCGCAGGGCCGGTTGGCTGGCCTGATCCGTCCCCCGCTCGACCCGAAGGCGATTGCCGCCGACCTCCAACAGCTGACCAAGGTAACCGCTCCGTGAGTCTTGTCACTTCCCTGACCTACGTGCTGCCGCATCGGCTGCTGTCCTCGCTGGCGCGCGCCCTGGCGTATTCCAAGACGCCGGCGACCAAGCAGTGGTTGATCGACACGGTCACGCGCAAGTTTGGCGTGGATCTGAGCGAAGCCCAGGAGCCGGATCCGCACGCCTACCCCACCTTCAATGCGTTTTTCACCCGCGCGCTGAAGCCCGGCGCGCGTGTGCCCGACGCCGACCCGCAGGCACTGTTGATACCGGCGGACGGGCGCATCAGCCAGCTCGGGCCAATCGAGAACGGGCGCATCTTTCAGGCCAAGGGCCAATCGTTCACGGCTGCGGAACTGCTCGGCGACGAGTCCGCCGCCGTGCCATTCCACAATGGCCTGTTCGCCACGGTGTATCTGTCGCCGAAGGACTATCACCGCGTGCACATGCCGTGGAGCGGCACCTTGCGCGAAACCGTGCATGTGCCTGGCCGGCTTTTCAGTGTTGGCCCCGATGCAGTGCGCAACGTGCCGCGGCTGTTCGCCCGCAACGAACGCCTGGTGTGCCACTTCGATACCGACTTCGGCCCGATGGCCTCGGTGATGGTGGGTGCGCTGCTGGTGTCCGGCGTGGAAACCGTCTGGAGCGGTGTGGAGATCCCGCGCTACGGTGACCGCATCACGCGCAAGGATTACCGCGGCAAGGGGATCACGCTGGAGCGCTTTGCGGAGATGGCGCGCTTCAATTATGGATCGACGGTCATCGTCTTGCTGCCGCCGGGCGTTGCCGCGCTTGAAGGCGGGCTGGCTGCGGAAAGCGCGGTGCGGCTGGGACAGGCGCTGGCACGGCGCCAGGCGGGCTGACGCGCAGCGGCGCGACAGGCGTTTAAACACTTCACTCGCGCGGCGCGGCGCTACGGTCATCGTGCTGCTGTCGTCAGACATCGCCGCTCTCTGACACGCGCACGTGCCGCAGACTGCTACGCGACTGGGCCAGACGTAACGCGCCAGGCGTTTCAGCGCTTCGTTTGGCGACGCTGTTGCTCCAACGCGATGTCTTGGAACCTGGCCAAACGCGCACACGCCGCTCCACTGACAGACAATCGCGGCACCGCTACGCCAACGCAGTACGCTGCCATGGCGCACTGGACACTTCCCACCTAGGACCCTGCATGACCACACGGATGTTGCGATGGCCACTGGCCGTCGCCCTCGCCACGGTGCTGGCCGGTTGTGGCCAGCAGAGCGAGCAACAGCAACTGGATGCGCTGCGTTCCGGCCTGCAATACCGGGGCTACCGGCAGTTCAGTGAGCATGGGTTGCCGGTCGCCTTTGCCGCCTACCAGCGCGGCGGCAGCCTGCTGGACACGCCGCCGGAACCACTCACTGCCGACGACATCTGCATGCTCCACGCAATGCTGTCCTACACCGCGCTGGCCGCCAACAAACTGCTGCCCGCGATCGCCGAAGCCGACCTGCTGGAGCGCGATTGCGGGTCGCAGGGCGCGCTGATCGCCACGGCTCTGCGCTCGGTGGCGTTCGAACGCAAGCACTGGCCGCAGCTTGCGCAGCGCTCCAGCGACAGCCTGTGGAAACACGACGCCAATCCCGACGACACCCTCACCACCTTGCTCATGCTGCACGTGGTGATGGCTTATGCAGCCATCCAGGACAAGCGCTGGGACGCGGCGGTGCTGCATGCGGATGCGATCGGCCTGGCGGTGCGTGCACCCTGGCTGGGCGAGCTGGCGCGCGTGGGGCAGGACTTTGCCGAGCACCGGTTGCTGGAAGGCCTGCGCCGGCTCAAACGCCTGAGCGAAAACCCGAAGGTGCCGCCGGACGTGCGCGCCGAACTGCAGGCGTTGATCACCCGCATCGAAGCGGAGAGTGGCGACCTGGACTCGAGCTGGGTGATCGCCCGCATCCTCACCCGCTTCATGTGGCAGGCGATCGAACAGAACGCAGCGCCGGCCACCAGGGATCTGATGCGTTTTGCCGAGCAGCAGACCAGCAAACTGGGGCCAGACGCGTTACGTCAGGGCTGGCGCGCACGCTGGACACGCTGGTGGGCGAAGGCACAGACCTTCTGGCAGGACGCCGCGCCCGCGTCTGACAAGAATGCGGATGCGGCTCCGGCAGCGCCCGCACCCGCCACGCAGTGATTGCGCCCCCGCTGGTATCCGCGGCAGCGCGCGGCCGACCGCGTGCTGGCCGATGCCTACGCCATCAGCCGCGTCAGAGAACCGCGGCTCTCAGCGATCGCAACCAGCCAGCTTGATCGGTTGCCCCGGCTTGAGCGCGTACGACGGCGCCTTCAGGCCGTTGGCCTTGGCCAGCTCCTTGATCTCGCACTGGTATTTCTGCGCGACCCGGCCCAGGGTGTCGCCCTTGGCAATGGTGTAGCTGCGCACCTGCTTGGCCTTGGGCTTGGCGACCGCAGGCTGGCCGGTGGCCACCGTGGTCGGCACGCCGGCCATCGGGCTGACATCGCCCACCGCCACGCTGGGCACGTACTCCGGCGCGCTGGTGCGCACGATCGCGCTATTGAGGTCGGCGGTGATCAACGCGCGGGCCAGGTCGGCACGCGGGCCGCTCACGCAATAACGCGTGTACAGGCTGGCGATGCGGTTGGTGGCGTTGATGGTGGTCCCGGCCGGGATCCAGCCATCGGGCTCGTAGCGCGGGTTGAGATTGCGCAGCGCGCGCATGTAGCCGTCGCGCGTGCCCATGCTGCCCAGGCAGATGGTGAGTTCGTAAATGGTGGTCGACTTGGCCAACTTGATGGTGGCCGACTGTGCATTGAGCTTGGGAAAGTCCACGCCGTACTGGCGCGGGTGCAGGAAGATCCAGGCCGCGGCGATCACCATCGGCACGTAGTCCTTGGTTTCAGCCGGGAACTGGTTGTAGACGTCCTGCTCCCAGAACCCGCGGCCACCGGACTGGGCGAAGACGCGCGCCGCGCGCCCTTCGCCACCGTTGTAGGCCGCAAGCGCCAGTTCGATGCTACGGTTGAGCCCCACCATGCGCTCGTTGAGATAGGCGGCGCTGGCCTCGGCGGCACTGCGCGCATCGAAGCGCGTATCGAAACCGGTACCGTCCGGGCCCAGCCCGAAGCGGCGCCCGGTGGCCGGCATGAATTGCATCAGCCCTGCGGCGCCCGCACGCGAACTGGCGTGCACCTTGCCGTTGGATTCCTTGGCCATGATGCCGAACAGCAGCGCCTCCGGCAGCGCGCGTTTCTGCCATTCCGGCCACATCACCGCCCGCAGGTTGGCGTAGTTCTCATAGCTGGTCAGCAGCGATGGACGCATGTCGGTCAGCCAGCGACGGATGCCGGCCTGAACCGCCGGGTTGTACTGCACCATCTTGTCGAAGTCGTGCTGCTGGTCGTTGAGCAGACTGGCCGTGCGGGCCGCAGCGGGGACGTCGGCCGCCAGCGGGCCGATGTGGTCCGGGTCGGCCTGCAGCAGGGTGTCGTCGTCTTCCGGCTCGTCGGACGCCGGCGCTTCCGCATCCGCGCGCGCCTTGAGCAGGCGCTTGTAGGTCGACAGCTGATTGGCCACCAAGCAGCCACGCTGCTTGATGCAGGCATCGATGACGTCTTCCATGTCCTCCAGTGCGGCGTCGCCTTCGGCGGTGCCCTTGGGGTCGGAGTTGTTCACCAGCACCAGGGCGTCGCGGTAGCGCTTCTCGGCGGCGGCCATGCGTGCATCCAGCGCGGCGACCTTTTCGGTATCGCGCTTGGACAAGGCATGGGCGGTAGGAGCGAGGGACAACAACGCCAGCACGGCCAACACGGGCCATGGGCGCAAACCAAAATGAGCGAGCGGCATCGTCGGCAGTACAGCGGAAAGGCAGGCAGGGTAGCCGCCGGGGTGACACCGGGGCAAGGCGGCCGGCCCGGCAGGGTCAGTGCACCGTTAGGTTGGCTACCGCATCCAGCGCAAAGCGGCAGCCCGGCGCCCGCACCGGGCCTGCCGCCGGCAGATGCCATTGGCGAATGGGCAAATACCCCATGCCGGCCAGGTTTGACGGCTAGAATCCGGCCTTTCCTACCGGATCTGCGCAATGGCCTCGTTCCTGCTCGGCAAAGGCATTACCGACGGTATTCCGGTGGTTCTGGAGGGCCGCTTCGGCAACCGGCACGGTCTGGTGGCCGGGGCTACCGGCACCGGCAAGACCGTCACCTTGATGACCCTGGCCGAAGGCTTCTCGCGCCTGGGCGTGCCGGTGTTCCTTGCCGATGTCAAAGGCGACGTGGGCGGCCTGGCGGTGGCCGGCGATGGCGCGCCTGGCGTGCTGCAGCGCGCAACGGAGATCGGCATCGGCGATTACGCGCCGGCCGCCAACCCGGTGGTGTTCTGGGACCTGTACGGGCAGCTCGGCCACCCGGTGCGCACGACCGTGAGCGAAATGGGCCCTACCCTGCTGGCGCGCATCCTGGAGCTCAATGACACCCAGTCCGGCGTGCTGGACATCGTGTTCAAGCTGGCCGACGACCGCGGCCTGCTATTGCTGGACCTGGACGACCTGCGCGCCCTGCTGGCGTTGGTGGTGGAAGAACGCAAGGAGCTCTCCACCAGTTATGGCCTGGTGTCCGCGCAGTCGGTGGCGGCGATCCAGCGCGCCTTGCTGCGGCTCTCGCAGGATGGCGGCGAACAGTTCTTCGGCGAGCCGGCGCTGGAATTTGCCGACCTGATGCGGGTGGCACCGGACGGCCGCGGGGTGATCGGCATCCTGGCCGCCAACCAGCTGGTGCTCAAGCCGCGGCTATATTCCACCTTCCTGCTCTGGCTGCTGTCGGAACTGTTCGAGCGCCTGCCGGAAGTGGGCGACCTGGAGCAGCCCAAGCTGGTGTTCGTGTTCGACGAGGCGCACCTGTTGTTCGACGATGCGCCGCCTGCGCTGGTGCAGCGCATCGAACAGGTGGTGCGCCTGATCCGCTCCAAGGGCGTGGGCGTGTATTTCTGCTCGCAGTTCCCCGACGATATCCCCGACAACATCCTCGGCCAGCTCGGCAACCGCGTGCAGCATGCGTTGCGTGCATACACGCCGCGCGACCAGAAGGCGGTCAAGACCGCCGCACAGACGTTTGTCGCCAACCCGAAGCTCGACGTGGCCACCGCCATTTCCAGCCTTGGCACCGGCGAGGCACTGGTGTCTCCACTGCAAGGCAAGGGCGTGCCGGCACCGGTGCAGCAGACCCTGATTGCGCCGCCGCGCTGCCGCATGGGCGCTTTAGCCGACAACGAGCGCGCGCAGGTGCGTGCCGCCAGCCCGGTGGGCACGCGCTACGACACCGCGATCAATCGCGAATCGGCGGCCGAGCTGCTGGCGCGGCGAGTCGAACAGGTGACCGAGCAGACCAACGCCCCACCGGCGCGCACCCGCGAAGAGGACGACGCGCAGGACAGCGGCTTCGGCCAGGCGATCAAGGACGCGGTGTTCGGCACCAAGCGCCGCCAGGGCATGCTCGAGGCCATGGCCAAGCAGACCTCGCGCACCGTGGGCAACAAGATCGGGCAACAGATCGTGCGCGGTATTTTCGGCAGTATTTTTGGTGGGAAGCGTTGAGTACGAACGACGAAAGGACTCATCCATGTTCAAGAACGCCTTAAAAAGCTTGTTGGTCTTTTCTTTTGTCAGTGCAACTGTGACGGCCTTTCCAGGCATGGCCGCTGCTCAGCAGGCGCATCCAAGTGACCTCTGGCCCCTACAGCGGCAGTATCTGCTGATCGGCACCTACGTCGGAAAGCTGAACTCGTACAAGGAAGACTGCCAGGTTGTCCATGCCGAGCTTTCTCTCTCGATGGCAACACCGAGTAGCACCATCCAGCGATACACGTTGAAGACAACATGCATGGCCGGCGGCAAACCCAATGCTGCACCAGCAACCATTACCGGCTCGTGGGACATGGACCAGAAGATCGGTAGCTGCCTAATACTCAACTTCGTGGATTCGAATGATCCGATGATTGGACCTACCATCTATGGGTTCAGCGTAGAACCAGACGCCGCCTCTGATGGCACCATGCGCACCAACTATATCCTTGCTCAGGACGGCGATAGCTGCCACAGCGGCAGACCACCGGAAGACGGCGACAAGGTACTTAGAAAGCTGAGCTTGTAGCGGCATGCGCTAAGGGCCGGACAGCATTTCCGCTTCGGCCTCTAGAGGGACGCACCGCTTTGTCTTGCGGCTCGCCGCGCATCATCAGGAACCGGCAAGAAGGGACAAGGCCCGTAATGTCAAAGCTTTCAGGGGCTCAGACCTGACGCACATCTAGGCTTAGCTTAAGACGGCACTCCCGAATAAGACCGATCGGATCAGGCTAACAGGCCATGCAACTTGGCGTACTGCAGCAACATGATGGTCTTGGCATCGGCAATTCCGCCGGTAGCAATCATCGCCAGCGCAGCGTCGAGCGACAGTTCCAGCACCTCGATCTCTTCGCCGTCTTCTTCGACACCGCCGCCGGCGCTTACCTTGTCGCCGTCGACATATTCACCGACGAAGAAATACAGACGTTCGGTCACCGAGCCCGGGCTCATGAAGGCCTCGAAGACCTTACGCACGTTCTCGATGCGATAGCCGGTTTCCTCTTCGGTTTCCTTGCGGATACAGGCCTCGGGATCGTCCTGATCCAGCAGGCCGGCGCAGGCTTCGATCAGCATGCCATCGGGGTTGCCGTTGAGCAGGGTCGGCAGCCGGAACTGGCGGGTGAGCATCACCGTTTGCCTGGCGCGGCTGTACAGCAGAATGGTGGCGCCATTGCCGCGATCGTAGGCCTCCCGCGACAAGGTCTGCCAGCGGCCATCCTTGCGCTGGAAATCGAAGGTGACCTTGCGCAGGACATACCAGTTGTCCGAGAGCACATCGATGGACCGAACACGAACCTGCGGGTTGCCGGTGGCGGTTGGAAGCAAGACGACACTCCTTGTGACATGACCGATCAACAGCGCAACACCGTGCCCCGCCGTCTGGCCGGGGATTGCGCGGACTGCGCAGTTTACCCGGCGCAAGGCACGGGATGCGCCTTGCTGCATGAGGGCTGCCCTGTTTCGCGACGTGATGCCGATGAGTGTGTTGACGCGTGACGTAGGTGCGCCTGACGCAGTCGCACGCCAGCGGCCCGGTACTCACGCTGATCGCCGCGCTGCATCCCGCAACAATCGGTGCACGCCTCCACTGGACGAAACATCGCACTCCCATGCGTCACCGTCATGCGCATTCGACGCCCATGCTCATGCAGATATCGCGCGCCCCCAACAGTGACAGCAACTCGGCACGGAGCGGACGCACGCCAGATTAGCCAATCAACAAGGGAACGCCCTCCCCGCTCTCTACCGCGCACTCCCCACACTCCCCTGTCCCTCTCCAACTCAGCTACCGAGCTCTTCCACTACCGAACAACCGGGACATCCAATTGCGCGCCGGCACGCGCCGCCGCACAATCGCGCCAGACCACACGCTTGGGGAGCGTCATGGAAGACCGTTTTCGCGCACGCAAGGTGGCGGCGCAGGCTGCGCCCGCACCGTTCTGGACCCGTATTCCGGCCATCGCCACCTATCCGCTGCGTGGCTCTGCGCTATACGCGCTGATCGCGCTGACCTTGTGCAGCGCGCTGCTGGTCTTGCCGGGCATCCTGAAGCTTGTTGTCCTGGGCGTGCTCGGCATGGCCACCTATACCTACGCCTTCGACATCCTGCGGCACAGCGCCAACGGCGAGCACGATGCGCCGCGGCTGGGCTACAACAGCTTCGACAGCGCCGTACTGCGGCTGATCCTGCTGGCCTTTGCACTGGGTATCGTGATCGTCGCCGCCGGCGTGATCGCCGGCAAACCTGGCTTGACCGTTGCGTACCTGGCCGTCCAGCTGTTGCTGCCCGGCATGATGATCGCCCTGGCCATCGACGGCAGCCTGCGCCGCGCACTCAATCCGGCGGTCTCCATCGACATGGCGCTACGCATCGGCTGGCCGTACCTGGCCGCCTATGGCTTGCTCTACGTCATCCAGGGTAGCGGCATGGCGGCGATCTTCGTGGCATTGAAGTACCTGCCGCCGGTGGTGCGCGAGCTGACCATCGTGGTGGCCTCGATCTGGAGCCTGTTCGCCAGCTTCCATCTGATGGGCTATCTGGTCTACCAGTACCACGAGGAACTCGGCTACGAGCCCAGCGGCGGCATTGCCCTGCAGCGCGAAGACCCCGACCAACGCCTGCTCGACGAAGCAGAGCAGTTCGTGCGCGATGGGCATTCGGACGAAGCATTTCAGGCCTTGCGCGGCGCGGTGCGCTCGCGTGCGGTGAGCCTGGCGGTGCATGAGCTGTATCAGCGCCTGCTGCGCCAGCACCACCGCAACGACGAACTGCGCGACCACACCCGCCAGTACATCAATCGCCTGCTGCAGGAAAAACAGGAGCGACGCGCACTGGCCCTGCAACGCGAAGCATTGGACACCGACCCCGCCTTTGCACCGCTATTACCCGAGCAGGCAACACTGCTGGCCGAGCGCGCGAAGATGGCCGGGCAATACCAATTGGCGACTGATGGCCTGCTGGCCGCGATCGGCGCGTGGCCGCGCGAGCGCATGCTGCCGGCCTGGTCGCTGGACGCCGGCTTGCTGTTGGCCGAGCGTTTCGGGCGCGACGATGACGCACGCATGGTGCTGCAGAACGCACTGGACCACTGCGACGATGACGCGCAGCGCGCCAAGCTGGCAGCGGCATTGAAGGCGGTGGCGATTCAACCGGCGTAAGTGGCGGCTGCGTGGTCTTTTCCGCAGCCGCTCTCACCCATTGTCCAGCAGGAACCGCGCCTTGTTGGCCTGGCCCTGCTCGGGGAATTGCTCCAGTAACTGACGCAGCACGCGCGTGCGCTGCTCGCCCGCCTGCAACTCGCCATGCCGCAACGCCAGCACGAACCACTGCTGGGCAAGCTCCGCGCGCGGCGTGCTCAGCGCACTGTCCTTCAACAGCCGTTCCGCGTCGGCCAGCAGGCCGGTGCGCAGGCAATTGCCGATCAACGCCATCCGTGCCGATGGATCGCAGTCGATGTGGTCCTTGGCCAATTCGGCCGCCACCGCCAGCTGCAGGCGCGTCTGTTCGGCGCCGTGCGCGTGCAGCCACAGCAGCGTGTCCGCGTGCTGCTGAAGTTCCTTGCGACGTCCCGCGTTACGGGCCACCCGATAGCGCGCCAGGGCAATCTCCGCGCTGCGTGGCTGCTCGCTTGCCAGCTCTGCCAGCAGGCGCTCGGCCTCGGCATTTTCCATGCGCCCCAGATGCCGCTGTGCACGCTCCCAGCGGTCGTCCGCCTGCGCCGCCGCGTCGTCCTCCATGAAAGCCGGGCGGGTCTGCCGCACCAGCACCAGCAGCGCACCGAGCAGCGCGCCACTGACCAGCCCACCGGCATGCGCATCGAAGCCAATCCCTTGATTATCGCGCCAGAGCAGGTTGTAGAGCTCCCAGCCCAACCACAGCGGCAGCAGCAGAATCGCCGGACCCCGCACATAGTTGAATACCACGAAAAACCAGTAGAAAAAGCGCACCCGCCGGCGGCCCCAGACCACGCAGAACGCGCCCATCAGCGCCGCGATTGCGCCAGAGGCGCCCAGCCCGCCACCGGGCTGACCCCACCGCCACCACAGGCTCACCGCGCTCGCCCCAAACCCGCCGAGCAGGTATAGCAGCAGGAACCAGCCACTGCCGATCGCCCCTTCCAGCAACGTGCCCAGCGCCAGCAGGAACACCATGTTGCCCAGCAGATGGTCCAGGTCGCCATGCAGGAAGGTGGCCGACAGCATGCGCTGCGGCGACCATTCCGAACTGCGCTGGATGTGGCGCAAGGTGAACACCTTGGACAGCCGCGCATCGTAGGGCGCACGCAACGCGTACCAGTCGCGTCGTTGCGCATCGTCGTCGAACAGGCGTCCGCTGCGCAGGGCATCGGTAAACGCCACATCGTTCATGGTCAGCTGCGCCAGGTAGGCCACCCGTTGCCGCGCCGGCACCTTGTCCAATTGCGCCTGGCGCGCCGCACGCACCTTCGCATCGTCGCTCTGTGCCAGGTAGCGCGCATGCGCCTTGCCCTCCAGCGCGCCCAGGCCGGACTCCACGTAATAGCGCACCGCATTGGCGATGAGGCCGTCGTCCTTGCGCTGGTACCCCACATGGATCACGACATTGAGCAGCACCAGCAGCAGCGTGACCCAGGGAATGTTCTGGCGCGACCAGGGTTTATGCAGCGGCATGATCAGCATGGCAGGCGTCCGTGTCCCAAGGCGCAAAGCTTCGCCGGGTGGCTGCGGATGCGCAAGCGCGCCATGCGCGCTAGCATCGCGCCCCCATCCTGCCCTGTTGGTCGCCCATGAGCCGCTGGCGTCCCCCTGCCGAAAAAAGCACTGCGTTGATCACGCCGGAAGGCCATGCGCGGCTCAAGGCCGAGCTGGACGAGCTGTGGCGCCTGCGGCGGCCCGAGGTGGTGCGCGCGCTCGCGGCGGCCGCAGCCGAGGGCGACCGCTCGGAAAACGCCGAGTACACCTATCGCAAGAAACAGCTGGGCGAGATCGATCGCCGTGTGCGTTACCTCAGCAAGCGGCTGGAAGCGCTGCGCATAGTGGATACCGCACCGACGGATCCGCAGGCGGTGTTCTTTGGCGCGCAGGTTGAGCTGGAAGATGCCGACAGCGGCGAGCTGCTGCGTTACCGCATCGTGGGGCCAGACGAGACCGACGCCGGGCGCGGCTGGATCAGCATCGATTCGCCATTGGCGCGCGCGCTGCTGAAAAAGCGCGTGGACGATGAGTTCGAGGCACAACTCCCGTCGGGCAAGCACACCTTTGTGGTGGTGGCGGTGGAGTACACGGCAGCTTAGGTGGCGTGGGCGTGCGTGAGGCAATCCGGGTGGTTTGGATCCTTGCCTGCTGGTGCCGATGCGCGCGGTTGGAGGCGTGTGGTTCTGGGTAACGCCTCGTCGCGCGCTGGCGCGCTCCTACGCGGCTGGCCGTGTGCGGTGGCAATGCAGCGCACCTTGAACAGTCCAGCTGCGCTGCGGAAGCCTCGCCGCGCGCGAACCCGCTCCTATGAGGCGGGTGCGTCGATTGCGTGCTGGCGTGCTGGATATTTCGGCGCACACCAGTTTCATTGCACACACCAAACGGCCAGCGACGCTTGCCACTCGCTGGCCCGCCGCTGCGGCTAGACCATCTGCAGGTTCAATGCGCGGGGCGACTGCACCGCAAGATCAGACGGCAGCGCATCACCGAACAGGTCGTGCTCATCGCTGTCGGTGATTTCCACATCGACCAGGTCGCCCACCTTCAACTTGAGCTCGCCGCCGTTCTGGATGTGCACCAGGCCGTCGATCTCCGGCGCGTCCGCGCGCGAACGGGCCACCGCGATATCGTCTTCGATCAGGTCGACCAGGCACTGCTGCACCGTGCCGATCTTGGCTTCCAGCCGCGCCGCGGAGATCTCCGCCTGCCTGGCCATGAAACGCGCCAGACGCTCCTGCTTCAGCTCTTCCGGCACCGGGTCCGGCAACGCGTTGGCGCTGGCGCCCTCCACCGGCGAATACGCAAACGCCCCCACGCGGTCCAGCTGGGCCTGGTCCAGAAACTCCAGCAGCGCTTCGAACTCAGCATCGGTCTCGCCGGGGAAGCCGACGATAAAGGTCGAGCGCACCGTGATCTCCGGGCACATCGCCTTCCAGCGCTGCACGCGCTCCAGGGTCTTTTCCACTGCGCCCGGCCGCTTCATCAGCTTGAGGATGCGCGGGCTGGCGTGCTGGAACGGGATGTCCAGGTACGGCAGCAGCTTGCCTTCGGCCATCAGCGGAATCACGTCGTCCACGTGCGGGTATGGGTACACGTAATGCAGGCGCGTCCACACACCCAGTTCCGACAGCCCTTCGCACAGCGCCTTCATGCGGGTCTGGTACATGCGATCGCGCCACGGGCGCTCGGCATACTTCAGGTCCACGCCGTAGGCCGAGGTGTCCTGCGAGACCACCAGCAGCTCCTTGACGCCGCCGCGCACCAGCCGCTCGGCTTCACGCAGCACCTCGTCGACCGGGCGCGAGGCCAGGTCGCCGCGCATGGAAGGAATGATGCAGCAACTGCAGCGGTGATTGCAGCCTTCGGAAATCTTCAGGTACGCGTAGTGGCGCGGCGTCAGCTTGATGCCGTAGTCCGGCACCAGATCCACGAACGGATCGTGGCGCGGCGGCAGCGCAGCGTGCACCGCCTCCATCACGCTCTGGTAGTCCTGCGGGCCGGAGACCGCCAGCACCTGCGGGTAGGCCTCGCGGATCTGCTCCGGGCGCTTGCCCAGGCAGCCGGTGACGATCACCTTGCCGTTGGCGTTCATCGCCTCGCCGATCGCATCCAGCGACTCGGTCACCGCCGAATCGATGAAGCCACAGGTGTTGACCACCACCACGTCGGCCGCGTCGTAGCTGGGCACGATGTCGTAGCCCTCCACGCGTAGCTGGGTGAGGATGCGTTCGGAATCGACGAGCGCCTTCGGGCAGCCAAGGCTGACGAAGCCGACTTTGGGGTTCAGCTGGGACATGGAAGCAGGAGCCTGGGAAACGGAGCGGCCTGGGGCCTGGGCAAGGCCAATTATAGCGGCGTGCGGGCAGCGCTCTGAACCGCCGGGCCTCGCCTGCCGGGCCAGCTTTGCGAAACCCTCACTTTTCACGATGCCGGTCCGGTCGATAATGCGCGCCTCCCTCGCTGCACATCAGGAATTCCCATGGGTCACTGGACCACGCTCGACACCTCCGACGGCCAGGTTGCCGCCTGGCACGCCACCCCCGCCTCCAGCCCGCGCGGCGGCCTGGTGGTGATCCAGGAGATCTTCGGCGTCAACGAACATATCCGCGCGGTGGCCGATGACTACGCCGCACGCGGCTACGAGGTGCTGGCGCCGGCCTTTTTCGACCTGGAAGAAAAAGACGTGCAGTTGCCCTATGACCAGGAAAGCCTCAAGCGCGGCCTGGCGCTGGCCAACGCGGTCGGCCTGGAACGCGCGGTGGAGGTGGTGAAATCTGCCGCCACCCTGCTGACCCGTGCCGGCAAGGTGGGCACGGTGGGCTATTGCTGGGGCGGCTCGGTGGCGCTGCTGTCGGCCATCCGTCTGGGCCTGCCCTCGGTGAGTTACTACGGCGGCCGCAATACCCAGCTGCTGGACGAAACGCCCAAGGCGCCGGTGATGTTCCACTTCGGAGAGCAGGACAGCAGCATTCCGCCCGAAGCGATCCAGGCGCACCGCGAAAAGCTGCCGCAGATGGAGACCTTCGTCTACCCGACCGGGCACGCCTTCAACCGCAGCATCGACCCGAACCACTACGACGCCGACAGCGCCGAGCGGGCGCTGGAGCGCACCCTGGGCTTCTTCGACGCCCACCTGGGATGAGCGGACCCGTCTCGAATGCGCCCGCCACGGGCGCCTTTGAACTGGATGCGCGGCTGGCCGCCGACAGCGTCTTCGTCGCCGACGGCCCGCTGTCGCAGGTGCGGCTGATGGACGACACCCGCTTCCCGTGGCTGGTGCTGGTGCCGCGGGTGGCCGAGGTCAGCGAGTGGATCGACCTGGATGGCGGCCAGCAGCGTCTGTTGCTGGCCGAGATCAACCAGCTCTCGCAGCTGCTGCGGGTCGAGCCGCAGGTGAGCAAGCTCAATATCGGCGCGCTGGGCAACATCGTGCGCCAGCTGCATGTGCACCTGGTCGGCCGCCATCCCGGCGATGCGGCCTGGCCCGGGCCGGTGTGGGGCAGCGGCAGCGCGCAACGGTTTGCGCCCGATGCACTGCAGGAGCGTGTCGCGGCATGGGCGCAACGGCTACGATAGGCGCCCGTTCGCCAACCTGCCCTCTCGCATGAAATCCAATGTCGTCGCCGCACTGATCCTGATCCTTGTGGGCCTGTTGTTTCTGGCCAACAACCTGGGCTGGACCAATCTCAGCCTGGGCAAGCTGATCGCCACCTGGTGGCCGGCAGCGCTGGTCGCTTGCGGCGTGGGGATGTTGTTTGGGCGGGGCAAGTAGCCGGGGATTGCGAATGGGGTGAGCAGTCGATCAGCCCCGCGCGTAATCAGAGCGCCAAGATCCCTTCTCCCATCGGGAGAAGGTGCCCCGAAGGGGCGGATGAGGGTACGCGCGAAGCCTCATGCGCTTTTCGACTGCACCGTAGAAAACCAGAGGTTCCGCACCCTGAAGACGTCGACGACCTGATGGCCAGCGATCAACCGCAGGCGACATGGTTACCAATGCAGTCATGACCTTGCGGCCTTCGACATGACCTTTGTCATCCGCAATTGTTGACTTCCGGCACCTGATCGGCGCGCGCATCGCGCGCAGCATGGCCTCACACCTACCGAGGACATCGCCATGCGCTACCGCCTGATTCCTGCACTGTTTTTGATCACGCTGGGCAGCTTATTCCTGCTGGATAACCTCGGGCTGGCCCGTTTCGATCTTGGCCAACTGGTTTCAACCTGGTGGCCAGCGTTGCTGATCGCCGCTGGCGTGCGCCAACTGCTGCGCTACCGGCAGCGCACGGCCGTGACCTGCTGAGGCAGGGTCACGGCCGCACCAGTGCATCACGTGCGCGGCAGGGTCACGCCGGTCTGGCCCTGGTACTTGCCGCCACGGTCCTTGTACGAGGTTTCGCACACCTCATCGGACTGGAAAAACAGCATTTGCGCCACGCCTTCGTTGGCGTAAATGCGTGCCGGCAGCGGCGTGGTGTTGCTGAATTCCAACGTGACGTGGCCTTCCCATTCCGGCTCCAGCGGCGTCACGTTGACGATGATGCCGCAGCGCGCGTAGGTGCTCTTGCCCAGGCACACCACCAGCGTGTCGCGCGGAATGCGGAAGTATTCGACCGTGCGTGCCAGCGCAAAACTGTTCGGCGGGATGATGCAGACATCGGATTCGATATCGACGAAGCTGCCCGGGTCGAAATGCTTCGGGTCGACGATCGTCGAGTTGATGTTGGTGAAGATCTTGAACTCGCGCGAGCAGCGCACGTCATAGCCGTAGCTGGAGGTGCCGAAGCTGACGATGCGCTGGCCGGCGGCGTCGTGCTTGATCTGGCCGGGCTCGAACGGCTCGATCATGGCGTGCTGCTCGGCCATGCGCTTGATCCAGCGGTCGCTCTTGATGCTCATGCGGTGTTCCTTGAAGACGGAAGGCGGCGGGCCGAGCGGCCCGCGCGAAGGGCGGCAAAGTCTAGCGTGCGCGGTCACCGCTCGCTTGGCGGTTACAGCAGCGAGGCAGAAATCGGGATGCTGGCGCGCGGGCGCTTGCCCAGCTCCTCCGACAGCCGCGCAGCCGCCGCCAGATAGGCCTGCGCGGCTGCCGATTCCGGCGCGGCGATTACGATCGGCTGGCCCGCATCGCCCTGCTCGCGGATACCGATATCCAGCGGCAGCGACCCCAGCAGTGGCACGCCGTACTGCGCGGCCATGCGCTCGCCGCCGCCTTCGCCAAACAGATGTTCGCGATGGCCGCAGTTGGAACAGGTGTGCACCGCCATGTTCTCGACGATGCCCAGCACCGGCACTTCGACCTTCTCGAACATCTTCAAGGCCTTGCGCGCATCCAGCGTGGCGATGTCCTGCGGCGTGGTAACGATCACCGCACCGGCCACCGGGATCTTCTGCGACAAGGTGAGCTGGATGTCGCCGGTGCCTGGCGGTAGATCGATCAGCAGGTAATCCAGGTCGTCCCACAGCGTGTCGTTGAACAGCTGGGTCAACGCCGAGGTGGCCATCGGGCCGCGCCAGATCATCGGTGTGTCCTGATCGACGAGCAGCCCGATCGACATCGCCTCGATGCCGAACGCGCGCAATGGCTCGATCGACTTGTTGTCCGGGCTGTCGGGCTTGCCGCTCAACCCCAGCATCGCCGGCACGCTCGGCCCGTAGATGTCCGCGTCGAGCACACCAACCCGCGCGCCCTGCTGGTGGAGCGCCAGCGCCAGATTGACCGCAGTCGTGGACTTGCCCACCCCGCCCTTACCCGAGCCCACCGCAATCACGTTGCGGATGCGCGCGTGCGGCGCAAGGGCGCCCTGCACCGCGTGCGCGGCGATCCTGCGCTCGGTACTCATGCGCGGCGCCTCGGCTGCGCAGTTGGCGCTGCGCGTGTGATTTTTCTGCTCATTGCCTTACCCAACTGAAGTCGACGACGCCCAGCGGCAACAGCGGCCGGCGCGATCCGCCATGGACCGCCAAGTGTACCGGCGCAGCCGCTGTTGCTTGAGCGATTGTGGTGCCTTGCCCTGCTGAGCCGGCTGCCTCAACCGTGTCAACGCGCGACATATTTCACAAAGGTGGACACACGATTAAGGAATTGTTACGTTCGAAAATCAGTTCAGCCGGCGCTCAGCGAGCACGGCCGCCGCATCAACCCAGCGAGGATCCGCAAGGCATGTCGAGTCGTTCTCTGCACCGTACCCGTCGTCACCGTTTGAGCGCGGCGTTGCTCGCCGTGCTGGTCGCCCCCGCAGGCCAGGCGCTTGCGCAGTCCGAAAATGGCGTTGCCCCGGACACCACCGATCTGGACAAGGTGACCGTCACCGGCTCGCG
The DNA here is from genome assembly GCF_041520885.1 of Xanthomonas sp. NCPPB 2922. Taxonomy (NCBI): domain Bacteria; kingdom Pseudomonadati; phylum Pseudomonadota; class Gammaproteobacteria; order Lysobacterales; family Lysobacteraceae; genus Xanthomonas; species Xanthomonas sp. NCPPB 2922. The sequence continues at coordinate 306,331 of NZ_JBGOFY010000003.1, read as the reverse complement.
CATCGCGCGTACCGGCTTTGTCACCCCCTCGCCGGTCACCGCGATCACCGCCGAAGAAATCCGCGCCACCGGTGCCACCACCATCAGCGACCTGATGGCACGCATGCCGGCGTTGGCGCCGAGCTACACGCTGGGCAACTCCACCCGCTTCATCGGCACCGCGGGCCTGGGCCTGCTCGACCTGCGCGGCATGGGCGTGGATCGCACGCTGGTGCTGGTCAACGGTCGTCGCCATGTGGGTTCCAGCCCGGGCTCCACCGCGGTCGACGTCAACACCATTCCGGTGGAATGGGTCGAGCGCGTGGAAGTCATTACCGGCGGCGCCTCGGCGGTGTACGGCGCTGACGCGGTGGCGGGCGTGGTGAATTTCATCCTCAAGAAATCGTTCACCGGCTTTGAAACCCGCGCGCAGACCGGCCTGGCCGACGAAGGCAACTACAACCGCTCCTTCGCCAGTTTCTCGGCAGGCACCGACTTTGCCGGTGGGCGCGGCAACATCGCCGTTTCCGGCGAATACAGCAAGCAGGATCGCTTTGGTCGCGGCAACCGCGCCATCGGCCGCGAATACCTGGTGACGGTGCCCAACCCCGCCTACGACCCGAACCGTCCGCCCAGCGAACGCAACCCGCAGAACGTGCTCAGCGGCCCCGGTGGCAACCATTCCACCAGCTATGGCGGCACCTTCAACCTGGGCACCTTCGATTTCCGCAACCCGGCCAGCTACGGCAACCGCTACCTGTTCAATGAAGACGGCACGTTCCGCCGTAATCGTTATGACGGCACCGTGGTGAGCAACACCTCGTGCGTGGATTGCGACTTTGCCGACCTCAACGCCGTGGCCGATTTGCAGCCCGGCTTCGATCGCAAGAGCGTCAACACGATGGTCAACTTCGAGCTCAGCGAGAATCATCGCCTGTTCTTCGAAGGCAAGTACAGCGAGACCGATTCGGAATTCTTCGGCCAGCCCGCCTTCGACAGCTCGCTGCGCGTGCGTCGGCAGAACCCGTATGTCAGTCCCGAACTGGGTGCGCTGATGGATTCACGCGGTGCCACGCAGATCCTGATGAATCGCTTCAACGTCGATGCCGGTCGGCGCGGCGAAAACATCGAACGCAAGACCTATCGTGCAGTGCTCGGCGCCGAAGGTAACTTCACCGACAACTGGACTTACGACGTTTCCGCCAACTACGGCAAGACCACGGTTGACCGCCAGAACCTCAACAACCGCATCAACGAGCGCTGGCAGGCCGGTATCGATGCGGCACGTGACGCCAGCGGCAATATCGTGTGCCGTACCACGCTCGATCCCACCGCCATTAACCCCAACACCAATCGCGTGTATTCGGCGCTGGCCCGCGAAGGCTGCGTGCCCTTCAGCGTGTTCGGCAACGGCGCGGTAAGCCCGGAAGCAGCAGCATGGTTCAACACCATCGCCCGCTCGCAAGCCAAGATCCAGCAGACGGTCTTCAGCGCCTCGGTGGCCAACAGCAACCTGCTGTCGCTGCCGGCCGGTGACATCGGCATCGCCGGTGGCGTGGAATACCGCAAGGAACAGAGCGAAGAAATCACCGATCCGCTGGCCGCATCGGGCGTGACCTTCCTCAACGCCATCCCGAACAGCGGCGGCGAGTACACCGTGCGGGAAGTGTTCGTGGAGAGCACCATTCCGCTGCTGGCGGGTTTGCCCGGCGTGGATCGGCTCGCACTGGATCTGGCCGGCCGCTATTCGGACTACAGCAGCATCGGCTCGACCAAGACCTGGAACATTGGTCTGGACTGGACCATCATCCCGTCGCTGCGTCTGCGCGGCACGCTGGCCCAGGCGGTGCGCGCGCCCAGCATCGGTGAGCTGTACGACTCGCAGAGCGAAAACTTCGCCACCATCAATGACCCCTGCAATTACCTCTCCAGCAACAGCAATCGTCCCGGCACCGCCGGCGATGTGGCGCTACGCCAGGCTAATTGCAGCGCCTTGGGCGTTCCGGTGGGCTGGATCGATACCTACACCGCCAACCGCCCCGGCGTGAGCGGCGGCAATCCGGAGTTGAAGCCGGAACGCGCGCGCAGCCTGTCGTACGGCTTGGTGTGGCAGCCGGAGTTCTTCGAAGGTTTCGGCATGTCGGTTGACTACTGGCGCATCGACCTGCAGGACGCGATTGGCTCGGTGACGGCCGAAACCAATGCCACGCGTTGCGTGGACAACCCGGGCGGCATCAACAACAGCTTCTGCGGCTTCGTGCAGCGCGCACCGCTGGGTGGCTTCACCGACCCGCAAGGCCGGATCTATCCCGAACACAGCATCATCGGGTGGCAGGCGCTCAACGAAAACCTGGCGCGCTCGCGTCGTGTCGGCGTGGATCTGGAAATGGACTACCGCTTCCAGCTGGGCGAAGGCAACACCGTGTTGCGCCTGGTCGGCACGCGGCTGATCCAGTCGCGCGAATGGGTGTTCCAGGATTTCCCGGAAGAGTACGACGAGTACGTGACCTACGTAACCGACCCGCGCTGGCGTGCGCAGTTCCAGACCAAATACAACTGGAACGAATGGCGCGCCTCGTGGGACATGAACTATGTGGACGGCAACCTGCGCGTGACCCCGGAGAGCTACAACAGCAACCCGGGCTCGGCCAGCCCGATCCGCAACGGCTCGTACACCTACCACAACTTCCAGTTCGGCTATCAGTTCCCCGGCTCGAAGATCGACGTCTACCTCGGCATCGACAACGCCTTCGACAAGGACCCGCCGCGTAACTACTTCGGTTCGGACTTTACTTCCGCGCTGTACGACAACGTGGGCCGGTTCTTCTACCTGGGAACGACTGTGAAGTTCTGAGTGCTGGCATCAACCGCAGCACCGGAGGGCCCCGCTTGTCGGGGCCTTTTTAGTTTCTTTCGAAACCTATTGCAGTACTTATTCGTTTTTTACTGAAACCAATAGCTGATGGATCTCACATTAATCGGCTGTTATCTGAAGAGATTACGAAGATGAATTCACAGACGCCGATCGTCATGCATTGTGCGAACTGGCAACAAATTGTGCTGACTTCCGCACTTTCAGCGCGGATGTCCGTCATTTCATTAATGAACCGTTGATAGCTATTGCAACGGCGGGCACAGATTCATTACGTTCGGGTTAAGGCCATCTGACTCTTCGGTGACCGCCACTTCTCCCGATTCCCCAGTTCAAAGGTCAGGAATGAGCAATCAATTTCGTCGCCAGGTCCTCAAGCGCACCGCTCTCGCTGTCGTGCTCGGTGCGTGCCTAGCCAACGGCGCGGTGTATGCGCAGAGCACCACCGGCAGCATCTACGGCAGCGCGCCCAGCGAAGCCGGCAGCACCATCGTTGTGCAAAGCGATACCGGCCTCAGCCGCACCATCACCATCGATGCGAATGGCCGTTACAACCTCGGCTCGCTGCCTGTCGGTGCCTATACCGTTACCCTGAAGCGCGGTGATCAGGTCGTCGATACCCGCAAGAACGTGCAGTTGCGCGTCGGTTCCGGCACCGAAGTGTCGTTTGCGGATGCCGGCAGCTCAAGTACTGCCGACGCCACGACGCTCGGCGCAATCACGGTGACCGCCGCCAATGCGCCGAAGATCGATGTCAGCTCCACCAGCTCGCGCTCGGTCATTACCTCACAACAGCTTGCAATTCTCCCCCTGGGGCGCAGCGCTGAGGCAATCGCATTGCTGGCACCGGGTGCCGTGGCAGGCAGCGGTGCATTTGACAACGGCTCGCGTTCGGTTGTGTCGTTTGGCGGCGCAGGCGTCACCGAAAATGCCTACTACATCAACGGATTCAATGTCAGTAATCCGCTCAGCAATCTTGGCGGCGTGAGCCTGCCATACGGTGCGATTGATCAGCAGGAGACCTACACCGGCGGCTACAGCGCCCGTTATGGTCGTTCCACCGGTGGCGTCATTAACCAAGTCGGCAAGCGCGGCACCAACGAATGGCACTTCGGTGCCCAGGCAGTTTGGGAGCCAAAGTCGTTGGCGAGTTCGCCTGAAAATGTACGCTTTCCCAACAACACCTTGCCAGACCGGTTTGAATACACCAATCCCGATCAGCCGGGCACGCTGTATCGCAGCCGCAAGGACGATGGCGCAACGCGTACCGTCTACAGCGCATACGCTGGTGGCCCGTTGATCGAAGACAAATTGTTTGTGTTCGTTGCCGGTGAATCCGACAAAACCGAAGGTGTGTCGACGAACTCCAGTGCGGCCAGCGTTCTGGGACGTAACAACTACGCGTACAGCGCGCCGAAGTTCTACGGCAAGATTGACTGGAATATCAACGACAGCAATATCCTTGAATACACCCGTATCGAGAGTACGGACCGCCGCGCCGGTTATTACACGGACTTCGATTACGACACCCTGTCAGGCGGCGGGCGTAGTGGCACATTTGCCGATACGTACAAGATCAAAGATCGCTACGACATCTTCAAGTACACCGGCTATCTGACGGACGACCTGACGTTGAATGCCACCTGGGGGCGTAGCCGTCAGGACAACTTGCAGAGCAATCCGTACGTTTCCGCGCTTCCCTATCTTCAGAACGTAACCAACCAGAACCCCGCACTGACGGGTGGCACACCGATCACGAATGATCAGGCGAGCAATCGGACCAAGGCCAATCTCCCACAGAACAAGACCCGCAGCTTGCGACTTGAACTGGAGTATCGGATCGGTGATCACGATTTGACTGCAGGCGTGGACAACATGTACTTCAACGCCTCCAACGAAGGCGTCCGCACGACCGGCCCGGGCTACCAGTGGCTGTTTGCACGTCAGTCCGATCCGACCGTCGACATTCGTCCAAGTCTCGGGGTTGGTCCATCGGGTGGCGACGGCTACTATGCGCAGCGCCGCATCTTCACCACAACCACCAGCATGGCTGTCGAGCAAAAGGCTTATTACCTGGAAGACCGCTGGCAAGTCAGCGATAACTGGCTGGTGCTGCTCGGTATCCGCAACGACAAGTTCACCAACTTCAACAGCGCAGGTCAGCCGTATGTAGATAGCGGAGACCAATGGGCCCCACGTCTGGGCGTCAGCTGGGACGTCTTTGGCGACTCGTCGCTGAAGCTGTACGCAAATGCGGGCCGCTACTATCTGGCGCTGCCTAACAGTGTCGCGGTTCGCGGCGCATCGGCCTCCACCTATACCGATGAATACTTCGCATATTCGGGACTGGACGCAAACGGCGAGCCGACCGGCCTGACGGCCCTCGGACCGGGCCCGGTGTCGTCAAACGGCGAGTACGGTCAGACACCAGATCCCAACTCCTTCGCGCCGAGCGATCTGAAGTCGCAGTACCAGGACGAGTTCCTAGTAGGCTTCGAAAAGACTTTGGGCCAAAGCTGGAATTCCGGTGCCAAGGTGACGTACCGCAAGTTGCAAACTGCAATCGATGACGTCTGTGATACCGGCCGGATGGCCGACAAGCTGGAGGCCAGCGGCGTCAGTGCGTCGAGCGTTGCGATTCCGGGTTGTGTCATGTTCAACCCGGGCGAGACCAACACCTACAATCTGGCAAATGTTGATGGATCTGGCCGCACGCAGGTACGCATGTCCCAGGAAGACTGGGGCTTTACGAGTGGTGCAAAGCGCAACTACGTGTCAGTCGACCTATTCCTGGAGCATCCGTTTGACGAAAAGTGGTTTGCTCGGGTTGACTACACGTGGTCGCATCTTTACGGCAATACCGAAGGCCAGGTGAAATCCGATCTCGGCCAGGCAGACGTGTCCAAGACGCAGGATTGGGATTCGGCAGAACTGATGTATTACGCAGGTGGCAACCTGGCCAATGATCGCCGTCACCAGTTCAAGGCGTTTGGCGCTTATCAGTTCACTCCCGAGTGGATGGCATCGGCAACCCTTCGTGTCCTGTCGGGAACCCCAAAGTCATGCCTGGGCTATTTCGGCCAGGGCGAGCAGGATCCGATCGGCTACGAGTCGGCATATCACTATTGCGCTGGTACTCCCTCACGGCCGGGTGACGCTGGCCGGACGCCTTGGCTGACCAATCTCGACCTGGGCGTTACCTACCGTCCTGCGTTTGCCGATCATAAGCTGGCCATCGGCCTGCAGGTGTTCAACGTCATCAACGACCGCGATGCAACGCGTGCCGAGGCAGTGTATGGAGACGACCGTTTCACCGTGTCCAACACCTATGGCATGGGGACCTACTTCAACCCGCCGCGCTTTGTTCGCCTGTCTGCTTCGTATGACTTCTAAGAGCGGCTGACAAAACAGAGCGAGCAGTCGTCAGGTGGGTGTGGACGGCGCGGAGGAACCGGAATGTACGGGGGTACACGAGATTCCGAGCACCGGCCGCGCCCGCCTGGCGGCTGCGCAGTCGTTTTGATAGCTGCTCCAAGCCCCGGAAGCTGGCGTAAGAAGTAACGGCTGTAATGCTCTCCACGGCCCCGCGAGGGGCCGTTTTTTTGTCCGAAGCCTGCTAGAACGAGAGGCCACGTTGACCTGCGTGCCCCACCCATGACCTTCGACACCATGCGTGCTGTCATACAGAAAGGTAGAGTGCCGCCACGGCTCCGCTGTGACGGGGCTTCCCAATTGACTGTTGCTCCTGGAGCCCTTGTGATTCGTACCCCTCATCTATTGACGCTGTCCCTGGCCGTCGCCGCCGCGCTGAGCGGCTGCAAAAAGCCCGAAGACGCCGCACCGGCCACCGCGCCTGATGCCGCTGCCAGCGCGGCCGCCGCACCCAAGACGCTGACCCTGGACCAGAGCAAGCTGCCGGTGGTGAATCAGTTCACTGCGGCCGATCTGGACCCCAACGGCAATGCCTGTACCGATCTGAACGCCTACGCCAATGCCAAGTTCCTGGCCGCCAACCCGGTGCCGGGCGACCGCACCAGCTGGGGCGCGTTCGAAATGCTCGACGAGCGCTCCAACGCGATCCAGCAGCAACTGGTCGAACAGGCTGCGGCCGACACCAGCGCCAGCGGCGTGGAAAAAATCGTCGGCGACCTGTGGTCGACCGGCATGGACGAAGCCAAGATCAACGCCCAGGGTATCGAGCCGCTGAAGCCGGAGCTGGCCGCGATCGATGCCATCAGCGACCAGGCCAAGCTGGTCGACTATCTGCGCAGCAGCGCGGCCAAGGGCAACAACGAACTCTTCAGCTTCGGCGCCGAGGCGGACTTCAAGAAGTCCAGCCAGAATATCGCCTATGCGATGCAGGGTGGCCTGGGTCTGCCGGACCCGGAGTACTACACCAGCGCCGGCAACAAGGCCAAGCTGGACGCCTACCAGGCGCACGTCGCCAAGGTGCTGGAACTGTCTGGCGTTGCCGCCGCCGATGCCACCGCGCAGGCCAAGCAGGTCGTCGCATTCGAAACCCGTCTGGCCAAGGTCTCCAAGACCAGCACCCAGATGTCGCGCGATGCCTCGCTGGCCTACAACCCGATCTCGCCGGGCGAGGCCGACAAGCTGACTCCGAACTGGTCGTGGACCGAGTTCTTCAAGTCGCAGGGCGTGACCACGCCGGAGATGTTCTCGCTGGCGATCCCGGCCTTCCATCAGGAAGTGAGCAAGATGATCGCCGACACCGACCCGGCCATCTGGCGCGCCTACCTGCGCTTCCACACCGTCGATGGCGCCTCGCCGTTCCTGAGCCAGCCGTTCGTCGATGAGAACTTCGCGTTCTACAACAAGACCCTGCGCGGCCAGAAGGAAATCAAGCCGCGCTGGAAGCGCGTGCTGGCCACCATCAACAGCCAGGCCGGCGAAACGCTGGGCCAGATGTACGTCAAGGTCGCCTTCCCGGGCGATTCCAAGGCCAAGATGGAAACCCTGGTGACCAACCTGCGCACCGCACTGAAGGCGCGCATCGAAAAGCTCGACTGGATGAGCCCGGAGACCAAGACCAAGGCGATCGCCAAGTGGGAAAGCTTCACGCCCAAGATCGGCTACCCGGAAAAGTGGCGTGAATGGAACGGCCTGAGCACCAGCCGTGACAGCTACCTGGGCAACGTGATGGCGGCATCCGAGTTCAACTACAAGTGGAACCTGTCCAAGATCGGCAAGCCGGTGGACAAGACCGAATGGGGCATGAGCCCGCAGACCGTCAACGCCTACTACAACCCGCTGCAGAACGAGATCGTGTTCCCGGCCGCCATCCTGCAGCCGCCGTTCTTCGACCCGAATGCGCCGGAGGAAATGAACTACGGCGGCATCGGTGCGGTGATCGGGCATGAGATGACCCACGGCTACGACGACCAGGGCAGCCGCTTCGGTGCCGATGGCAACTTCATCGCCGATCCGGGTTGGTGGACGCAGAAGGATCTGGACGCGTTCAAGGCACGCACCGGCAAGCTGGTGGCACAGTTCGACAGCTACCGCACGCCGGCAGGCGACAAGGTCAAGGGCGACCTGACCCTGGGCGAGAACATCGCCGACCTGGGCGGCCTCAACACCGCCTATGACGCGATGAAGACCGCCACCGCCGGCAAGGACGACCCCAAGAGCGACGGCATCACCCGCGACCAGCGCTTCTTCCTCAACTGGGCCACGGTGTGGCGTCGCAACTTCACCCCGGAAGAATTGGTGGTGCGCCTGAAGACCGACCCGCACGCGCCGGCCAACTTCCGCGCCATCGGCGCGCCGTCGAACATGCCGGCATTTGCCGCCGCATTCTCGTGCAAGGCGGGCGATGCGATGGTGCGTCAAGGCGATCAGCAGGTGGTGATCTGGTAATCGCGCAACCGTGGTAAGAGAAAGCGGCGATCTTCGGGTCGCCGCTTTTTTTGTGCGTGCTGTGGCGCCGTTGGCGGGCGTGCAACCTCGTTATTCCGCGCTGGCAGTGCAAATGCCTCAATTGAAAGTCGGCACGTCACTTCGGCAACCAATCTCGCTGCAACACTCTCGGGAGCGCTTTACCAGACACGCTCAAGACAAGCGCTTGTACAGCACTGACATTGATTGCCATTGCAGCATCCAGTCACTGGATGCGCTTCGTGAACCGCTATCGCCAGACCAAGCTCAACAAACCTCAATCCCGGCGTTCGCAAGGCTGCGTCCGCTTATGCTCGGCATTCATCTCCTCGCTGATGCCAGACATGCCCTTGCTCAAGACCTCCACCCTTGCCCTGGCCCTGCTGGTGGCCCTGCCCGGCTGCAAGCGCACCTCCGATGCAGAGAGCGCCCCTGCATCAGCCGCCATTGCGGCGCCTGCCGCGCCGCCCACCACGGCAGCAAACACACCCGCATTCGATATCAGCGAGCTGGGCCCTGCAGCCAGCGCGTGCCAAAACCTGGACGAGTTCGTCAATGGCGCCTGGGCCAAGGCCAATCCGATTCCGGCCGACCACACCAGCTGGGGCATCGACGAACTCCTGACTGAAAAAAGCCTGCTGATCCAACGCGAGCTGCTTGAAGCCGCGGCGAAACAGGCCGGTACACAGGCCCCATCGCTGGAACAAAAGATCGGCGCGCTGTATGCGTCCGGCATGGACGAGGCCGCAATCGAAGCCGCCGGTGCCAAGCCGATCCAGCCGCAGGTGGATAAGATCGCCGCATTGCACTCCGGCAAAGATGTCGCTGCCTACATCATCAGCCGGCATGGCGAAGGCGACGCACAGGTCTTTGCGTTCGGTGCCGGTGCAGATTTCCACAATGCCGACCAGCAGATTGCGTTTACACAGGAAGGTGGCCTTGGCCTGCCAACCAAGGACTACTACACCGGTGCGGAGCACGCGCCGATCCGCGCAGCCTACCTTGCCTACATCGCCAAATCGTTCGAACTCACCGGCACCCCTGCCGCGCTGGCCAAGACACAGGCAAACGACGTGCTTGCGCTCGAAACGCGCCTGGCTGCCGCATCGCTGGCCCCCGTGGACGCGCGTGAACCAAAGAACCAATACCGCCTGGTCACCCTCGCCGAGGCGGACAAGCTCACTCCGCACTTTCCGTGGGAGGATTTTTTCGCCACCCAAGGCGTACCGGTCGGCAGCGGCTTCTCGCTCGCGCAGCCACGGTTTTTTGCCGCGTTCGATCAGGCATTGGCTAGCGCGCCCATTGCGCAGTGGCAGGCCTACCTACGCTTCCATGCGATCGATGACGCATCCACGCGCTTGAGCAAGGCATTTGCCGATAATCGCTTCGCGTTCTATGGCAAGACGCTGTCCGGGCAGCCAGAGCAGCTGCCGCGCTGGAAGCGCGTGCTGCGTTCGGTCAACGGCGCAATGGGCGAAGGCGTTGGGAAGCTCTATGTGGCCAAGGTGTTCACGCCAGATGCCAAGCAACGCGCCAGCGAACTGGTCGACAACGTTCGCGCGGCGCTCAAGACACGTATCGAACAGGTCGACTGGATGAGTGCCGAGACCAAGGCCAAAGCCTTGGCCAAGTGGCAGACCTTCCTGCCCAAGATCGGCTATCCGGACACCTGGCGTGACTGGTCGGGGTTGCAGATCACACCCGGCGACTATTACGGCAACCTGCAGGCGGCGGACACGTTCAATTATCGCTACGACATTGCGCAGATCGGCAAACCCACCGATCGCGGCCGTTGGTCGATGACGCCGCAGACGGTCAACGCGTATTACGACCCGATGACCAATTCGATCAACTTTCCTGCGGCGATCCTGCAGCCTCCGTATTTCGATGCCACTGCCGACGATGCGTTGAACTACGGCGGTATCGGCGCGGTGATCGGTCACGAAGCCACCCATGGGTTCGACGATCAGGGCAGCCAGTTCGATGGTGCAGGCAACAACGTCAACTGGTGGACGGCAGAGGATCGGCGCAAGTTCGACCAACGTAGCAACCAGTTGGTCAAACAGTTCGATGCGTATGCGCCCCTGCCCAGCCATCCGACCCTGCACGTCAACGGCAAACTCACGCTGGGCGAGAACATCGCCGACCTGGGCGGCACCAACGTTGCCTATGACGCGTTGCAGACCGCCTTGCAGCAGCATCCGGAACGGGCCAAGGCCATCGACGGCTACAGCCCCGACCAGCGCTTTTTCCTTGCCTTCGCCCGCAGCTGGCGTCAACGCGTCCGTGATCAACAACAGATGGTCTACCTGGCGTCGGACCCGCACGCGCCAGCCAAGCTACGCGCCATCGCATCACCGTCGAACATGCCGCAGTTCGCCACCGCCTTCGCCTGCAAGCCGGGCGATGCAATGGTGCGCCCGGAGAAAGACCGCGTGGTGATCTGGTAATTCGTTGCAGGCGCCGCCTGCAATCGCTTCCAGTGCCAACGCACCACGCACAGGCCCGCACCCGCGGGCCTGTCGCGTTCATGCCAGCGAGCGCTCGCACGGACGAACGGCCGCTGCGGCCTGCCTGCGCGAGGCGCAGCCTTGCTAAACTCCGCCGACTTCAATCTGGCCACCCTTCGTCTCGATGCCCACCATTCGTCCGCTTGCCCTCGCTCTTGGCTTCAGCCTGATCACGCTGTTGTCCGCCCCTGACGCCGACGCCGCTCGCAAGAAGAAGGCAGCCCCCAAGGCCCCGGCTGTGCCGGCCGCCTGCACCGATTTCTACGATTACGCCAATGCCGGTTGGCTCAAGAGCAACCCGGTGCCGCAGGCTGGCGCGGTCACCGCGCTGGGCCAGCTGTCCGACCGCGCCCTGCAGCAGCAGCGCGAGCTGCTGGATGCGGCGATGAACAGCCCGCAAGGAAACGTGCAGAAGTTGCTCGGCGACTTCTGGGCCAGCGGCCTGGATGAGGCCGCCGTGGAAAAGGATGGCTCCAATCCCATCGCCCCGTTGCTGGCGCGCATCGATGCGATCAAGAAGGCCAAGGATGTGCCCGCTTCGATCGCCGCGCTGCACCAGGTCGGTATCCCGGTCGGCTTCAACTTCGGCCCGGACGTGGACCTGAAGGCGCTTGACCGCCACATCGGTTACTTCATGCAGGGCGGCATGGGCATGCCGGATCCGGCGTTCTACACCCGCACCGATGCCGACACCCAGGCGCTGATGGGCCGCTACCGCGCCTACGTCAAGCAGATCCTGGCGCTGACCGGCACCCCGGCCGACAAGCTCGATGCCGATGCGGCCTCGGTGTTGCAGATCGAAACCGCACTGGCGCGCAGCGCGCAGTCCGTGCAGGGCATCAACAACCCGTTCAACAACTACGCGCCGATCGCCACCAAGGAGCTGACCAAGCAGTACAAGAACCTGCGCCTGGGCGACTTCCTCGAGGCCCAGGGCGTCAAGGACGACCTGGTGTCGATGGCCGACCCGGCGATGTTCAAGCAGCTCGACAGCATGATCGTCAGCATCAAGCCCGAGCAGTGGAAGGCCTACCTGCGCTGGCGCGTGGGCGATGCCATGGCGCCGTACCTGTCCAAGAGCTTTCATGACGCCGAATACCAGTTCCGCGGCCGCTTGCTGCGTGGCGACGCGTTGCCGCCGCAGCGCTGGCAGCAGGTGCTCGATGCCATCAACGTGGCCGCCGGCCCGATGCTCGGCCGCGAGTACGTGAGCCGTTACCTCAGCAGCGACACCCGCCGCCAGGCCGAAGCCATCGCCGACCAGATCCGCGATGCGCAGCTGGCCGCGCTGGAGCGCACCGGCTGGGGCAATGGCGAGGTCATCGCCGAAGCCAAGGCCAAGCTGAGCGCCATGAAGATCGAAGTGGGTGCACCGCGCCGCGACCTCGACTACACCGTGCAACCGATGGGCCGTGGCAGCTTCGGCGGCAACATGCTGATCGCCTCCACCTGGCGTCACCGCGAGGAAATGAAGCGCATCGGCAAGGGCAACGCCGACCGCCGTTGGGACGTGCTGCCGCAGCAGCCGGCACTGGCCTACGACATCGCACAGAACCGCCTGATCATCACCGCTGCGGTGCTGCAGCCGCCGGTGTTGAGCACCGGCGCCACGCCGGCTGCGCAATACGGCGCCTACGGCGCACTGGTGGCGCATGAAATGACGCGTGCCATCGATGCCAAGGGCGCACTGGTCGATGCCAAGGGCGAACTGCGCAGCTGGTGGACGCCCGCCGAAAAGAGCAGCTGGACGCTGCTGACCGGCAAGGTGGCCAACCAGTACGGCGCTTACGCCTACCCGGGCGTGCCCAATACCAAGGTCAATGGCGCGCAGACCGCCGAAGAAAACCTGGCCGATCTGGCCGGCGTGGAGCTGGCATGGCAGGCCTTCAGCAAGGCGCAGCCGGCGGCAACGCAGGCCGACAAGCAGGGCTTCTTCACCGCCTGGGCTGGCCTGTGGGCGCAGCAGCTGTCACCGAACGAAGCGGTGCAGCGTGCCAGTGCGGACATCCGTGCACCTGGCCAGTGGCGCACCAACGGCCCGCTGTCCAACTTGCCGGAGTTCGGTGCCACCTTCAGCTGCAAGCCGGGCCAGCCGATGCAGCGTGTGGATGCAGACCAGTTGAAGATCTGGCGCTGAGTTAGCGCCCTGCATCATCGGCAGTAATAAAAAAGAGCGCGGAATCCGCGCTCTTTTTTGTCTGGATTTTGAACCGTCGCGTTGCTCACCACCGCCAAGCACGCTTTGTAGGAGCGGCCTTGGCCGCGATGGAGCGTTACCGACAAACCCCGTCGCGGCCAAGGCCGCTCCTACAGGTGCAAAAAGCGCACCTGCCATAGCGTCGCTTGATTCAGCGCACCACACGCAGCGGCGGCTTGCGCCCCTTGCCGCGCTTGCCACCGAACGGCGGCTGGCCGCGCCAGTGGCGGATCAACAACCACCCGAACAGCATGCCGCCCAGGTGTGCGAAGTGGGCAACGCCCGGCTGCCAACCGGTGGCACCAAGCAGCAGCTCGATCGCGCCGAACACGATCACGAAGGTCCGTGCCTTCATCGGGATCGGTGGAAACAGCAGCATCACCCGCTGGTTCGGGAACAGCATGCCGTAGGCGAGCAACAAGCCGAATACACCACCCGACGCGCCCAGCACCGGTGCCCCGCTCTGGGTGAACCAGGCCATCAGCAGCTGGCACACGCCGGCGCCGGCCACGCACACCAGGTAATACGTCAGGAATCGCTTCTGGCCCCAGGTCTGTTCCAGCGGCGCGCCGAACATGAAAAGCGCCAGCATGTTGAAGAACAGATGGTTGAACCCGCCATGCAGAAACGCATAGGTCAGCAGCTGCCACGGCATGAAGCTGGCACCCGGCGAGAACGCATCGAAGCCATTGGAGAGCGGCCACAACATCAGCGGCGACAGCGCTGCATCGGACGGCAGCAGGCCGGCACCCAGGTCACCCAGCGCCCATTGCAGGATGAACATGCCGAGATTGGCGATCAGCAGGGCTTTGGTGACGGGCGGCAGTTGGGGCAGCATGGCGGCATCCTTCGGGACTGCCTCTCATCATAACGGCAGGCTTATGAAGGACCCCACACGGCCGCATCCAGCCGTTGCGCTGCAGTGGCACGCCGTACCCTTCCCCGCTCCACTGGCACGCCTTCGGCACGCAGTCGCTGGCATTGCGCTTGGTAGCCGGCAGAGCCCTCCGGCAGCGCGATGCGCCCGTCGCTGCGCAGCACCCGATGCCAGGGCAACGCTGCATCCTGGTTGCTGCTCAACAGCTTAGCCACCAGGCGCGCACGCCCTGGCAGGCCCGCACGCATCGCCACTTCCCCGTAGCCTGCAACCTCGCCCGCGGGAATGGCGCGGATCACGTCCAGAATCCGCAGCCGAACCTGCTCGGCAGTGCGCGTGGTGGAGACGTCACCGGCGTGCGAGCCGGCTAAACGAGTCTTGGAAGGGCGAGGTGACGGCATGCGCGGATGATGCCATCCGGAGGCAATGCGCGTCATGCCAGCTGCGCGCTCGTGTGATAAGGCACCACACACCATCGGACAACAACGCCTTGCTGGCTGCTGAGAGACGTGCAGCTTTGCCCAGAGCAACAACGTGCCGGGCCTGACCTCTGCGCTGATTGCCACGCGGCCACCGCAAACGCATGCGGCCAACATGCAGCGCTCAATGCATCAACACAATTTCTTCCGATGAGGTGGGATGGATCGCCACGGTCTCGTCGAAGTCGCGCTTGGTGGCGCCCATTTTGACCGCCACCGCAAAGCCCTGCAGCATCTCGTCGGCGCTTTCGCCGAGCAGGTGCACGCCGACCACGCGCTCTTCCTCGCCCACGCACACCAGCTTGAACACACTGCGCTGCGGCGCATCGGCCAATGCATGCAGCATCGGGCGGAAGTTGCTGCGGTACACGCGCACCGCACCGTCGTAGCGCTCACGCGCCTGCTCTTCGGTGAGGCCCACCGCACCCAGCGGCGGGTGCGAAAACACCACGCTGGGCACGTTGTCGTAATCCATGCGCGCATCCGGCTGGCCACCGAACAGGCGATCCATCAACTTGCGCCCGGCCGCGATCGCCACCGGCGTCAGCCCGACCTTGCCGCCCACATCGCCCACTGCATGGATGTTGGGCACGTTGGTGGTCTGGCCGTCGTCCACGACGATTTCGCCCTTCTTGCCGAGTTCCACGCCGAGCGCTTCCAGGCCCAGCCCGGCGGTGTTGGCACGGCGGCCAATCGCAAAGAAAACCTGGTCAAAGACATCGTTACCCAGCTCGCCCGGATGTGCGCTGTGGCCACGCATGCGCAGCTTGCCCGCCTCGTCGCGCTGCACACCGGTGGTGCGGAAACCGAAGTGCAGGCGCACGCCGAGATGGCGCAGGTTATCGGCCAGCTGCAACGTGAGTTCGGAGTCGAAGCGTTCCAGCAACCGCTCGCCCTGCACGAACAGATGCACGCGGCTACCAAGCGCCTGCAACAGCCCCGCAATCTCCACCGCGATGTAGCCGCCGCCCACGATGGCCACGTGGTCCGGCGCATGGCAGAGGTTGAAGAAGTCGTCGGACACATGACCATGCTCGGCGCCCTCCACGTGCGGGCGCAATGGATGCGCGCCCGTGGCGATGACGATGTGCTCGCCAGTGACGGGGACGCCGTCGGCGCCCATCAAGGTATGCCGGTCCTGCAGCACGCCACGCTGCGGGATCAACACCACACCATCATCGTCGAGGCGACGCCGGTAACTGGCGTGGATATTGCCGATGTAGCCCTGCCGGTGAGTGACCAATTCCTGCCAGGTCAAGGTTGGGCGCACCACATCAAAACCGAGTGCACCAGCCAGTTCGATCTTGCTCGCCAGATCGGCCGCCAACCACATCGCCTTCTTCGGCACGCAGCCGAGATTGACGCAGGTTCCGCCGAGCTCGCCCGGCTCCATGATCGCCACGCGCGCGCCATGCTTGGCTGCGCGGAACGCTGCGGCAAGACCACCGGAGCCACCGCCCAGCACCACCACGTCGTAGTCGTAACGTGCGCTCATGCGAAACGCTCTGCGCGGTAGGGATGCGGGTCCAGCGCGGGTGCGCGCCCGGTGATCAGGTCGGCCATCAGTTGTCCACTTGCAGTACTCATGCTGATGCCGAGCATGCCATGGCCGGCCGCGAGCCAGACGTGAGGACTGCGCGGCACCGCGCCCAACACCGGCACATCGTCCCAGGTCATCGGGCGCCATCCATACCAGCGTTCGATTTCGACAGGGCCTTTCGGCGCGTGCAGGAATTGCGCTGCCGCGCGCTCTAGCGCGGCCAGGCGTGTCGCGTTGAGCTGGCTGTTGTGGCCGGAAAATTCCATGGTGCTGCCGATCCGCAGGCGGTCGCGCCATGGCACCACGAACACCCAACGGTCCTTCAGCACCACCGGGCGTTTTGGCATCTGCGCCGGCGCGCTATAGGTGATCGAATAGCCCTTGCCGGCCTGCACCGGCAGCCGTAGCCCCAGTTGTGCAGCAAGTTGCGGCGACCACGGCCCGGTGGCGATCACCACCTCGCGCGCATGCAGTTGTCCGTGCGCGGTGTGCAGGCACACGCCCTGCGCATCCGGACGCACGGCGTGCACACGGCAGTGTTCCTGGATCACGCCGCCACGTGCGCGCAGCACGCGTGCCAGCTCGGCGGTGTAGCGTTCGGGGCGCAGATGCGCATCGCCGGGGAAGTGGATCGCGCCGGCAATCCCCTGACGAAAGGCGGGGTCGTCCCGCACATAGTCTTCGCCGTCGATGGCCTGTGCCTGGATACCCCACTGCGCCAACGCTGCGCATTCGGCACGGTAATGTTCGAACCTGCGCGCATCGCCGAATACATAGTCCAAGCCATCGCTGCGGAATTCGCAGTCCAGCCCGTCGCGTTCGATCCAGTGAGCAAGCCGCAAGCGTGCGTCATGTAGCAGCGCAGCGCGCGCCTGCACGCTGGCCCGCCAATCACGCTGGTTGCAGCGCCGTGCAAAGCGCCATAACCAATGCCACAGCGTGGGATCCAGCCGCGGCGGGATGTAGAGCGGCGCATCCGGCGTGAACATCCATTTCAGCGCCTGGCCAAGCATGCCCGGCGCTGCCAGCGGCGGCGCATGGCTGGGCGTGATGGTGCCGCAGTTGCCATACGACGTTGCCCCGCCGATCGCGCCGGCATCAAGCACCTGCACCTGGCGGCCGGCATCGACCAACGCACGCGCGGTGGCCAGCCCGATCGCACCGGCGCCGATGACCACCACATCCACGCGTGCGTTGCTCATGCGTCAGCCCGCAGCGCCAGCATGACGCCGCAGTGGCGGCACCTGCAGGTAGGTCACGCAGCGCCACAGCCACTCCACCGGACCGAAGCGGAACCAGCGTAACCACAGGTGGCTCAGGGCCACCTGCACTGCAAAGAGCAGCAGCGCAAATGGCGGTTGCCACGCACGTGGCAACTGTTCGAAATAGCCCAGGCCATAGCCGTAGAAGATGCTCGTACACAGCAGCGACTGCAGCAGATAGTTGCTCAAGGCCATGCGCCCGGCCGGTGCCAGCCAGCGCAGCTGCGCTGCAAAACGCATCACCCAGGCCGCATAGCCCAGGCACATCATCGCCCCGCCCAGCAGTGCCAGCGCGAACGCCAACGACAGCCGCGGATCCAGCCGGGCCGGGTCCATCCACGGCTCCAGCCGGTAGCTCACCAGCATCAACGCCAGACCCAGTGGCAACACGCCGTAACGCAGCCAACCGAACAGACGCACAAAGCGCTCGGGCGCGGCAATCGCCCCGCTGCGCACAAACCAGCCACCCAGCAGGAACATCCCGAGCATGGCCGGGCCGTTGATGGTCAGCGCGATCAAGGCCTCGCGCAGATCGTGCCAACGCTGCACGGTGGCCTGCACATAGGTGCCGCTGCCCAGCGCACTGCGCTGCGCCTGCACATTGGCCACCGCCTGCTGCGCCACCTCGCGCATCGCCGCGTTCCACTCGGCCGCGGCGGCGGGATCCGCCTGGGCCAGCGCACCCACCGCGCCATAGAGCAGGATCAACCCCGGCGCACACAGGTACACGAACACCGCAAACCACGGCAGCGTGGCCGTGGGCACGGAGCGGGTGGCCAGCAACAGCAGCGCCAGCAGCGCATAGGTCACCAGCACATCGCCCGACCACAGCAGCACCGCATGGGCAAGACCGATCACCAGCAGGCCGGCACTGCGGCGCAGATACATGCCCAGGAACGGGCGCCGCGCCTGCTGGGCGCGTTGCGCCATCACCGCGAACCCCATGCCGAACAACAGCGAGAACAAGGTGTAGAACTTGCCCTGCACGAATACATAGGTCAGCGCATCGACCACGCGGCCCAGGCCATGCCAGTGCGGATTGACGCCAGTCACCGCCAGGTCCAGCGGGCCGACGAAGCCTTCGATGTTCATCAGCAAGATGCCCAGCAGCGCGAAACCGCGCAGCACATCCAGCACCGCAATCCGCTCGGTCGCGGCAATTGGCAACAATACAGAACGCTCGGTCATCGAAACCCGGGTAACGGCAGGCGACACAGCAGGTCGCACAATGCAAACGGCCCGCCGAAGAGGCGGGCCGTCAGGATGCACAGCGGTGACTCAGTGGTGGTGACCACCGTCGCCGTGCACATGGCCGTGGTCACGCTCTTCCTGGGTGGCTTCGCGCACTTCGATGATTTCCACGTCGAAGTGCAGGTCCTTGCCGGCCATCGGGTGGTTGAGATCCACATCGACCACGCTCATGCCGACCTTCTGCACCGTCACCGCACGCGGGCCGAAGTTGGTCTGCAGCACCACCTGCGTGCCCGGCACCAGCTTGGTGGCGCCGAAGTGCTTCTTGGGCACGCGCTGGCTCAGGCCTTCGCGGTATTCGCCGTAAGCCTCGGTCGCCTTGACGTCGACGCCGAAGCTCTCGCCGGCTTCCTTGTCCATCATGGCCGCTTCCAGGCCCGGGATGATGTTGCCGTGGCCGATCAGGATCGCCAACGGGTCGCGCTCCTTGGAGCTTTCGATCGGCTCCTGGCCGAGCTCGGAAACGGTGTAATGGAAGCGGACGACGCTGTCTTTTTCGATCTTCATGCCTGGCTCTGAATGGGGCTGCCCGGTGGCAGACGGTTGAGGACGGCTTGTAGGCCGTCGAGTGCGCCGCCATCATGGCGACCTTCGTAACCGCCCATTATCCCGGCTCGATGCCTATCACGCCAGTTGCTGCCGTTCGTCCCCGCACCGCCGCGGCCTGCCTGATGCTGGGTCTGTCGCTGCTGGCCGCCTGCTCGCAGGCACCCGTACGCCGCCCGGCGCCAGCACCTGCCACCGCACGCGTCTGGCCTCAGGTACCGCCGGCCAACCCCGCTGCCGCCAACAACATCCTCATGCGCGCCCTGGGCCTGGTCGGCACGCCGTACCGGTATGGCGGCAACACGCCGGAGAGCGGCTTCGACTGCAGCGGGCTTGTCACCTATGTCTACAAAGACGTGCTGGCGCTCTCATTGCCCAGGACCTCGCGTGACCTGGCCGCCGTGCAGGGGCCAAAAATTCCAGCGGAAAAATTGTCAACTGGCGATCTGGTCTTTTTTGGCTCCAGTGGAAGCGTGAGCCACGTCGGCATTTACGTCGGTGAAGGCCGCTTTGTGCACGCCCCAAGCAGCGGCGGTACCGTCCGCTTGGATTTCCTCGACGGGGCTTACTGGCGTGACCATTATTCAGGTTCAAAGCGGGTTTTACATTGAAATGTGACGTGTGTCACAAGTCATAAAACGGAAAGTTAACGTTTTTTGAACGTAACGAACCTTTCACCAAGGCATCATCCCGCATCGACAGCAGAATTGTGATTCCCGCGTGACGAACGACGAACAGCTCAACCCTGGCGCCGCACCGCATCCGCCCCGGAAACCGCTCCGCCTGTTGTGCGCCACCGCGCTCTGGCTCGCAGCACTTCCCGCCCTGGCACAGACCGCCCCCAACCCCTCTTCCGTTCCGCCGACGACCGCGTCTGAAAACGCCGTCGCTGCTGAGAAAGCCGCCACCCGCAGCCGCGCCGATGCCGCTGCCACTGCAACGCTGGCCGCCCTGCTTCCGCACCTGGCTGCCAACGACGCCATTCCCCTGATGGACCGCTCGGCGATGTTCGCTGGCGACCTCAGCCGCCTGCTCGCCAACTACGACGTCTCGCAGAGCGCCGCCAACGCGGCACAGAACGCCGTGGCCGACAGCAAGGTCCAGGTGATCCTGCAGCGCGCAATGGCCCTGCTGGGCACGCCGTACGTCTGGGGTGGTGAATCCACCGAAGGTTTCGATTGCAGCGGCCTGGTCGGTTACGTGTTCAAGACTGCGCTGGGCATCGAACTGCCGCGCGTCTCCCGTGATATCGCCCGCGATGAAACCGCCGAGCTGATCAAGGACCCGCACGCGCTCAAGGCCGGCGACCTGGTGTTCTTCGGCCGCCGCGGCCGCATCGATCATGTCGGCCTGGTGGTCGGCGACGGCAAGTTCCTGCACGCGCCGAGCCGCGGCAAGGACGTGCGCGTGGATTCGCTGGCCAGCGGCTACTGGAGCGAGAAGTTCATCCAGGCGCGTCGCGTGCTCTGATTGCCCGACCGGCTGCATAAACACGGAAAGCCGCGGCCTTGCCGCGGTTTTTTTTCGCCCCGCTGACGTTTGCGCACGACCCAGGGTTCGACTTGGAAGGCCCAGGGAAGTTGGTCAGCGACGTAACGCTAGCTGGGCTGCGCTTGTGCGCGGGATGATTGGACACGGCCAAGTCATCCGCGCAGCGCATGCCTACAAAGCAACAGCCTGACCCATCGGCAAAGCCCTCGTTCACGCATCTGCGTTGTCTGAGCGCATACCGAAGGCCTTGGCGCGAGAAGCGCTGGCTTCTCGATACCTGCAAGGGACTTCGGCCAGGGTCGATACAGTGCACTCGTGATGCCCCGCACCGCCCTGGGCTGCAGGCTTGCTGCTTCCGAGAACGCAGCCGCGCGGGTGAGGCAGCCGCGCACCCGACCAAGCAATGCCGTGGCGATTACCCGCCAGGGTGCATAGGCCACGATGTTGGCCCAAGCGATGTACTGCGGCCGTGGTGTAAGACGCTCTGCATCCGTACCGGCTAGGCCTGCGCCCGCACCCGACAACGGACCCAGACAGCACTGAGGTGTCCACGCTGTATGGAATCCAGATCCTGGACCAGTCTCTGGAATTAGTCGCGACGAAAGTAGTCGGCGGCGCACATGAGAAGAGCGGCCACACCACCGCATCCCCCTGATTTTATTGTCTTTCAGGCCATCGCCTGACTTGTACAGCACGCTTGGCACGGGTTCTGCTTAGGTCACTCCGAACGCGGCATTTCGCCTCTATCGGAGCAGGGCCTTGCTATCCACTTTCATACACACACCACTGTTTGAATTGCTCGCGCGATTCTGTATCGACATCGCAGCCGTGCTCGTGCTGATCTTCGGCATGTATTACCGGCGCCATCAGGACAAAGAACTCGTCACCGCCGCGGCGCTCTTCAACATCTTTGTCTTCGCCGTCCTCACCATCTTGTCGAGCGTCGAATTCAGTGTCGCTGCAGGCTTCGGGCTGTTCGCGATTCTCGCTTTGTTTACATTGCGATCCGAGCCGATCACCAAGATCGAGATCACCTACTTCTTCGGCAGTGTGGCGGTCGCGGTGATCTGCTCCGTGCAAGGCACCACGCTTCCGCTCATTGCTGCAACGGTGGTGCTGGTCTTGCTGGGCGCCTATGTCTTCGACCACCCGCGGATCGTGCATTCGGTCGAGAACATCAAGATCACGTTCGATCAGATCCACGCTCACGCACTTTCCGACCCCAAGGTGATGAACGCCAACATTGCCGAGCGCCTTGGCGTTGAGGTGGTGACCTATGAAGTCCGCGCCATTGATTACCTCAATGACACGGTCAGCATGCGCGTCTTTTATCGCAAACGTTGAGGAGGCCACCATGCACAGGCACATCAACAGCGCCGCACTTTCATACCGGTTCGCATCACCCATACCGGTGATCACCCCGGCAAACGCCATACAGTACAACCCACAAGGCGACGGCGGCGACACGGCCCTCCCTGATGTCAGCCAGGGTGGCGACTTTCGCGCCATTGGTCTGGCACGGCTCAACGAAACTGCGTCGATGCTGGTGCGACGCGATAACAAATATGTCGTGCATCAGCATCGCCTCGCGCCTGCCTGGCCGGAGCTGGCAAGGCAATTCGACATGCTGGAGATCGATGGCAAGCGCGACTTCCGCTACGACACCTGCTACTTCGACGACCCCGCCCACACCAGCTACTTCGATCACCACCGTGGCAGGCGCCAGCGCTGCAAGATCCGGATGCGTAACTATGTCGACGCACAGCTGTGCTTTGCGGAAATCAAACTGAAAGGAAAACGCGGACAGACTGAAAAGCAGCGGATTGCCTGCGCGCCAGACCAGTACGGCCGCCTTGATCCACAGACAGAGGCACGGATTCGTGCAGCCTACCGCGACCTCTACGCGCGCGAGCTCACACAAACGCTCGAGCCGATCGTATCGATGCGCTATCGCAGGATGACGCTGGTTGCCAAGGAAGGCGGCGAACGGATGACCATCGACCGCAGCATGGTGTTCATGGACGGGACCGGAACCTATCGCGTTGGCGAAGAATTGGTGATCGTCGAAACCAAATCGGGCAACGCCAATGGCATTGCCGACAAGATTCTCCGGGCCCTGCACCAGCACCCCACCAACAGTGCCTCCAAGTACTGCGTCAGCCTGGCTGCGCTGCGCAAGGTCTCCAAGTACAACAAGCTGCTACCGGCACTGCGCAAGCTTGACGCGGTGCCAACGCGCGATACACCGCCGACATGACCGCACAGCCGCCCGCCAGGCAAGTGCCTGCCCAACAAGCCTCTACTCTTCGAAAGGTTTTGCGCATGCATCCTAAAACACTGCTGGCCATCATCCTGGCCGCCGGGGCCTTTTTGACTGCGTGCAATCAGGACGCAGATGTGGCGACCGGTCATGCTGAGCGAGTACATCCGCAACCCGGCCCGATGCAAGCCGCATCCACCCGTTTCACATTTCCTCCCACAGCGATGGTTGGCGACATTCATCTGACCGCGCTTTCCGGCCTGGCCTGGGATGCCGACGAAGAGCTGCTATACGCGGTCTCCGACACGGGCTACGTGTTTCACTTCCGTCTCACGCTCGATGGCGATGCGATCGCCGACATCCAGCCAATTCGCGCTGCGCCCCTGGCGGACCCGCACCTTGCAGGTGGCACGCCCGAGGCATTCAACGCAGAGGGATTGACGCTGGTGAATGCCACAAACGGCATCCCTGGCGACACAGAGCTCATTGCGTCGCTGGAAGGCACTCTGCCCAAGATTGTCCGCTTCAGTCCAGATGGCACGGTGCTGGGCAATCTGCCCGTGCCACCACCAGCCGACGACCTCAACAACTATCGCAAAAAGGGACGCGGCCTGGAATCGTTGGCTATCCATCCAGCGCATGGCCTGATCACTGCGCCCGAGTCTCCACTGTTGCAGCAACCGCAGGATCAACACGCACTTTACGCAATTGGCGGGCATTGGTCCTTCGTGCGCCAAGCGCCAGACAGCCGGCTTAAGGGAATGGACGTCCTGCCCGATGGCTCGCTGCTTGTTCTTGAGCGAAGCCGACAAGGAGCGAAGGACGCGCTGTCGGCGAGCGTGCGCCGCGTGGACCTTTCCAACTGCACGAGAGACCAACAATGTGCGAGCCAGACGATTATCGTGCTGCCGGTCGGGCCGGACAATATTGAGGGCATGACGTTGCTGGATGCGCGGCATGTTCTGCTCGCAAGCGACAACGGCGGCCTGGTCACTCACGGCACGACCTTTGTGCTGCTCACACGGCCATGAGCATGGATCGTACGGAGCTCGTGCACCCATGAAAACCACACTACTGGTCGCACTCATGGCCTGCCTGGGCGCCATGTCGGAGGCTGCGGCAGTGGAGGTCACGGTTGGCGGGCGACTGCACCTGGACTACGCGCGGTACAACGCCGATGTCAGGCAGCTGGACAATGGCATGCTGCTGCGGCGCGCTCGCCTGGATATGGACGGCAAGCTCACCAGTGACTGGTCGTTTGAACTGGCGTACGACTTCGCCAATGTCTATGCGCTGACAAACACCGGCACCGTCAAGGACGGCGACTTCAAGGAAGGCTTCACCGACATCGCGTTGCACTACGACGGCTGGAAGCAAGCCGATCTCAACGTTGGCCAAACCAAGGTGCCGTTCGGGCTGGAGGAATTGAACAGTTCGAATGCCATCAGCTTCATTGAGCGCGCCTTGTCGACCGACGCGTTCGCTCCGTCCCGGCGGCTCGGCGCGGAAGTGAGCAGAAACCGCGATCACTACTCGGTATCTGTGATGGGGTTCGGCTCCTCGTTCGATGGTCGCGAACGTGGACGCGGCCTTGCTGCGCGCGCGACTGTCACACCGATTTATGCAGGCGGCGGCAACACCGTACTGCATCTTGGTATCGCTGCGGTGGTCGAGCGCCCTACCGGTGAGGTCAAGTTCACTGCGCGTCCGGAATCTCGTGCACTGGACGTCAGATTCTTGAATACGGGCGATCTGGTCGACGTCACCCACGTGGGCAGGCTCGGGCTGGAAGCTGCGGCGAAATCCGGCCCACTCTCCTTACAGGCAGAGTGGATGCAGACCGCGATCAAACGCGAAGGCATCGGTACGGATGCAACGCTGGAAGGCTGGTATGTGATGGGGAGTTGGGTGCTCACAGGCGAGTCGCGTCAGTACAGCAGCGGCAGATTCAAAGGTGTCCCCGTCCAACGGCCGGGCGGTGCCTGGGAAGTGACCGCGCGGTACAGCCATCTGGATCTGGACAACGCGCACGTACGGGGCGGCGAAGAAGACAATCTCACCCTGGGCGTGAACTACTACGCCAGCAAGCACCTGCGTATCATGCTCAACTACATCGACGTGCACAGCGAACGTCGGGGCAAGGCAGACAGCCCGCAGATTCTGTTGATGCGTGCGCAGCTGGCGTTTTAAGCCCGTACCGCGCAGCCCACCGTGGAGGCAACCTTGGCAAGAACCCGAATACTCATTGTCGATGACGAAGACAGCATTCGTTTTGGCATGCGAGACTTCCTGGAGTCGCGGGGCTATGGCGTTGTAGATGCTGACAGTTGCCAACGCGCGCGCGAACTCTTTCAAGCTTCGCCACCGGATGTTGCGGTCATTGATTACCGTCTGCATGACGGCAGCGCCATCGACCTGCTCCGTGACTTTCGGCAAATCGATGCAGATGTGCCGATGATTGTCTTGACGGCGTATGGGTCGATCGACCTGGCAGTGCAAGCCGTCAAGGAGGGCGCAGAGCAGTTCTTGACCAAGCCCATCGAAATGCCTGCGCTGCATGTGATCCTCAAGCGCCTGCTGGCCACACGACGGCTGCAGCGACAGCAGCAGGTGGTAGCGACCCGTGACAGGCGGGAGCGGGTCAACCCACTGTCTGGCGACAGCCCTGCAATCCGGGACCTGGCTGAGCAGGCGAGCAAAGTAATGCACACCGACAGCCCGATCCTCATCCTGGGCGAAACCGGCACGGGCAAGAGCCTGCTCGCCAAATGGCTGCACCATCATGGCATGCGCGCAGACGAGGCCTTCGTTGATCTCAATTGCGCGGGCCTGTCGCCTGATTTTCTGGAGACGGAACTATTCGGCCACGAGAAAGGCGCATTTACAGGTGCGACCGCGAGCAAGCAGGGAATGCTCGAGATCGCCGATGGCGGCACCGTCTTCCTCGATGAGATCGGTGATGTCGACCCCCGCGTCCAACCCAAACTGCTCAAGGTGCTGGAGGAAAAGCGCTTCCGTCGTCTGGGCGCAGTACGGGAACGCGAAGTCGACATCCGGCTGATTGCAGCCACGCATCATGATCTTGCCAGCAAGGTGAAAGAAGGCACATTTCGGAGTGATCTGTACTTCCGCATCAGCAGCATTCCATTGACGATGCCTGCGTTGCGTGATCGCAAGGAAGATATCGTGCCGCTTGCACGCACGCTCCTCGCACGCTCGTTGGCCGACCCCAGCCGTACGCCGCAGTTGACCGATGACGCCGCGCTGGCGCTGCGCGAGTATGC
This sequence comes from Xanthomonas sp. NCPPB 2922, assembly GCF_041520885.1. Classification (NCBI taxonomy): domain Bacteria; kingdom Pseudomonadati; phylum Pseudomonadota; class Gammaproteobacteria; order Lysobacterales; family Lysobacteraceae; genus Xanthomonas; species Xanthomonas sp. NCPPB 2922. Next base: position 279,888 of record NZ_JBGOFY010000003.1, on the reverse strand, counting down.
GTGGCCCGGCAATATCCGTGAGCTCCGTAATGTGCTTGAGCGCGCAGCATTGCTCTGCAATGACAACACCATCACCCGGCGCGACCTTCGCTTTGAGTCGACATCGGCACAGGATGCACACGCAGGCGATCTCAATCTCACCTTGCAACAGATTGAACGGCAACACATCAAGCGCGTCCTGCACGACGTGGGCGGCAAGGTCGAGCAGGCCTCGCTGCGGCTCGGCGTTCCACGCAGCACGCTTTACCAGAAGATCAAGTTGCATGGGATTGCGGCAGCGCCGGGTGATCCTGACTGACCCGGCTCACGCTGTCCTATGGCGCATCAGCACGGCAATGCCACCCGACGGGAGCAGGAGCGCCACATGGTCAAGGCAAGAATCTATGCGGGCATCACGGTCATCGTTCTTTTCGGCGTGATGTCGATGCTATACGTGTACCGCGGCCTGGCTGATGTCGTGGGCCATCTGACAAGGCTGGAGCAGGTCGATGCGCCTTTCAGCATTGCAGCGCTCGAGATGGAAAAAAATGTTGGCGAATATGCCTTCGGCGTACTGCAGTACGTCGCACAGCCGTTGCCGGATGTGCGCGCAGAAACCTCTAACGACAGCGCAGACTTTTCCCAGTACCACGCGAACTACATGCAGTTGAGTAGCACCAGGCGGGAAATCGAATTGGGTCGTCACCTGGCAAGGGACTTCGACAATCTCACACGGATCGGCGCCACCTTGATGGATAAACGCGACGGTCTTGATGTCACGTTCGAGAAGGTCAACGGGCTACTGGGAGACATCGATGCCCTCGTCAACCAGCAGATCCTGCACGTGGCCCCCACGCCCGAACCGATGCGACGCCGAACCCTTGCCGCACTTGCCAACGTGGAAGCAGAGGCGGCAAAGCTGGGCTTCTGGCTGTCCGCCTATGAGCGTCGGCCAACAGCACTGACGACGCGCCAGTTGCTGGAGAGAGCCGCCAAGCTCGATCGGGCAATTGCAGGGTATCGCCAGCTGCCGTTGCAGGCACGGGAGCGTCGCCTGGCCGGTGAGGTGGAAGCCTTGCACGTGCAGGTCAAGCGCGGAGTGGACGCACTGCTGACCGGCGAAGATGCCATGACCGCGCTTGCCAGCGACTTTGTTCGATTACAAAACCACATGGACGATGTCTCCGATGAAGAGATAGAGCCGCTTGCGGCGAAGGGGTTGACCGCGCCACAGAAAGAGGCAGACCGCATCGCGGTACGGGTACTGAACATGCTGGGCTATGCAATCCCGCTGTATCTGATCGTCGCGCTACTGGTTGGCGCGCTGCTGATTCTGTCGATCGTCAGACCGTTACGAAAGCTGGCATCGGGAACCAAAGCCATCGGTGCGGGCGACCTTCACTACCGTATCGTCGAACGAGGTAAAGACGAGTTCGATGACCTCGCACGGCAGTTCAACCTGATGGTGACGCGGCTACAAGAGAGCACGGTCTCCAAGGCACTGTTGGAGGAAAGCGAGCAGAAACTGAAGTTGACGGTCACCGACTTGCGGCAGGAAATTGCGGAACGCGAGCGCTCCGAGCGCGAACGCGGAAAGCTGCAGGCCGAACTGCGACGCAGCGAGGCGATGGCGGCGGTCGGTGCCTTGATGGCAGGCGTCGCCCATGAGGTGCGCAACCCACTGTTCGGCATCTCATCGACCCTGGATGCAATGGAGGCGACTTTCAACACAGGCCGAAGCGGCGGGAGGCATCAGGAAGTGCTGCGCCGCGAGGTCCGCAGGCTCAACAAGCTGATGACCGATCTCCTTGAGTACGGCAGGCCTCCAACAGAGGAATTCAGCTCCGGGCGGCTGGGCAACGTCATCGCCGAAGCGACGCGCATCTGCGCCCCAATTGCCGACGCCGGGAACGTTGTGATCGACAATCAGGCTGACTCCTATGACGGCGTGCTGCTGCTCAATCACGGGCGGATGCTGCAGGTATTCGTCAATTTGATCGAAAACGCCGTGCAGCATGCGCCGGCCGGTAGCCGCGTCGTTATCACCGCCCGAACGCTCGATGAGAATGGGCGCGCATCGGTCGAGTGTCGCGTGCAGGACGCGGGCAGCGGCTTCGCGCCTGACGACCTGCCGCTCATCTTCGACCCGTTTTTCACAAGGCGACGGAAGGGAACGGGCTTGGGCCTGGCCATCGTTCAGCGCATCGTCGAGGAGCACAAGGGCACGATCGCTGGTCACAACAGCCCGGAGGGCGGGGCCGTGATGGTCATGCGTTTACCCTTCATGGGCTGACCAATCGTCAGCAGAAGAGCGGCTCTATATCACCCTCCGCGGGGGGCGCTTGCCCCTCCCCGGCGCAGCGAGAGATGAGTGCACGCGCCACTCATGCGCAGCGCAGAAATATCAGAGAGGTGACGCGAGGCCGCATAACCACCGCTGGTCAGCGTCCGCTATCAGCCTGGTAATGCGCCATCGTGTCTTCGATGCCCTTGCTCAGCTCCATCACCTTGAGCGCGTATTCGGCCAGGCGTTGGTCTTCCGGTGTGGACGGCCGCCATGACGGCACTTCCACCGGGGTGACGCCGTCTGGATCCATCGCCACGAACACGATGATGCAGTGGGTGCACAGCCGCGAGTCGCCGCCCATCGGGCTGCGCGCGCGTACGTCGATGGCGAAATGCATGCTGCTGCGGCCGGTGTAGACCAGCTTGGCCGACACCGCGACCAGATCGCCAATGCGCACCGGCGCCACGAAGCGGATGCCGCCCACCGCCACGGTGACGCAGTAATGCCCGCTCCAGCCACTGGCCGCCGCAAAACCCACCTGGTCGATCCACTTCATGACCACCCCGCCGTGCACCTTGCCGCCGAAGTTGACGTCGCTGGGCTCGGCCAGGAAACGAAATGTCAGATCACGTTGTTGACCAATCACCGGGGTCTCTCGCCAAAGGATGAGCTTGAAGTGTGCCATGTGCGTGCGCGCAGGCGGGCATCGCCGTCGTGTTCAACGCACCACGTCCCGCCTGGATTCCGCTGAGTGGCATCGACGGCAAGCTGCGTCTCTACGTCCCAGCAGGCCAGCGCCTTGCGAGCAAATCCGTCATTCCTCCAGCAGGCGGCCGGACAAAGACCACTTGCAACGACGAATGCGCGCCGCGGATGCCCTTCCCGTTCTCGCCACCACGCAGGATCGATAGGCGCCTGCACATGCACGCACACGCGAAACTCCTTACGCTCGGCATTCCGGCACAGACGTGCCTGCTGCAGGACGCACCGCGATGCCAGAACGGCACATCCACGACCTCCTGCAGACACGCCAGCGCCTGGAACGCGACGGCTGGCCACGGCTGCAGATGAGCGCCATCGTGATGATCACCGCCAGTGGCGGGCTGCTGAGCTCGCACCTGCTGCGCAATGGCGGCATCGACGCGATGGTGCTGCGCTATCCGCTGGCCACACTCGTCGCCTATGGCCTGTTCTTGCTACTGATGTGGGCCTGGGTGCGTTGGCGCAACGACATGGATGACGCGCATGAGGAGCTGCTGGATCACAGCATCGACCTTGACGGTGGTAGCACACCAACAACGCCCGGCTGGACCGGCGGTGGCAGCTCCGGTGGTGCGGGCAGTTCCGGCACAGGGGGCGCACGAGTCAGCTCGGGGCTTTCGGAGGGCGATGCACTTCCGGACCTCATCGATGGCGATGCGGGATTGCCTGTCCTGGCAATCGTGGCGCTACTGGCTGCGTCCGTAGCCGCCCTGGTGGCTGCTGTCTGGGTGGTGTGGTCGGCACCGGTGCTGATGGCCGAACTCCTGGTGGACGCGGCATTGGCCGGCGGGCTGTACCGGCGGATGCGCGGCATCCAGGCCCAGGGCTGGTGGTGGCTGTGCGTCCGCCACACGATCTGGCCGCTGCTGGGCGTGCTTGTCTTCTTCATCGTGGTGGGCGCGGTTGCCCAGCACCAGGCGCCGGGGGCCACCACGCTGATGGAGGCCGTGCGAGCCCACTGACCCCGATCGATTGCCGGACCGTCAGTTGTCCTGCTTGCGCAGACACAACCACGGAAAATGCGGCTGCCGCCGTTTGAACAGGCGCCCCAACCGCGCGCTCGCGCGCCGGGGATCGAACAACCACTGCACGGCGAAGCGGTCGAAGCTGGCGTAGGTGTGCTGGTGATAGTGCGCGGCCAGCGCCGGGCATCCCAGGTCGGTGAAGTAACGCAGGCTGCGTGCGGCGCTTTCCCGGCCGCGTTGCGGCGTGGCGTACAGGGGGCTGTCGAGGATGTGCAGCTCGCCGCCTTCGCGCAGGCAACCGAGCAGGCGGCTGACGAGCGCGGCGGGATCGCTGAAATACTGCACGCAGGCGGGCAACACGATCACATCGAATACATCGCGCGGCAGCACCAGCGTGTGGATGTCGGCAGCGACGAATGTCAGCCGCGTGTCATGGCCGAAGACGCGCGCGGCCTGGGTCAATTCGGTGCGGTTGACGTCGACACCGCAGACCTCGCGCTGCAGGGCCTGCGCAAGCAGATGCGCCAACCACCCATTGCCGCAGCCCAGTTCGAGAATGGCGCCATGCCCGGCGTGCGTTTGCAGGTGCTGCACCAGCAGGCTGCTGGACAGCGCACGCACCTGCCACTCAAGCGTGTTGCCCAGTGCGCCACCGGGGCGCGGCAGGCTGCGCACCTGCGCGTCGGTGTACAGCCGGCCTTCCCTGCGCCGGATCTGCAGGTACTGCTGCTCGAACGGATCGTCGGGCAGGCCGTCCTGCACCAGCACACCGTCGATGACGTGCAACGGCGCAAGCGCCTGCAATTGCCCGCGCACGGTGGGAAACCCGTCTTCCATCACCGGTTCAGCGCAGCGGCGCCGCGCGATCGGTGGGCGGATCCTCGAGCCCCACGTTGGTGGATGCGGACTCGTAGATCGTCTTGTCCAGCAGACCGGTCTCCTTGGCCACCAGCACCGGCACCAGCATCTGACCGGTGACGTTGGTCATGGTGCGCATCATGTCGAGGATGCGGTCGATCGCGTACAGATAGCCGATCACTTCCAGCGGCAGGTTGGCGGCGCTGAGCACCACCGTGGCCATCACCACCGCGGTGCCCGGCACGCCAGCGGTGCCGAAGCTGCCCAGCACCGAGGCGATCAGCACCACGAAATACTGGTTGGCGGTCAACGGCACGCCGGTGTATTGCGCGATGAACACGGCGCACAACGCCGGGAAGATCGCGCCACAGCCGTCCATCTTGATGCTCGCGCCCAGCGGCACGGCGAAGGCGGCGTAGTCCTTGTTCACGCCGAGGTTGTGGGTGATCGAGCGCATCGCCACCGGCATCGCGGCGAAGCTGGACGAGCTCACGAACGCCACCTGCATCCCAGGCGCCGCACCGCGGAAGAACTTCCATGGGTTCAGCCCGTGCAGCAGCAACAGGCTGCTGTAGACCACCACGATGTGAAGCGCGCAGGCCACATACAGCGCCAGCACGAAATTGCCGAACGGCAGCAGCTTCGCAAAGCCGTAACTGCCCACCAGGCCGGCAATCAGGCCGAAGGTGCCCAGCGGGGTCATCTCCAGCACGAAGCGGGTGACCTGAATCATGATGTCGCTCATCTGCCCGGTGAGCTTGCGTGCCTCGGCCACGCGGTCACCCAGCTTGACCATCGCAAAGCCGAGCAGCGCGGCAAAGAAGATCACCGGCAGGATCGAGCCACGCCCGGCGGCCAGCACGGTTTCGCCGGCGGCATTGGTCTTGGTGCCGATGCCGGTCAGCGCGTAGAACGGGTTGGAGGGCACCACGTCCAGCAGCACCTTGATCGGGCTGGGCACATCGCGCGGCTTCCACGCCGAGTCCACGCTCAGGCTGAAATGGCCGGCGCCGGGCTGCATGATCGTGCCCACCGCCAGGCCCACGCCCACTGCCAGTGCGGCGGTGATGACGAACCACAGGAAGGTGCGCCCGCCCAAGGCCGCAACGGATTTTTGCCCGTGCAAGGACGAGATCGCGTTGATCACCGCAAAGAACACCAGCGGCACCGCGATCATCTTGATCAGGGTGACGTACAGATCACCCAGCGGCCCAAACCACACCTCGGCGGCCGGGCCCATGGCTGCGCCCGCGATCGCGCCCAGCACGAAGCCGGCCACCACGCGTTGCCAGAACGGAATGCGCAACCAGGCCGAGACCAATGTCATGCGTGAAATCATCCGGGGGGAGTGCATGCACCTTATCGCAGGGCCGCCCTGCCCGCGAGGCCACGACTGGAACAGCGGCGTGTCATCAGTGCGACGGATGCATCCCGGCATAATGGGCATTGATTCAGTCACGAGTTCGATGCCGATGCGTTACCGCCTGCCTGCCCTCGCCGCCCTGACCACGCTATGCGTGGCCGCCTGTGCTTCCACTGCCGGATCCACCACCGCGGCGCCCGCCTCGGTCAAGGTGGACGTGCCACCGGTGACGCACCCGGCCGGCGAAACCCCGCAATGGTGGTACCGCTCCGGCGCGGCACGTGCGGCCGGCAACGGCGCGATGGCCGGCAAGGCACGCAACGTGATCCTGTTCCTGGGCGATGGCATGAGCCTGACCACGGTGGCCGCCGCACGCATCCTGGACGGCCAGCGCAAGGGCGGCCCGGGCGAAGAGAATCTGCTGTCGTGGGAGCAATTCCCCGCCACCGCCTTCAGCAAGACCTACAACACCGATTCGCAGACCCCCGACTCGGCCGGCACCATGACCGCGATCACCACCGGGGTGAAGTCGCACATGGGCGCGATCGGGGTCAGCAGCGGCAACCGCAGCGACTGTGCCGACAGCCTGGGCAAGGGCCTGCTGAGCTGGCTGCAACTGGCCGACAGCGCCGGCATGGCCACTGGCGTCGTTACCACCACCCGTCTGACCCACGCCACGCCGGCGGCGACCTACGCGCATTCACCGGAGCGCAACTGGGAAAACGACACCGACCTGCCCGAGGCCGCCCGCACCGCCGGCTGCCAGGACATCGCCCAGCAATTGCTCTCCACTGCACGCTTCGGGCGTGGCCCGCAGGTGGTGCTCGGCGGCGGCCGCAGCCAGTTCCAGACCGTGCAGGAGCGCGACCCCGAGTACGACGACAAGGTCGGCCTGCGCCTGGACGGGCGCGACCTGGTGGCCGAGTGGAAGCAGTCCCACCCGCAAGGCGCCTACGTGTGGAACCAACAGCAATTGCAGGCCGCCGCTGGCGCACCGGCGCTGCTGGGCCTGTTCGAGCCCGATCACATGCAGTTCGACCATGACCGCAACCGCACGCCGCAAGGCGAGCCCAGCCTGACCGAGATGACCCGCACCGCGATCCAGTCGCTGTCGCGCGACCCGAACGGTTTTGTGCTGATGGTCGAAGGCGGCCGTATCGATCACGCCAACCACGCCGGCAATGCCTACCGCGCGCTGGATGAAACCGTCTCGCTGTCGGATGCGGTGCGCACCGCCGTGCAGACGGCGCCGCCGGACACGCTGATCATCGTCACCGCCGACCATTCGCACACGCTCAACTTCGTGGGCTACCCGGTGCGTGGCAACCCGATCCTGGGCAAGGTGCGCGGCACCGGCGGCGAAGAAGGCGACCGCACCCAGCTGGCCACCGATCTGGCCGGCCAGCCCTACACCACCCTCAGCTACGCCAATGGCCCCGGCCATACCGGCGCGACCAACGCACAGCCGGCCGGGCCGAAAAAGTATCCGCACGAGCCCAGCAGCAGCGAGCCGGCCCACGGTCGCCCCGACCTCACCCATGTTGATACCGAGGCGCCCAGCTACATGCAGGAATCGCTGGTGCCGACCAAGTCCGAAAGCCACGGCGGCGAAGACGTCGGCATCTGGGCCACCGGCCCGGGCAGCGCGGCGTTCCACGGCACGCTGGAAGAGAACGTGATCTACCACGTCATCGTCCAGGCCACACCGCGTCTGCGCGAGCGCCTGTGCAAGGCCGGCACCTGCGACAGCGCCGGGGTGCCGGTGAACCTGCCCGCACCCGCCACCTTCGAGCGCGCGACCCAGCGCTGATGGCCGAGCCCACCGCGCACAACCGGTGCGGTGCGCGGCCGGCAGCGGTCGGCGTCATGACGGGCGTGGCCTGACGTGGACGTGATGCAGGCAGCCGGGTTGATCCCCGCCACCCCACCGGCACCGGTGCTGGTCGCCTACAGCGGTGGTATGGATTCGGCCGTGTTGCTGCATGCCCTGGCCGCCACCCCCGGCTACCGCGAGGCCGGCCTGCGCGCCGTGCATGTCCACCATGGACTGCATGCGGATGCTGACGCCTGGGCGCTGCACTGCCAACAGCAGTGCGCGGCCTTGGGGATTGCCCTGCACATCGTGCGCGTGCAGGTGGCACGCGACAGCGGTAGCGGGCTGGAAGCGGCCGCACGCGCCGCGCGGCATGCGGCCTTTGCAGCGACCCTGGCAGCGGGTGAGTGGCTGGCACTGGCGCATCACCGTGACGACCAGGCCGAAACCTTCCTGCTGCGCGCGCTGCGCGCTTCCGGCCCTGACGGACTGGCGGCGATGCGTCCGCAGCGCCCGTTCGGCCCGGGCACGCTGTGGCGGCCGTTGCTCGGCCACGCACGCGCCGATTTGGCGGCCTATGCGCAGGCGCATGCAGTGCGCTGGATCGACGACCCCAGCAATACCGATCCGCAGCACGACCGCAATTTCCTGCGCACGCAGGTTCTGCCGGCGCTGCAGCAGCGCTGGCCGCTGGCGGCCGATGCACTGGCCCGCAGCGCGCAGCTGTGCGGCGATGCCAGCACCCTGCTGCACGACGACGACGTCAACCTGCTGCCCACCGTCTGCAACAGCGCCGGCGCCCTGGAGCTGCAGCCATTGCGCAGCCATTCCCCCGCGCGCCGCGCACGCCTGTTGCGCGCCTGGGTGGCCGCTGCGCACGCGCCGCCGCTGCCGGCGCAGGGCGTGCACGCACTTGAACGCGAGATCGCCACCACGCAGCCGGATCGGCAGACCTGCTTTGCCTGGCAACAGACAGAAATTCGCCGCTGGCGTCAGCAGCTGTACCTGCTCAGTGCGCGCGCGACGTGGCCAGCGCAGTGGCAGGCCGAGTGGAACGGCGACAGCACACTGTTATTGCCCGACGGCGCGCAACTGCAACTGCGCGGCACGCCGGGCTTGCGCTTCGAGCAGCCACTGCAGGTGCGCGCGCGCCAGGGCGGCGAGCGCATCGTGCTGCCGGGCCGGACCCATTCGCATCAGCTCAAACATCTGCTGCAGCAATCAGACCTGCCGCCGTGGGAACGCACGCGCCTGCCCTTGTTGTGGGCCGGCGAGACATTGCTGGCCGCCGGTGATCAGATCGTGTCTGCCACGCTGGACCAGTGGTTGCGTGCGCACGCCGCGCGCCTGCAGTGGCGCAGCGCTGCACCCGCGAATTGACCCGCCTGCGCGCGCGCCGCACACTTTGTCGATGGCCAAGAAGTCTTTGAACGAATCCTCCCCCGTCGCCCGCTTCGAACAGTCGCTGGAAGAACTCGAGCAACTGGTGCAGAAGATGGAAGTGGGCGAGATGAGCCTGGAGCAGTCGCTCACCGCCTACGAGCGCGGCATCGGGCTGTACCGCGATTGCCAGCAGGCGCTGGAACAGGCGGAATTGCGCGTGCGTCTGGTGACCGACCCCGCACGCCCCGAACAGGCAGAAGCATTCGAGCCGCCGTCGCTGGATGGCGGCTGAGTGAGCGCGGCGTTGTTTGAGCGCTGGCTTGCACGCACCGAACGGCAGCTGGACGCCTGCCTTCCCAGCCCCGCCCTCGCCCCGCAGCGTTTGCACGCGGCCATGCGCCACGCCGTGCTTGGTGGCGGCAAGCGCATGCGTCCGCTGCTGGTCTATGCAAGCGGCGCCTTGTTCGGCGCCGAAGAAGGCAGCCTGGACGCGCCGGCGGTGGCGGTAGAACTGATCCACGCGTATTCGCTGGTGCACGATGACCTGCCGGCCATGGACGATGACGCGCTGCGTCGCGGCCGCCCCACGGTGCACATCGCCTTCGACGAAGCCACCGCGATCCTGGCCGGCGATGCCTTGCAGGCACGCGCGTTCGAACTGCTGGCCGAGGCGCCGGCAGATGCGGCACTGCGGGTGGGCTGGTTGCAGAGCCTGGCATCTGCCGCCGGTGCGGCCGGCATGTGTGGCGGCCAAGCGCTGGATATCGACGCCACCGGGCAGGTGCAGGCGCTGGAGGCACTGCAGCGCATGCATGCGCTCAAGACCGGTGCGCTGATCCGTGCCGCGGTGCGCATGGGCGTGCTGACCGGCGGCGCGGGTATTGCCGACCAGCAGCGTCTGGATGCGTTTGCCGACGCGCTGGGGCTCGCGTTCCAGGTGCGTGACGACATCCTGGATGTGGAATCAAGCTCCGCCCAGCTCGGCAAGACCGCCGGCAAGGATGCGGCGCAGTCCAAGTCCACCTACCCCGCCTTGCTGGGCATGGACGGCGCCAAAACCAAGCTGGCGGAACTGGCCAGCCATATGCACGCACTGTTGCTGCCCTACGGCGAATCCGGCGCCACCTTGGCCAGCCTCGGCCGCTTCGCGGTCGACCGCGCCCACTAGATACGGCTAACCAGGCCTCACGCGCGGCTGCCGAGCGCGTGTGATGGCGCGTGGATGCCGAGCATCTGCGGACTCCAACGCATCGCTCCGCACCACATCGCCGCCCAGCCAGACGCCAACGCAAACACGGCGGCCGCCGCATGCATCACCTCCCGGTGTTCGCGTTACGCGACACGTTTGCGCATTCCGTGCGCCACCGCACGGTCGATCACGCGGATCCATTCAGGCAACAGGCGCGCCTGGTCACAAAACGGCACATTGGTCGCCACAGTTTGTGTCAGCCGGCGACACACAGGCACCACGATTCCATGACCGACGGCACGCTTTATTGCTGAATTATCTACACCAGTGATGTATCCGGATGCATAACCCATGCGCTACATCCAGAAATATTGCTAATTGAACGACTTGTCGCGTCCGCTCGCTCTGCCTAGGTTTGGCCTGCCCGCGCTTGCGGGCATCCCCCGACCAAGGAGAGTCACTGGTGAAGAATGTTTTTCTTGCATCGTTTGCAGCAGGCACGCTGGCCGTCGTCGGCGTGCTCGGTTCGGCGCAGGCACAGTCCGTGCGCGGACCGGTTCCGTTGACCATCGAACTGGCGCCAGTGGCCGACCAGGCCGGGCGACATCAAGGCAGGATCGCGGTCACCGTCACCAACAACGGCAGCCAGGTCGCCCGCGTTCCGACCTATCAGCTGCCGCTGAAGTCGCTGGACAACGGCATCCTGGAAGTGAGCCGCGACGGCAAGCCGGTGGACTACACCGGGCGCCTGGTCAAGCGCGGCCTGCCCAAGGCAGCCGACTTCACCATCCTGCAGCCGGGCCAGAGTGTCCAGGGCGAGGTGGATCTGGCCGGTGCCTATGACCTGTCCACCAGCGGCAACTACACCATCCAGGTGCGCTCGTCGCTGCAGTACGCCTCGCTGTCCGATGGCAGCCTGATGAAGGCCGCAAACGGCCTGCCGGCAGTGGCCACCAGCACCCCGCTCACCGTCTGGCTGGATGGCGCGCGGCGTGGCGTGGCGTACAGCGCCAGCTCGCAATCGGCCCGACCGCCGTGGTCAACGGCATCAACTATCTCAACTGCAGCACCACCCGCACCAACCAGGCCGCCAGTGGCGTCGCTGCCGCGCGTAATTACTCGCAGAACGCGCGTACCTACCTCAACGGCGGCAGCACCGGGGCGCGCTACACCACCTGGTTCGGCACCTACAACGCCGCGCGCTACAGCCGGGTCAGCTCCAACTTCGTCAACATCGACAACGCGCTGGACCAGAACAATGGCCAGCTGACGATCAACTGCAGCTGCGAAGCGGATCTGGCGGACGCCTTCGCTTACGTCTATCCGAACCAGCCGTACGAGATCCATGTCTGCAACGCGTTCTGGAGCGCGTCGACAACCGGCACCGACTCCAAGGCCGGCACGCTGGTGCACGAGACCAGCCACTTCACCGTGGTGGCCGGCACCCAGGACCGCGTGTATGGTCAGTCCGGCGCACGCAGCCTGGCGATCAGCAACCCGGCCCAGGCGATCACCAATGCCGACAGCCACGAGTACTTTGCCGAGAACACCCCGGCGCAGAACTGATTGCGTGACTTTCTAAAAACGCCAAAGGCCCGGCATGACTGCCGGGCCTTTGTTTTACGCGTAATCAAGAATTACTTGATCAGGCGCAGCGTGAACGGATAGCGGTAGCTCTCGCCGCTGTTGGCCTTGACCGCCGCCAGGATGCAGAGCACCAGGTTGGCGACCCACACCAGCGTCGGCACGAAGAACAGGATGCCGAACGACACGATGGTCAGGATCACCGCAGCCACGTAGGCAATGATCACGGTGATCTGGAAGTTCAGCGCTTCCTTGGCCTGGTCGGTGGCAAACGGCTTGGACGGGCTGGCGTCCTTGCTGATCAGCCAGATCACCAGCGCGCCGATGAAGGACGTCAGGATGCCCAGCAGGTGCGCGGCCAGTGCCAGCGTGCGCTCTTCCGAGGGCGTGCCGGTGCTGATCGGCGGCGGTGGTGGCGCGGCGTGTGTGTCGAACTCGCTCATCATGTCTCCCCATGCATGGTTGTGGTGTGCGGCGGACTATAGCAACCAATCCGCGCGCCACCAGTGCGGGAAGCCATGGGTCCGCCAGCGCCGGGACGCTGGCGGGCGCAGTTACTGGGCGGGTGACTCAGCTGTCGCCGGCCACGGTCATGCGATTGATCAGCACCGAGCCGATCTTGACGTGCGAGCGCGGGTCGACATCGCTGCCCACCGCTTCGATCCCGGCAAACATGTCGCGCAGGTTGCCGGCAATGGTCAGCCCGTCGACCGGATAGGCAATCTCGCCGTTCTCGACCCAGAACCCGCCGGCACCGCGCGAATAGTCGCCGGTCACCGCGTTGACGCCGTTGCCCATCAGCTCGGTGACCAGCAGCCCGCGCGACATGCCGGCGACCATCGATGCCAGGTCGCCGGCATTGGCGGTCACCTGCAGGTTGTGCACCCCGCCGGCATTGGCGGTGGTCTGCAGCCCGAGCTTGCGCGCCGAATAGCTGCCCAGCACATAGCGCTGCAACACGCCGCCGTCGACCAAGGCCGAGCGGCGCGTGGCCACGCCTTCCCCGTCGAACGCGGCCGAGCGCAGGCCGCGACGCAGGTGCGGCAATTCCTCGATGCCGAACCACTCAGGAAACAGCTGCGTGCCGACGCTATCGAGCAGGAAGCTGGCGCGGCGGTACAGCGCACCGCCGGACACTGCACCGAGCAAGTGCCCGACAAGCGAGCGTGCCACTTCCGGCGCGAACAACACTGGCAACTGGCCGGTCGGCAGCGAGCGCGGCTGCAACCGTGCCACGGTGCGCGCGGCGGCATGCCGGCCGATCGCGTCCGGCGCTTCCAGGTCTTCGCGCGCCAGCGCACTGCTGTACCAACCATCGCGCTGCATGCCATCGCCCTGCCCGGCAATCAGCGCGCAGCTGATCGAATGGTGGGTGCCGCGCTCGCGCCCGATGAATCCGTGCGAGTTGGCGTACACCGACAGGCTGAGCCCGGTGCTGGCCGAGGCGCCGTCGGAGTTACTGATCCGCGTATCGGCCTGCCGGCCGGCGTTTTCGCAGGCCAGCGCCAGATCCACGGCGGTGTCGGCGTCCAGCGCCCATGGGTGCCAGCTGTCCAGCTCGGGAAAGTCGCGCGCCATCAGCTCCGCATCGGCCAGGCCGGCGGCGGGGTCGTCTTCGGTGTAGCGGGCAATGGCGCAGGCCTGCGCAACGGTGGCCTCCAGGCTGGATTCCTGCAGGTCGGCGGTGCTCGCACTGCCCTTGCGCTTGCCGAAGTACACCGTGACCGCAATGCCGCGGTCGCGCGTGGACTCGACGGTTTCCACCTCGCCCAGCCGCACGTTCACGTCCAGACCGCGTTCTTCGCTGCAGCTCACTTCGGCCTGGGTCGCGCCGGCGGCGCGGGCGCGCTCGAGCAGCCGCTGAGAGATGTCGGTGAGTGCCTCCAGGAGCTGCAGGCTGTCGTCGGTCACACGGGTTTCGGAGGAGAGTGCGTTCAATGCTTTATCCTTTGGATGCGGATCCGTCCGCGAAAGCCCGGCCATCGTGGCCGGACTGTCTGAATTTGGATGCGGATCCTTCCGCAGAATGCTCGGCCATCCATGGCCGCAGTGTCTGAATTTGGTGCGGAGGCTTCCGCCGGAGTCCGGCCGTTCATGGCCGGAAATTTAACTAAACACGTTTTGGGATGTAGTGGCATGCGCGGACGCGATGAAGATACCGGTGAATTTCGTGGCGCCAGCCGCAGCCAGCAACGGCGCGAGGCGTTGGAAATTTTCGACCTGGGCGAAAAACTGGTGGCGCTCACCCCGACGCAGCTGGCCAAGTTGCCGGTGCCCGAATCGTTGATCCCGCATATCGAAGAGAGCAAGCGCATCACCTCGCATATCGCGCACAAGCGCCAGCTGGCGTTTCTGGCCAAGCACATGCGCCGCGAGGACGACGAAACCCTGGATGCGATCCGCGATGCGCTGGATGCCAACAGCGATACCGCTCGCCGCGAAGTGGCGGCGATTCACCGCGTCGAACGCTGGCGCGAGCGCCTGCTCGCCGAAGGCGACGTCGCGCTGGCCGAACTGCTGGAAGCCTACCCGGCCGCCGACCGCCAGCAACTGCGTCAACTGGTGCGCAACGCGATCCACGAGCGGGCCAAGAACAAGCCGCCGCGCGCCTACCGTGAGCTGTTCCAGGTACTGCGTGATCTGTCTCAGAAGCCGGGATTGGAGAGTGGGGATGCGGGATTGGAAGACGAAGAGTCGGCGTCGGAAAACGACGAATAAGGCTCCGCCCGATCCATCCAGCCCCGCAGCGGCCATCCCTGCCGTTGCGATTCTCTGCTCCTGACTCTCGATGCCCCTCCGCTGAACCGGCAAACCGCAACCGCCCGACGCACTACTCTGCGCCCTTGCCGTTGCGATTCCCCACTCCCGATTCCCGATTCCCGGCATCTCAGGCCTGCGTTCCGCCCACGGTGATGCCGTCGATCAGCAGCGATGGCTGACCCACGCCGACCGGCACGCTCTGCCCGTCCTTGCCGCAGACGCCCACGCCTTCGTCCAGGGCCAGATCGTTGCCGATCATGCGCACCTTCTGCATGGTTTCCGGGCCATTGCCGATCAGGGTGGCGCCCTTCACCGGCGCGGTGACCTTGCCGCCTTCGATCAGGTACGCTTCGGTTGCGGAGAACACGTACTTGCCGCTGGTGATGTCGACCTGGCCGCCACCGAAGTTGACCGCATAGATACCCTTCTTGACCGAGCGGATCATCTCCTGCGGATCATGCTCGCCGGCACGCATGTAGGTATTGGTCATGCGCGGCATGGTCAGGTGCGCGAAGGATTCGCGGCGGCCATTGCCGGTGGGCGCCACGCCCATCAGACGCGCGTTGTGGGTGTCCTGCATATAGCCGACCAGCACGCCGTCTTCGATCAGCGTGGTGCACTGGCTGGGCGTGCCTTCGTCATCGATATTGAGCGAGCCGCGGCGTCCATCCAGGGTGCCGTCATCGACGATGGTCACGCCCTTGGAGGCCACGCGCTCGCCGATGCGGCCGGCGTACACGCTGGTGCCCTTGCGATTGAAGTCGCCTTCCAGCCCATGGCCCACCGCTTCGTGCAGCAGCACGCCCGGCCAGCCCGGCCCCAGCACCACCGGCATCACGCCGGCCGGCGCGGGAATCGCATCCAGGTTGACCAGCGCCTGGCGCAATGCTTCACGCGCAAAACCTTCCGGGCGTCCGTCAGCGAACAGCTCGGCATAGCCGTAACGGCCACCGCCACCGGAATAGCCGGACTCGCGGCGGCCGCCGTGTTCGACGATCACCTGCACGTTCAAGCGCACCAGCGGACGCACGTCGGCGGCCAGCACACCGTCGCTGCGCGCGATCAGTACCGTGTCCACGCCGCCGGACAAACTCACCATCACCTGCTTGACGCGCGAGTCCGCAGCGCGCAGGTACTGGTCGATGCGGCGCAGCAGGTCCACCTTGGTGGCGCTGTCCATGTCGTCGATCGGGTCGGTGGCCGGATACAGCGCACGGCCGTTGCCGCGCACCAGCGTGCGGGTGGATTGCGCGCCGCCATCGCGCGAGATCGCGCGCGCCGACTGGGCCGCTTCCAGCAAGGCTTCGCGCTGGATGTCGTCGGAATAGGCGAAGCCGGTTTTTTCGCCAGAGATGGCGCGCACGCCCACGCCTTGTTCGATGGAATGCGCACCGTCCTTGACGATGCCGTCTTCCACGCTCCAGCTCTCGCGTCGCGAATGCTGGAAGTACAGGTCGCCGAAGTCGATGCCGGGGCCCAGCAGGGCGCCGAAGGTGCGGTCGAGGTGGCCGGTATCCAGGCCGGAAGGAAGCAGCAGCCGGGATTCGGCCAGAGTCAGGGCGGTGTCGGTCATGCTGTGAGGATGGGGGTCGCGCGCCGGGGAGACAAGTCGCGCGGCTGAACGTGGCACGCGGCTATCATCGCCAGCCCGCTGCCAGCCACCGCGCACGCATGAAACTCATTGCCCACGTTCTGGACGGACACACGCTGGATATCCGCCCCGCGCCGCACGAACGCGCCTGGATGGATGCCACCGACCAACGCTACGCCTACCGTTGCCTGCCGCTGGCCATCGCCAATGCGCATGGCTGGGAGCTGCTGTGCCAGGCCGGTTTCGAGGCGGTCTGGGATGGCGGCGATGGGCTGGGCGCGGTGGTGATCACCGCCGATGCCGGCACCGCCGCGCCGGCGATCAGCCATTTCGGCTACGGCATGCTCACCTTCCACGTGCCCTGCCTGTTTCGGACCGACGCGGGTGTGAACCTG
This sequence comes from Xanthomonas sp. NCPPB 2922, assembly GCF_041520885.1. Lineage (NCBI taxonomy): Bacteria > Pseudomonadati > Pseudomonadota > Gammaproteobacteria > Lysobacterales > Lysobacteraceae > Xanthomonas > Xanthomonas sp. NCPPB 2922. Next base: position 262,959 of record NZ_JBGOFY010000003.1, on the reverse strand, counting down.
TTCGTCAGCGGGCCGTTGAACTGCCCCAAGGACGGCATCGGTGCGCTGAGCGGCATCGTGGAAACCGACTGGAGCCCGTACACCTTCACCATGAACTGGCGTTTTACCCGACCGGGGCGCGTGCGTTTCGAGGCGGGCGAGCCGTTTTGCCATCTGTTCCCGCTGCAGCGGCAGTTGATCGAACAGGTGCAGCCGCAGTGGCAGCCGTTGTCCGAAACGCCGGCGCTGGCGCAGCAGCATGCCGACTGGACCGACAGCCGCACCCGTTTCCTGGAGGCCTTGCCGGACGCGCAATCGGCGGCGGCGCGCGAGAAATGGCAGCGCGGCTACTTTCGTGGCGTGACTGCGCCTGCCGCTATTCACCCGTACCGGCGCGCCGTCTGACCCGCCCGCCGAGTGATCGACTGACTGCCTAGCGCGGCGCCTTGTCCGGCGCCGGCCTGGCGGGCGCACGCTCGCGCGCATCGCGGTCTACCACGTCCACCTGCGGCTCCTTCCACGGCCCGGTGACGTGATACGTCTTGGCACCAATCGCACCCAGCGGTTTGCCGAGCACCGCATTGGCGGCCGCGCCGACCGCCGCGCCCACCGGGCCACCGGCCACCGCGCCCACCACCGTGAGCAGATTGCCGGCCTTGGGGTTCACGTCCACGGTCTGGTCGAAGGTCTGCGCACGCAGGTCGGTCTGCCCGCGAATGGCGATGTCGGCGGCCGGGCCTTCGATCCGGATCGCATCGGTGCGCGCAAAGCCATCGCCAAAGCGCACTTCGCCGGCAAGCTTGTTGAACGCCAGGCCCTTGGAGAAGAAGTCGCGGAAGTCGAACATCAACCGGCGCGGCAACTGCGCCACGCTGAGCAGGCCAAGTACGCGGCCGGCGCCGGGGTCCACCTCCAGCAACTGGCCGTTGCGGGCGTCCACGGTGAGGTTGCCCTCGAGCGAGCCGAGCGCAAACCCGGTCGGCGAGCCCTGCCAGCCGGCGTTGAGTTCCAGCTGGCCTTCGCCACCGCGCAGCTGCCCGCCCAGGGTGAGGTTCTGCAGCAGATTGCCCAGGTTGCGGCTGTCCACGCGCGCAGACAGCCGCGTGCTGGCGGCCTCGCCCTTGCCGCGCCAGGCGCCGGTCAGGCCGATGTTCTGGTCGTCCGAGCGCAGTTGCAGCTGGTCCACCTGCATGCCGTCGGTCAGCCGGCTGCTGCGCAAGGTGGCAGCACCCAGGGTCATCTTGCCCACGCGCAGGTCGTCGATATCCAACGATAGCGGCGGGATCGACACCGGGTCGAACTCTGCCACCGCGCGCCGCGCCGGCTCCGGCAATGCGCCGGCGAGCGGGTCGCCAGGCTCGGGCGCGGCCGGTTCCGGCGCAGCGGCCACCGGCTGCCAGCGCACCGTGCTGAGCTTGCCCTGCACTGCGGCGCCGTCGGCATTGGGCACGGTGAGCTGGCCGGCCAGCGACGGCCCATCCAGCGTCACCGCCACCGCATCGCGGGTGGGGCGCAGGCGCAGGCGGGTTTGCGGAAAGACGCCGCCAATCATCAACAATTTATCGGCCTGCACATCCACCTGCAGCAGCGGCAGCTTTTCGCTTGGCTGTGCCGGTTGGCCGGGGAGCGGCGGCATGTCGGGCTCGGCACTGCCGCGCGCCAGGCCGATCCAGTCGATGGCATCCAGCGAGGCGGTGCGGCCATTGACCACCAGGCCATTGGCCGGCGGCCGCTCGGTCACGGTGTCGGTGCCCATCACCACGCGCACGCCGGTCTGGGTGCCCTGGCTGCTGGCCTTGACCGCCACCAGCTGGCCGAACGCCACATCGATATCGCCATTGCCCACCGGCAAAGCCACCTTGACCCGCGTGTCCAGCGGCTGCGTGGCCGGCTTGTCCAGCGGTGCGGGCAGATCCAGCGTGGTGCCGACCAACTGCGAGCGCAACGTGAGCTGTGCAGGCACATCGGGCTGCCCCGGACGCGCCAGCGGCACATCCACGCCCACCTGCCATGGCGCGCTGCCATGCACATACGGACGCAGCCATTCCATCTGCGGCGCGCGGTCGAACAGCTCCTTCGCATCCAGCGTGGCCCCGAAGCGCGCCTCGAACGCCTGCGCCGGGTCCTGCACGAAGCCGCCGGCACGCAACGCCAGCTCGCCGGTGCGGCCCTGGTGCTGCACGCTCAGATGCTCGGCGCCGAAGCCGCTGTCGCGGTACTCGGCCTGCCCGCTGACCTGATCGAAGGCCAGGTTCCAGCGCGCGTCGGCCAGCTTGGCGCCCTGCAGCGCAACGGTGCCCTGCAGATGCCCGCCCACGCCCTTGGTGCGTAACGGGCGCAGCAGATCGAAGGTGACCGCGGCCGGGCCGGAGGTGGTGAGGTTGCGCAAGGTATCGCCATAGCGGCGCTCCAGCGGGCTGCTGCGCAACATGCCCAGCAACTGCGCAGTGTCAGCCTGGGTGGAGGCGCGCACATAGAGCTCGGAGGTGGCGAAATTCGGGATACCGGCCTCGAACTGCGCCACCGGCGTGCCGGCCAGCGCGCCGCTGCCTTGCAGCGAGAAACCATTGCCGATGAAGCGCAGATCGGCCTGCACCTGGGTCATCGCCGGCCAGTCCGGCTGGAAGCGGATCTCGCCATCGCGGATCTGCCCGAAGGCTTCGAAGCGGCCATCGTTGTTGTCGAACGGCCAGTCGTCCAGGTCACCGCTGACCAGGCCGGTGCCGCCGGTGATCACGCCGCCGGCCACGGCCATGTCGAGCCAGTCGATGGCGGCCTTGCTCATCTTCGAACGGATCCAGAACTTGCGCGCCACCGGCAGTGCGGCGTCATCCAGCTGCGCCGCCAGGGAGATGCGTGGCCGGGTGCCATCGTTCTCAAACCACATCCCGCCGCGCAGGTTGGCGCCGTAGTCCTTGGCCTGCACCCGCAGCGCCGGCGTGGCGACCTGCCAGCCGTCACCGTCGCGCCAGCCAACGATGCTGCCGGCCAGTTGCACTTCGTGCACCACGCCAAAGCCGGTAGGCCAGTCGAAGCGCAGCGTGGCATCGGGCGCAGTTTGCAGCGCGATCGCCTGCGCATCGCCGTCGAAGTGCCCGCGCAGGCCGCTGATACCCGGCGATTTCCCGACCGGCTGGAATGCCAGTTCCTCCACCTGCCCCTGCGCGCGCACCGCGCCGCCCTGCTCGCCCGCCAGCTGCAGCTTGCTCACGCGCAACTGCGGCCTGGACAACGCCAACCAGCGGCGCAGGCCCGGCGACAGCTGGTCGCTCAGCGCAGCGGCGGCGATCAGCCCGGACACATCCAGTGCATCGCCCACCACCGCATAACGGCGCCCGGCGGCGATGCTCAGGCCGTCGAGATGCTGCAGCGTGTTCGCGCTGCCCAGCCGCAGCTGTGGTGCATCCAGCTGCCAGCCACCCGCCACGGTCTGCCAGCGCGCACGCGCCTGCAGGCGTTCCCACTTGAGCGTGCGGCGCGCCGATTCGCCAGCCAACGGCGCTCCCGACAATTGCACCTGGGTGAGGTCGGCCACCACGGTGACCGCAGACACGCGGCGGGCACGCAGTTGCGCCCAGGCCTGCAGCCGTCCACTGCCGCCATCCACCCGCACGCCGCCGGCCTGCAGCAGCGACGCCCACGCGGCCAGGTCCGCCGGCGCGGCCTGCGCGTACGCGCTGCCATCGCCACTGTCGCGGTCGAACTCCAGCACCGAGGTCAGCGGCGCACGTGCCGGGTCGATCCAGCTGCGGCTGCCGACGCGCAGGGTCGCGCCCTGCACGCGCAGCCGCAGATCGATCCGTGGCAGCGTGGTGTCCAGCCCGATCGACGGCGCATCGATATGCAGCCGCGCCTCCGACACCTGGATTTCGCCTAACCGGCGCAAGGCGTCCAGGGGATCCGCATGCCGGCCACTGGGCAGCCCCTGCACCGACCACACCCCGTCATCGCCACGCTGCAGGGTCAAGGCCAGCCCACGCAGGCGCACCTCGGTCAGCGCATGGCCCGGCAGCAGGCCGGCGTACATCGCCAGCACCACTTCGGCCTGACCCACACGCACGTCATCGTTGGGGCCGATGCGCAGCCCATCCAGACGCAACAACGGGCCGCGGCGGGTCCATTCGGTCTGCAGGCGGTCGAAGCGGATCGGCTGGCCGGCACGCTCGCTCAGCCACGCGGCGATCTGTTGCGGATGCTGCTCTGCCAGCGGCAGCGCCTGGCTGGCCGCGCCCACCAGCACGGCGAGCGCCACCAGCGCGAGCGCACTGGCGGTGATCGCATAACGGCGAAACAGGCGGAGACGGCGGCGCAGCGGGGTCGGCATTAACGGCGGGGAATCGGGAGTCGGGAGTCGGGAGTCGTAAGAGCACGCAGCGCCCCGTACGCACGATCATCCGTTCGCGCACTCCCCCATTCTAAGGCCGTTAACAGTATCCCGCAGAGAGCCTTTCGCTCTTCCCCCATTCCCGATTCCCGACTCTCCATTCCCTGCCTCACAGCAGCACCACGTCGAACTGCTCCTGCAGGTACTGGTCGTCGGACTGGAAGCGGATGCTCTTGCCGAGGAATTCCTCCAGTTCGGCCACCGCCGCGGATTCTTCGTCGGTGATGCGCGCCACCACCTTGGACGAGGCGATCACCAGCAGCCGCGCGGCATCGAACTGCCGCACCGCGCGGGTGATCTCGCGGAAGATTTCGTAGGTCACCGTTTCGGCGGTCTTGATGGTGCCGCGCCCGCCGCACTGGCCGCAGGTTTCCGACAACTGCCGCTCCAGGCTTTCCACGGTGCGCTTGCGGGTCATCTCCACCAGGCCCAGCGGCGAGAACTCGTACACGGTGGTCTTGGCGTGGTCGCGGGCCAATGCCTTTTCCAGCGTGCGCAACACCTGGCGCCGATGCTCGGGATCATCCATGTCGATGAAATCGATGATGATGATGCCGCCCAGGTTGCGCAGCCGCAGCTGCCGGGCCACCGCCTGCGCCGCCTCCAGATTGGTGCGGAACACGGTTTCTTCCAGATTGCGCTGGCCGACGAACGAACCGGTGTTGACGTCGATGGTGGTCATCGCTTCAGTCTGGTCGATGACCAGGTAGCCGCCGGACTTGAGCGGCACCTGCTTGTCCAGCGCGCGGCCGATTTCGTCTTCCACGCCATACAGGTCGAAGATCGGGCGGTCGCCGGTGTACAGCTCCAGCCGCTCGGCCAGCACCGGCATGTACTTGGCCACGAAGGCCTGCAGCTGCACGAACGTCTCGTTGGAGTCGACCTTGACCTTCTCCACGTCCTTGCGGATCAGGTCGCGCACCGCACGCAGCGGCAGGCTCAGGTCTTCGTAAATGATGCTGCACGCCGACGCCTCGCGGCCGCGCCGCTCGACCACGTTCCAGACCCGCGACAAATAGGCGATGTCTTCGGCCAGGGCTTCGGCCGGCTGGCCCTCGGCATTGGTGCGGATGATGTAGCCGAAGCCGCCATGCTGGGCCGAGACCTCGCTGACGATGGTCTTCAGGCGCAGGCGCTCGGCCTCGTCTTCGATCCGCGCCGAGACACCCACCACCTTGGACTGCGGCAGCAGCACCAGATACCGCGAGGGAATGCTGATCTGCGTGGTCAGCCGCGCGCCCTTGGTGCCGATCGGGTCCTTGACCACCTGCACCACGATGTCCTGGCCGTCGCGCAGCAACTCCACGATCGGCACCGAGGCGGCCAGCGGCGGCGGGATCGGGGTTTCTTCGGTATCCACCACGCTCGCGGGCGCCGGGGCCGGCCGCACCACGTCGTTGGCATGCAGGAACGCGGCGCGCTCCAGGCCCACTTCCACGAACGCAGCCTGCATGCCGGGCATCACCCGCTGCACCTTGCCCTTGTAGATATTGCCCACCACTCCGCGGCGCCAACCGCGTTCGATATGCAGCTCTTGCAACATGCCGTTCTCGATCACGGCCACGCGGGTTTCGCGGGGGGTGACGTTGACCAGGATCTCTTCCGACATCTAATGTGCTCCGAAGGCTGTGAGCAATTGCGAGGTCTGGAACAGCGGCAATCCCATCACGCCGGAATAGCTGCCAGACAAATGGGTAATGAAGCGCTCCGCACGCCCCTGGATCGCGTACGCGCCGGCCTTGCCCATGGGCTCGCCAGACGCCGCATAAGCGGCAATCTCGGTCGCATCGAGCGCATCGAAGGTGACCTCCGACACCACCAGCGCCTGCTGCGCTGGCCGTTGTGCTCCGACCAGCACCACCGCGGTGAGCACCTGGTGGGTGCGCCCGGCCAGCACCGTGAGCATGGCGATCGCATCATCGACATCGACCGGCTTGCCGAACACGCGCTCGCCGAGCACCACTTCGGTATCGGAGCCGAGCACGATGGCCTGTGCATCGTCGGCCTGCACCAGTGCCAGCCCCGCGCGCGCCTTGTCCAAGGCCACGCGGTGCACATAGTGCTCGGGCGATTCGCCCGGCGCGCGCACTTCGGGCACGTCCAGTTCCAGGGTCTGGAACGGAACGTCGAGGCGATGCAGGAGTTCGTGTCGGCGCGGCGATCGGGAGGCGAGATAGAGCATCCACCCAGCATACCTGTTGGCCGTCCCTGCACGCTTGCCTGTCGCGCCATCGCCGCGCACGATCGACTCACAGCATATTCATCGGTCCCACAACACGCTGCGCGCACAGACAAGGAGACTCCATGCGTACCACCCTCAAGCCGTTGTTGCTGGCCCTGTCCATCGCTGCCGGAACCGCCATGACCGCCCACGCCCAGACCGCTCCGAGCTACACCATTCCCAAGGATGGCACCTTGCTCAATGTGTCGGCCGAAGCAGAAGCCAAGCGCGTGCCGGACATCGCCACGGTGTCGGCCGGTGTGGTGACCCAGGCGGTGGATGGCAACGCCGCGATGCGCCAGAACGCAGAGCAGATGAGTAAGGTCATGACCGCAGTCAAGGCCGCCGGCATCGCCGACAAGGACGTGCAGACCAGCGGCATCAATCTCAATCCGCAGTACAGCTACAAAGAAAACGAAGCGCCGAAGATCATCGGCTACCAGGCCAGCAACACCGTCAGCCTCAAGGTGCGCGACATCGCCAAGCTGGGCAAGGTGCTCGATGCCCTGGTTGCGCAAGGCGCCAACGACATCAACGGCCCCAGCTTCTCGATCGACCAGCCCGAACCGGTCTACGACGAAGCCCGCGTGGCCGCGCTCAAGAAGGCGCAGGCCCGCGCCGAAACCTACGCCAAGTCGCTTGGGCTCAAGGTGCGCCGCATCGTCAGCATCTCCGAAGGCCGCAGCGGCGGTGGCGTGGTGCGCCCGATGATGATGGCCGCCTCGATGCGCTCGGCCAAGGCCGAGATGGACACCCAGGTGGCTCCGGGCGAAAGCACCCTGTCGATCACCCTGGATGTGACGTTCGAACTGGGGCGCTGATGCGCTAGCACCGCAATAGCGCGCTCAAAAAGACTGCCCGTCATGGGCAGTTTTTTTTGCCTGTTGGTCCGCCAGCGTCGTAGCTTGGCTGCGTTCGCCGGTGAACGCATGCCCATCGCGCGGCTGCAACGTGCAGCCGTTTGCAAGATGAATAGGACAAATCTGACGGTTGTGCTTAAAGACGCATGAAACTCAGAGAAATCTTTCTTTAAGCGAACGCGACCGCTCTCTAGCATCGGGTGTCAGCGCACCGTCACATTCGTTGGCGGCGCTCATCTGGAGAGAGAGATGACCCGCAATCCCGCTGTGCACCGTTCGTTGCAGCCCTCGCGCGCAGGTTACCGCCGGATCAGTGTGCTTGCGCTGGCACTCAGCGGTGCCGTAGGCATCCTGGCGAGCGGTACTGCCGCGGCGCAAAGCACCACCGCCGGTATTTACGGCACGGTGGCAGCCGGCGCCGGCGCCAGTGTGACGGTGCAGAGCAATACCGGCTTCACCCGCACCGCAACGGTGGATGCGAACGGGCGCTACACCATCGGCAACCTGCCAGTCGGCACCTACACCGTCACCTTGCAACGTGACGGAGCGGCGGTGGAAACACGCAAGGACATCGCGCTGCGGGTCGGGGCCGGCACCGATGTGTCCTTCGGCGGCAATCCGGCGTCCAGCGATGCCGCCACGCTGGGCACCATCACGGTGACCGGCAAGAACATCTCGCCGGTGGATGTGTCCGCCACCGCGTCGCGGACGGTGATCACCGCCGAGCAACTGCAACGCCTGCCCCTGGCGCGTTCCGGCGAAGCGATCGCACTGCTGTCGCCCGGCGCCGTCCAGGGCAGCGGCTATTTCGGCAACGCCATTTCCTTCGGTGGCGCAGGCGTCACCGAAAACGCCTACTACCTCAACGGGTATCTCACCTCCAATCCGTTGACCAACATCGGCGGCGTCACCCTGCCGTTCGGTGCCATCGATCAACAGGAAACCTATACCGGTGGCTACAGCGCGCGTTACGGGCGTTCGGCCGGCGGCGTGCTCAGCCAGGTCGGCAAGCGCGGCACCAACGAATGGCATTTCGGTGCACAAGTGCTGTGGCGCCCGAAGTCGCTGTCCAGCGACAACAAGAACGTGTTCTATCCCTCGACCACGCCGCCAGACGGGTATGAATACAGCGACCCGACGCTGCCGGGCAGCTTGTACCGCAGCCGCAAGGACGACCAGTTCTGGAACACGGTGTACAGCGTGTATGCCGGCGGCCCGCTGATCGAAGACCGCTTGTTCGTTTTCGTGGCCGCCGAGCAGGAGCGCAGCGAAGGTGTGACGACGGCGCGCCGCGACGACCCGGTGATTGGCCGCAACAACTACCGCATCGATGAGCCGAAGGTCTACGCCAAGGTCGACTGGAACATCAACGACAGCAACATCCTCGAACTCACCGGCATCAAAAACAACTACCGCGAAGGCGGCGCCTACAGCGACTTTCTGGGCTACGAAGGCCTGGGTGGCGATGCCGCCGACGCCTTCGCCGATACGGTCAAGGTCAACGACCGCTACTACATCGGCAAGTACACCAGCTACATCACCGACGACCTGACCTTGAGCGCGACATACGGCAAGAGCAGGCAGACAGACTTTCGCAACAATCCCAGTACTGCAGCACTTCTTTCCGGGACGAACCTGCAGGATCCGGCCATCACTGGCGGCCAGGAAATCCGCAACAACCAGACCTCCAGCCAGGCCCGGGATGGCGAAAACACCACGCGTGGTTTGCGGATCGATCTGGAGTATGTGCTGGGTGCCCACACCCTGACCGCCGGTGTGGACAACATGCACTTCGATGCAAGCAACGAAGGCGTGATCACCACCGGCCCTGGCTACACCTGGACCTATGGCCGCTCCTCGCGACCGACCTCGCCGATCAGGGCCGGGCTCGGCGTTGGCCCGGCAGGCGGCAATGGCTATTTCGTCAATCAGACCGTTTTCAATACCGCGACCAGCATGTCGGTGGAACAAAAAGCCTATTTTCTCGAAGACAAATGGCAGGTCACCGATACGCTGCTGCTGACCTTGGGCATTCGCAACGACAAGTTCACCAACTTCAATGATGCCGGTGTGGCCTACGTGTCCAGTGGCGACCAATGGGCGCCGCGTTTGGGCCTGAGCTGGGACGTGTTCGGCGATTCGTCACTCAAGGTGTATGGCAATGCAGGCCGCTACTACTTGGCACTGCCCAACAGCGTTGCGATCCGTGGCGCCTCGCCGTCCACGTTTACCAACGAGTATTTCACCTACAGCGGCATCGATGCCCAAGGCAATCCCACCGGGCTGACGCCGGTGGCGGTCGACCCGTCCGCAGGATTCACCTGCTCCGGCAATATCGTGTCGGCCGGCCTGGAATGCGGCCAGGCACCGGATGCCGCCGGCATCGCCGCCACCGACCTCAAATCGATGTACCAGGACGAGTTCATGCTCGGCTTCGACAAGACGCTGGGCGAGAACTGGGTCACCGGCGCCAAGGCCACCTACCGCACGCTGGGTGCCACCATCGACGACGTCTGCGATGCCGACCGGATGCGCACCAAGCTCACGGCCTCGGGGATCGATCCGGACAGCGTCAACGTGCCCGGCTGCATCATCTTCAATCCGGGCGAAACCAATTCCTTCAGCCTGGCCAACCTGGATGGTTCCGGTCGCACGTCGGTGTCAATGTCGCCATCGGACTGGGGCTTCGACAAGAAGGCCAAGCGCACCTATCTGGCCGTGGACCTGTTCCTGCAGCATCCGTTCGACGGCAAATGGGAAGGCCGCATCGACTACACCTGGTCGCGCAATTTCGGCAACACCGAAGGCCAGATCAAATCCGATATCGGCCAGACCGATGTCTCCAAGACGCAGGACTGGGATGCCGCTGCATTGATGTGGTATTCCGGCGGCTATCTGGCCAACGACCGTCGCCATCAGATCAAACTATACGGCTCGTATCAGATCGCACCGGAGTGGTTGATTGCCGGCAACATCCGCATTCTGTCGGGCACGCCGAAGTCATGCCTTGGCTACGTCAGCATCAACGGCATCAGCGAAGATTCCGACGCTGGCGATCCAATCGGTTACGGCTCGGCCCACCACATCTGCAATGGGCAGCCCTCGCGTCCGGGCGATGCCGGCCGCTTGCCGTGGACCAAGATCGTCGACCTGGGCCTGACCTATCGCCCCGCGTTCGCCGACAACAAGCTCGCCATGACGCTGCAGGCCTTTAATATCTTCAATGAGCGCAAGCCGCTGCAGGTCGATTCCACCTGGGAGGACGGCGCCTTCACCCTCTCCAACACCTATGGCATGGGCGCGTTTTTCACCCAGCCCCGCTACGCCATGTTCTCGGTGTCGTACGACTACTGACGTCTCTCCCGTCACTGTCGTTTCCCCAGCCCCGGAAGGGGCTGGGCTTTTCTTGATCGCCACTGCTCGCGTCGGTGTTTGCATGCGGCAATGGATCGTTTTCAGCACGCGTCGTTGCAGCCAATCGACGGCGGCGGCACGCTGACTACGCACCGCAGCTACTGGTCAATGAGGTGCGCGGGACGCAAGCACGCCCACAGCCGCTCGCACCTTCCTGACGCATCGAGCAACACGGCGGCACCTCCCACGCTTCACGCAAGCGGGCATGGCGCCGATTGCCCACGCACCATTCCACCCACGATCGACCGGCTGCTTGCAGTCGCCACCACGCGTCGCTTGTGCAGCCGTGCGCGCTGCGGTAAACCTACGCTACCGGATGGTGTAGTGCGTCCGGGCCGCGCTGGTCCTTTCCGCAGTTCCGTTTTGGAGGTGGATGATGGTTCGCACGCAATCGCAGGTTTCTTCCCGTCCCCTTGGCATCGACACCTCGCGCGTCCTGGCGATGAGCACGGCCGTGGCGCTGCATCTGCTGGCCGGTGGCTTGTTGTTGATCCCGTTGTCGCACCACCAGGTCATGCAACCGCCCACGCCGAAGGAGCGCTGGCTGATGCCGATCACCGTGCCGGCGACGCCGCCCCCGCCGCCGCTCGTGTTTCCGGTCGAGGTGACGTTCAAGGCGCCCAGCACGCACACGCCCGTCATTGCCGACCCGGTGGTGAAGCAGCCATCGGTGACGCAGACAGCGGTGGTCGACACCGCGCACGTGGCGTTGGAGGCAGTGTCGGATACGGCGCCGACCATCAGCGCCCCGGCCGCCCCCCCTTCAAGCGGGCCGGTGGACGCCGGGCAGCTGCACTATCTCAGCGCGCCCGCACCGAGCTATCCGGTGGCGGCACTGCGCGCCGGGCAACAGGGCACGGTGATGCTGCGCGTGCTGGTCGGTACCGACGGCCGCCCGGCCGAAGTGAGCGTACAGACCAGTAGCGGTCACCGCGCGCTCGATCTGGCCGCGCGTAGCCAGGTACTGCGCAGTTGGCGCTTCCAGCCGGCAATGCAGAACGGCCAGGCGGTGCAGGCCTACGGGTTGGTGCCGGTGAGCTTTTCGTTGAATTGAAGCGTTGACCGACGCGGCGGCCTGCAACTGCAGCCGCCGCACTGCTGCCAATCCCCACCTGCCGCCCCTCCTGCCGAGCAGGCATGCGTGCTCGGCAGCAAGCGTAACCACCGACGCTGCCGTGTCGGTGGCCTTTTGCGTCATCCAGGGAAGGCCGGCGATGACCTGCCACATCAACAGGCTTGAAGCGACCAACACGGGGCCGGCTAGTGACCAGGCGTCATCCCCGCCGGCACGATCAAAATGGCAACGACGCGGGGGTACACGCTGGACGCGACTCCCGAACGCCTCCCTCTGGACACAGCGCAATCGGCGACCAGGCACTTGATGAAGTTAGCTGCACGGCGCTCGCCATGACGCGCGATGGTGAGGACGCCCTGCCTGCTTGAAATAGCGACGACGCGTGTACAAGCAGGCCGCAACTGCCGAGTGCATCAAGCTGGACGCTGCACAATCAGCGCTCGGTTGCGCTGATCAGGCCCTCTGCACAGCACGTGCCATGACAGCGCTACGCGCGATGGTAAGGATGATTGGCCAGCATCGCGGCCGCGCGGTAGAGCTGCTCGGCGACGATCAGGCGCACCAGCATGTGCGGCAACGTCAGCGGGCCGATCGACCAGCTCTCGTTGGCGCTCTTCACCACGTCGGCGGCATGGCCCTCGGGCCCGCCGATCAGAAAGGCCAGATCGCGGCCCTGCCCGCGCCAATGTTCCATGCGCTGGGCCAGCTGTTCGGAACTGAGCGGGCGCCCGGGCACATCGAGCGCGACCACATGCGCATTCTTGGGAAGCGCCGCCAGCACGCGGCGCCCTTCGTCGTCGATGGCGCGTTGCGCGTCGCGGCCCTTGCCGCGCAGGCCGGGCTCGATCTCGACCAGCTCCAGCGGCATCCAGTGCGAGAGACGTTTCTGATATTCGGCAAAGCCCTGCGCCACCCAGGCCGGTGCGCGCTCGCCGGTGGCGATGAGTCGGCATTTCATCCGTACATGATATCCGCGTCACAGCCTGGGCAGTCCGTGGCGATTTGCCGTTGTGTGTCATGGCGTGGTTACAGGCGGCAATTAGTGTCGCCCGACCACCCAGCCCGCAGGAGTCGTTCGATGCATGTTTTCGATCCCGCCCGTCGCCAGGTCCTCAAAGGCAGCGCCGCCGTGATGGCCGCCGGTGCCCTTGGCAGCCTGAGCGCATTGCAGTCGCGCCAGGCCCAGGCCGCCACCACGCCCTCCATGCGCCTGGCGCCGGTGCCCAGCCGTTACGGCCCGCTCGCGCCGGTCGCCGACCAGAGCACCGGTCTGCCCTTGCTGCAGCTGCCGCGCGGCTTCAGCTACCGCTCGTTCGGTTGGAGCGGCGACCGCATGGACGATGGCCAACCCTGCCCCGACCGGCATGACGGCATGGCCGTGGTCAGCCTGCGTCGGCCCGGCTGGCGCCCCGGCACCGATGGCCTGCGCGGCCTGGAATACGTGCTGATCCGCAACCACGAGCGTGGCGCCGCCAGCCAGTTCCGTGCGCCGGCGATGTACGACACCGGCATCGTCAGCGGCACCGCGCAGGCCGGCGGCGGCACCACCACGCTGAGCTATGGGCGGCGCGGCTGGGGCAGCCTGGAACCGAGCCTGGGCGGCACCCTGGTCAATTGCGCCGGCGGTCCGACGCCCTGGGGCACCTGGCTGAGCTGCGAAGAGATCAAGACCAATGCGGTCTCCAGCACCGGGCGCAAGCACGGCTACGTGTTCGAAGTGGACCCGGACAGCCACCGCACCACCGGCCGGCCGCTGGTCGGGCTGGGCCGCTTCAGCCATGAGGCGGTGGCGATCGACCCGCGCACCGGCATCGTCTATCTCACCGAAGACGACCGCAACAAGGCCGGCTTGTACCGCTTCATTCCCAACGACCGCCGCGGCCGCAACGGCTCGCTGGAGAACGGCGGCCGGCTGCAGGCCGCGCGCGTGCGTGGCAAGCGCAACGCCGACCTCACCGTGGCCAGCATCGGCCAGCAGTTCCAGCTGGAATGGGTCGACATCGAAGAGCCGGATCTGGACAGCATCGCCGCACCGGCGGGCTTTGCCGACATCGGCGCCAACGACACCCTGAGCGGCCCGTTCGCGCAGGCCTGGACCGATGGCGCGCTGCGCATGAGCCGCGGCGAAGGTATCTGGTACAGCTACGGCAAGCTGTTCATTGTCGACACCAGCACCGGCGTGGATGCACAGGGCCGGCGCGGCTACGGCAATGGCGCGGTGTGGGTGCTGGACCTGTTTACCCAGCGGCTCAGCGCGCTGTTCGTCAGCGGCAACCAGCTGGCGGCGCATAACCCGGACAACGTCACCGTCAGCGCGCGCGGTGGCGTGGTGCTGTGCGAAGACGGCGGCGAGAGCCCGGACGAATACGGCCCGGGCGCGCGTCTGCTGGGCCTGACCCGCAATGGTGAGTCGTTCTATCTAGCCAAGAACAACGTGCAGCTGACCTCGCAGCAGATCGCCGATGCCGGCAAGACCATTGCCGAGGGCGACTACCGCGACACCGAGTTCTGCGGCGCCTGCTGGGACCCGCTCGCGCAGACGTTGTTCGTCAACATCCAGACCCCGGGGATCACGCTGGCCATCACCGGCCCGTGGGAGCGCGGGCCGCTATAAGCCGCCCGACCACGCGCAAACACGAACGGCGCCCGAGGGCGCCGTTCGTTGGTGTGACGCAGCTGCGCAGACTTAAGCCTGCTCGTCGTCCGCCTCTTCCAGATCGGACGGACGCTGGTCGCCAACAGTCCACAAGCGCTCCAGCGCATAGAACTCGCGCACGCGCGGCAGCATCACATGCACCACCACATCGCCCAGGTCCACCAGCACCCACTCTGCCTCGCGCTCGCCTTCCACGCCCAGCGGCATCACGTCCAGACGCTTGGCGAACTTCACCACTTCTTCGGCGATCGACTTCACGTGGCGGGTCGAGGTGCCCGATGCCACCACCATGTAATCGCAGACGCTGGACTTGCCGCGCACGTCGATCTCGACCACGTCCTTGGCTTTCAGCTCCTCGACGGCCTCACGCACGGTGGCCAACAGGGCCGGCACGGACGGCGGCGGGTTCGGAATGGAGGTCTTGATGACTTGGGCTTGGCTGGTCAAAGCAGGCAACTCGATAGATTTGGGTGAATTATAGGCAAGTCCGGCCGCTCGCGTGTTCAGCTAGCCGGCCGAACGCAGCCATACAGGCCTTCTTCGGCGATAAATGCGGCAACCGCCGGCGGCACCAGCTCCTGCCATTGGCCACCGGCGGCAATGCGGCTGCGCACCGCGCTGGCCGATTCGCCGCGCAACGGATGCGGCAGCCGCCATAGCCGACCAGCCGGTGCGGTGAGCAGGTCGCGCGCGTCGGTGGCCCACCGGCCCTGCACCGCCTGCGCCAGCACCGGCGCATCGGCCAGGTCCAGCGCCGTGCCTGGGCGCGCAGCGATCACCAGATGCGCCAGCCCGAAGAGTTCGGTCCACTCATGCCAGCCGGGCAGGCCCACAAAGGCATCGGCACCCAGCAGCCAGGCGACGGGCGTGGCGGGCCCAAGCTGGGCGCGCACCTCGTGCAGGGTGTCCACCGTGTAGGACGGCGCCCCGCCCTGCGCGGCGCGGCGCACCTCGCGGGTATCCAGCAGCAGCCCGGGGAGATCGGCCAGGGCCAGTTCCAGCATGCGGGTGCGCTGCGTGGCAGTGGCACCGGGCGCGGGGCGATGTGGCGGGTCTGCGGCCGGCACCAGATGCACCTGCGCGCCGAGCGCATCGCGTGCGGCGCAGGCAATGGCCAGGTGGCCGAGATGGATCGGGTCGAAGGTGCCGCCGTAGTAGAGGTGGAGCTTGGGGCGGGAATCGGCAATCGGCAATCGGCAATCTGTGTGGGACCGGGATTCGGGATTGGGGATTTGGGATCCGGGAAGAAGCGCCTCTGACGCGGCGGCCTGCGCGTGGGTGGCTGCTGACCTAGGAGCGACGCCGGTGGGAGGGGCCGTCCGTGCGCCTTGCGCTGCGGTTGGAGGCTCTCGCTCTGCGGCGCCGGCGCCCCGCTCAGCAGTTCCGGCCTGCCCCGCTGTCACGCCAGCAATCTCACCGCGCGGGCTTCGGCGACAGCGACCAGCAGGCGTTCCAGCGCCACCCAGGGGTCACCCTCGGCGCGGCCCTTGGCCATGCGATCGACCAGCCCGGCCTCGGCGACGAAGCGTTCCCACCGGCGCGGCTCGGGATGCCGCTGCAAGGCGCGCTTGAACGGTGCCTGGCGGGATTCCCAGATGCCCTGGGCCTTCATTTCGGCGCCCAGGTTGCCGCCGCCGGCCTGCACCTTGGCCAGGGAGGCGGTGCGCAGCAATTCCTTGATCAGGATGGGCATCAGCGCCGCGACTGCCTCGCCTTCGGCGCGCAGGCCGGCGAGCATGCGCACCACCGCGG
The DNA here is from genome assembly GCF_041520885.1 of Xanthomonas sp. NCPPB 2922. Taxonomy (NCBI): domain Bacteria; kingdom Pseudomonadati; phylum Pseudomonadota; class Gammaproteobacteria; order Lysobacterales; family Lysobacteraceae; genus Xanthomonas; species Xanthomonas sp. NCPPB 2922. Next base: position 246,618 of record NZ_JBGOFY010000003.1, on the reverse strand, counting down.
CCGGCTGCCCGGAAAAAGTGGTTTCGGCCAGGCGGAAGACGTCGTAACGGGCGGCATCGGCCACCAGCGATTCCATCGCCTCCAGATCCAGCACCTTGCCATCGGCCAGCAAGGCGAGCTTGTCGATCTCCTGCGCGGCGGCCAGCAGGTTGCCTTCCACCCGCTCGCTCAGCCGCTGCACCGCGGCCGCATCGGCGCGCAAGCCCTGCGCACGTAGGCGGCGCTCGATCCAGTCCGATAACTCATGCGGTTTGATCGCCCAGGCCACGGCGATGGTGCCGATCCGCCCGACCGCATCGGCCCATTTGCCCTGGTGCGCCTTGCTCCAGTCGTTGGCGGTGATCAGTAGCACCACGTCCGGCGGCGGGTTGGCGCAGAACCGGGTGATGACCTCGGCGCCGTCCTTGCCCGGCTTGCCGCTGGGCATGCGTACCTCGACCAGGCGGCGCGGGCTGAACAGGCTGGGCGCATTGAAGCTGGCGTCCAGCTGGTTCCAGTCGAACTCACGCCCGTCGGCGTCGAACACTTCGCGTTCACTGATGCCTTCGGCGCGCGCGCGGGCGCGCACCGCGTCGGCGGCCTCCAGCACACGCAAGGTTTCCGGGCCGGCAATCAGATAGACCGGCTGCAACGGCTGGCTGGACTGGCCGGCCAGCTGCTCTGGGCGAAGTTCCATGGACGAAAAGCGCGCGAGCGCTTAGTTGTTGTTCGACGGCTGCGGTGCGGGCGGCAGCGAGGCCGGCACGCTCGACTCCGGCGTGCCGGACGGCTGCACCGGCGGCGTGGTGCTGGGCTGCAGCGGCGCGGTAGGCGTGCTTTCCAGCGATTCGCCGCGCTCCACGCGGGCGCGCACCACGCTGTCGATGCGGCGCAGGATCGAGGCGGACATGTCCTTGCGCAGCTCGTCGGCCAGGATCTCGCGCTCGGTCGCGGTACCGGTGGCGTCCACCGGCGGCGACACGTAATCACGCGACAGCTCGATCACCTGCTGCGGCACCAGGATTGCGCCGTTGGCGGTGGTCACCGTGAAGATCGCCGCATAGCGCAGGCTGAACTCCTGCGCACGGCCCTGGCTGTCGATGGCGATCGGCAGATCGCCCCAGCGCTCGGACAACACCTGCACCTTCGCAAAGCCGCTCTTGGCGTCGTCGTCGGCCAGGGTGGCGCCGGCGGCCTTCAGGCCACGGCGCAGCAGTTTGGCCAGCTCGCTGTATTGCAACGCCGACTGCACCTTGACCGCGGGCGTATCCGGCGGCAGCGCCAACGAATTGCGCAGGTGGAAGCCGCAGGCGGTGAGGCTCGAGACAAGCACGAGGGAGGCGGCGAAGGCAGTAGGAAATCGGATCATGGGCACAGTCTGGAGGAGCGCCCCGGCGGCGGCAACAGGCGGCTAGCCTGCCCGAGACGGCGTGAACGGGGCTTGAGAGGGCGCCGCACTACATTGCGGCGCCCGGAAATGAAAAACGCGTCGCCGCGCGCCAGTGAACTGAATCACCGGGAACACGGCAACAGATCTGACAAACGTCGCCACGCGCCAGTGCGATGATTGCCATGAACCGCCTGAGCAATCTCTCCGCGCGCGTCACCACGCACCAGTGGAGTTCCTCACGGGAACGCGGCAACACCCGCAACGGCGCATTGCAACTGACCAACGCAATGCATCGCCAGCAACACAGGTAAAACCTGAGCTACCGTCGCCAGAAGCCGATCCGACAAATCGGCCGGATCGGGCCTGGCAACCCGGCACTACGCAGCACTCAGCCCGCCACGATATTCACGATCTTGCCGGGCACGATGATGATCTTGCGCACGCTCAGGCCGTCCAGGAACTTGGCTGCGTTCGGCTCGGCCAGCGCCAGTGCTTCGATCTGCTCGCGCGCTGCGTCGGCGGCCACCTCGATGGTGCCACGCAACTTGCCGTTGACCTGGATCGCCAGCGTCAGCGCATCACGCACCAGCGCCGCCGCATCGACCTGCGGGAACGGCACGTTTTCCAGCAGCGTTTCGCCACGGCCCAGCACCTGCCACAGCGCATGACTGGCGTGCGGGGTGATCGGGTTGAGCAGCAGCACCATCGCTTCCAGCGCTTCCTGGCGCACGGCGTGCCCCTGCGCACTGGCGTCGTCGAACTTGGCCAGCGCGTTGGACAACTCCATCACCGCGGCAATGGCGGTGTTGAAGCTGTGGCGGCGGCCGTAGTCGTCGTCCACCTTGCCGATGGTTTCGTGGGTCTTGCGGCGGATCGCCTTCTGCTCGGCACTCAGGCTGGCGACATCCAATGCAGCAGCAGCGCCCTCGCCCACATGCTTGTGCACCTGCACCCACAGCCGGCGCATGAAGCGCGCCATGCCGTCGACACCGGCCTCGTTCCATTCCAGCGACTGCTCGGGCGGTGCGGCGAACATCGAGAACAGGCGCACGGTGTCGGCGCCGTACTTGGCCACCATGGCCTGCGGGTCCACGCCATTGTTCTTGGACTTGGACATCTTCTCGGTGCCACCGATATGAACCGGCTGGCCGTCGGCGATCAGGCTGGCGCCGACCACGCGCCCACGCTCATCGCGCTGGATTTCCACATCGGCCGGGTTGATCCAGTCCTTGCCGCCGTTGTCGGCGTCGCGATAGAACGTCTCGGCGATGACCATGCCCTGGGTGAGCAGGTTGGTCACCGGCTCGTCGCTATCCACCAGCCGCGCGTCACGCATGAGCTTGTGATAGAAGCGGAAATACATCAGGTGCAGGATCGCGTGCTCGATGCCGCCCACGTACAGGTCGGCCGGCATCCAGTAGTTGGCGCGGCGGTCGACCATGTCGCGTGCGTTCGGGCTGGTGTAACGCGCCACGTACCAGCTCGACTCCATGAAGGTGTCGAAGGTGTCGGTTTCGCGCTCGGCCGGGCCGCCGCACTCCGGGCAGGTGGTCTGGCGCCAGGTGGGGTCGGTCTTGATCGGCGAACCGGTGCCGGCAAATTCCACGTTTTCCGGCAGCACCACCGGCAGTTGGTCTTCCGGCACCGGCACCGCGCCGCACTTGGCGCAGTAGATCACCGGAATCGGGCAGCCCCAATAGCGCTGGCGGCTCACGCCCCAGTCGCGCAGGCGGTAATTGATGCGGCGCTGGCCCTGGCCCTTGCGCTCGAAGCGCTCGGCCAATGCTTCGAAGGCGCCGTAGTAATCCAGGCCATCGAACTCGGCAGAGTTGATCAACTCCAGCTGGCGGCTCTTGTCGGTGTACCAGTCGCGCCACTGCGTGGCATCCCAGGCCTGTTCGTCCTCATTGCGTGGCTCACGCAGCTTGACCACCTGCACGATCGGCAGGCCGTACTTGTTGGCGAATTCGAAATCGCGCTGGTCGTGACCCGGCACCGCCATCACCGCGCCGGTGCCGTAGCCCATCAGCACGAAGTTGGCCACCCACACCGGCACTTCCTCGCCGCTGATCGGATGCACCGCGGTCAGGCCGGTGGCCATGCCGCGCTTTTCCTGGGTTTCCAGCTCGGCTTCGGACACGCCGCCGTGCTTGAGCGTCTCCAGCATGCTGGCCAGTTCCGGATTGGACTTGGCCGCGTGCTGCGCCAGCGGATGTTCGGCGGCGATGGACACAAAGGTCACGCCCATCAAGGTGTCCGGGCGGGTGGTGAACACGCGCAGCGGATCCAGCGCGGCACCGGTGGTGTCGCGCACGTCGAACTGGATTTCCAGCCCTTCCGAGCGGCCGATCCAGTTGCGCTGCATGGTCTTGACCGAATCCGGCCAGCCGTCCAGCTGATCCAGGCCGTCGAGCAGTTCCTGCGCGTAATCGGTGATGCGCAGGAACCACTGCGGAATCTCGCGCTTTTCCACCAGCGCGCCAGAACGCCAGCCGCGGCCATCGATCACCTGCTCGTTGGCCAACACGGTCTGGTCGATCGGGTCCCAGTTCACCACCGCGTTGCGGCGATAGGCCAGGCCCTTGCGCATCAGCCGGGTGAACATGCGCTGCTCGTGCACGTAATAGTCCGGCGTGCAGGTGGCGAACTCGCGCGACCAGTCGATCGCATAGCCCAGCGATTTCAGCTGCGCGCGCATGTGTTCGATGTTGGCGTAGGTCCACTTGGCCGGCGCGGTCTTGTTCTTGATCGCGGCGTTTTCGGCCGGCAGGCCGAACGCATCCCACCCCATCGGCTGCAGCACGTTGTGCCCGGTCATGCGCTTGTAGCGGCTGACCACGTCGGAGATGGTGTAGTTGCGCACATGCCCCATGTGCAGCGCACCGGAGGGGTACGGCAGCATCGACAGGCAATAGAACTTCGGTTTGTCCGAGTTCTCGTCGACCTGGAAGGCGCGGGTGGCATCCCAGAACTGCTGGGCGGAGGTTTCGACCTGCTGGGGGTCGTAGGCGTTCGGTTCGACGGTGGACATTGGGAGCAGATGCTCGGGCGGTGCAAAGCGGTACAGGGTACCGCAGTGCAGCAGGTGCTCCAAACCGCTGGCTCAGACCGGGCGGCTACCCGGCCGCACCAGCGCCGGCCAGGACCAGCCCGCCACCGCCAACCAGCCCACCCAGGCCAGGAACGCCACGCGCTGGGCCACGGCCTGGCGCAGCAACCCGGGCGGGCCGAACGACAGCACCGCCACCAGCAGGCCGGCGGCCAGGCTCAGCCACGCCAGCGCGCGCATGCCGGGCTGGTTGAGCAACTGCGCGGCAATCAACAGCATGCCGGGGACGAAAGCCACCGCCCACAGCAGCCAGGCGGTGGCATGCGACTGGCTGGCGCGCCCGTCCAGGTCGGTGGGATCCAGCGGCAACAGGCCCATGCCGATGAAGGCCAGGCCCGCCAGTACGATCAACTGCCCACCCACGCGCAGGCTCCAGCCGGCCTTGGGCGGCATGCGGGCGAGCAGGCTGATGCCGGTGGCCATGCCCAGCCCGCCCACCAGCACGAACGCCAGCAGATTGAAGCCCAGCGCATGCGGCACCCCGGCTGCGCCCAGCAATGCCACCGGGTGGCTGCCCTGCAGGTAGCCGGGAAGCGCGGCTCCGAATCCAGCCACTGCCAGCACAAAGGCAGTGGCGGCGATCAAGCCCAGGTACCGCTGCAAACCCTCGATGATCGCCATTGCCCTGCTCCACGTCGCGGCGCGCACCACGCCAGAGCACGGCATTGTCGTGCGCGGCGGTCGCGGCGTGAACCCCTGGCGGCGGCAACGCTGGCCTTGTCTGGGCCGGGTTTGCCACCATTACGGTCCACTGTTGCCGTCATTCTCCTGGAAACCCATGTCCGACAAAGCGCATGTATTCGATGTCACCACCGACACCTTCGAGACCGAGGTCCTGCAGAAATCGTTGACGACACCGGTGCTGGTGGACTTCTGGGCCACCTGGTGCGGGCCATGCAAATCGCTGACCCCGATCCTGGAAAAGCTGGCAGCCGACTACAACGGCGCCTTCGAGCTGGCCAAGGTCGACGTGGACAAGGAGCAGCAGATCGCTGCGGCCTTCCAGATCCGTTCGGTTCCCACCGTGTTCCTGGTCAAGGGTGGCGAACTGGTGGACGGCTTCCCGGGCGCCATGCCGGAAGGCCAGATCCGCGAGTTCCTGACCCAGCACGGCGTGCTGCCGGCCGAGCCGCAGGTGGCCGAAGAGGTTCCGCTGGCACCGCTGGACCCGCAGGCGCAGGTCGCCGCGCTACGCGAGGCAATCGCCGCCGAGCCGGACAAGGACGAACTCAAGCTGGACCTGGCGCTGGCGCTGCTCAAGACCGGCGACACGCTCGAGGCCGAGCAGTTGATCGACGCCCTGCCCGCCAACCTGGCCACCGACGACCGCGCCGTGCGCGCCAAGGCGCGACTGGGCTTTGCGAACGTGCTCAAGGATGCGCCCGACGCCGCCGCTCTGCAGACTACGGTGGCCGCCGATGGCAGCGACCTGCACGCGCGCCATCTGCTCGGGGTCCGTCACCTGCTCGACGGCGACGACGAAGCGGCGCTGGAGCAGTTTCTGGAAATGCTGCGCCAGAACCGCGGTTTCGAGGACAACCTGCCGCGCCGTAGCCTGATCGACGCGTTCCGCGTGATCGAGGACGAAGACCTGGTGGGCCGCTACCGCCGCAAGATGTCGGCGCTGTTGTTCTGATCCTCCGCGCTGCAGATGCCGGCCCTTGCGGCCGCATCTGCAGCGCGACGTGCCTTCGGCGTTACTCCATACGCATACGAATGTTATTCTCGGCGCTGGCCTGGAGAGCTGACGTCGAGCATGCGCGCACCCTTGTTCAAATTCGGCCTCAACCTGTGGCCGCCGTTCCTGTTCGCGGGTATCCACGTCACCGTGTTGTCGGCCGATTACCGCTACACGCGGGTCGAGCTGCGCCAGCGGCCATGGAACCGCAACTACGTGGGCACGCATTTCGGCGGCAGCCTGTTCGCCATGACCGACCCGTTCTGGATGCTGCTGGTGATGCAGAACCTGGGCCGCGATTACTACGTCTGGGACAAGGCCGGCAGCATCGACTTCATCAAGCCCGGCCGTGGCACGGTGACCGCGGACTTCGTGCTCGACAACGCCATCCTCGACACCCTCCGCAGCGCCACCGACAGCGGCGAAAAATACCTGCACTGGTTCGACACCGACGTGCACGACCGCAGCGGTGATGTGGTTGCGCGCGTGCGTAAGCAGCTCTACGTCAAGCGCAAACCGCAGCGCTGACGAGCGCAAGAAATGCGCGTCACAGCAGGCCGTAGACGAGGTCGATTACCGTCCTCACCACGTGAGTGATGCGTCTTTGCAATGCAAAAAGAAGCGTTGAAACGCTCACGATGCATTTGCGCTGCGATGGTGAATCTAGGCACTCCAAACCCACACACACGGACTGCCTCCCATGAAAGCGATCAATGTCATCACCCTCGTGCTTCTTATCGTCGGCGGATTGAACTGGGGCCTGGTCGGCCTGTTCCAATTCGATCTGGTTGCCGCGCTGTTTGGCGGACAAGACGCGGCCCTGTCGCGCGTGGTGTACACACTGGTCGGCCTGTCTGCGCTGTGGCAGCTGATCCCGCTGTTCCGCAACAACCATGCGCCGGCACAGCACCACACCAGCCCGCACGTGCGTAACCACTAAGCGCAGCTAGCAACAACGACGCCGTTTTGTTAGCCGCTCCAACGTTGCATCGGCGGCGCGCTGAGCCGGTTGTGTCCAGACAGCTGACTTATCGTGCCGCTGCTGCATTTGCATCCTTACAACGCCGGGCTTCGTGCCGGCGTTGTGGTGCTGGCGTATGGCATAGGGAGCGCACCGCCCTTTGCGTTGGCGCGCCGCGTCGGCAAGAATCAGTCACCTCCCCGCCGGCTGCCTTCATGCTTCTGCGCACCCTCGCTTCTGCCTGCCTGCTCGCCCTGTTGCTGCCAACTGCTGCCAGCGCTGCCTACCGAAGCCCACAGCAATTGCTCGACGCCTCGCCCGCCTCCGCATGGCGCGTCCTGGATCCCGAGCGCACGCTGTATCTGGAACTGGACAGCGGCCGGGTGATCATCGAACTGGCTCCGCAGTTCGCGCCGGCGCATGTGGGCAACATCCGTACCCTGGCGCATGAGCGCTTCTGGGACGGGCTGAGCATCTATCGCTCGCAGGACAATTTTGTGGTGCAGTTCGGCGACCCCGACGGCGAGACGCCGGCCAAGGCCAAATCGCTGGGATCGGCGAAAACGCATCTGCCGGCCGAATTCGAACGCGCCTCGCAGGGCCTGGATTTCCAGCGCCTGCCCGACAGCGACGGCTGGGCACCGCAGGTCGGCTTCGTCGACGGTTTTCCGGCGGGCCGCGATCCGGCCAGCGGCAAGACCTGGCTGGCGCATTGCTACGGCACCTTGGGCGCGGGCCGCAATAACGATGAAGACAGCAGCATCGGCGCCGAGCTCTACGTGGTCACCGGTCAATCGCCTCGTCAGCTGGACCGCAACATCACCGTGGTCGGCCGCGTGGTCAAGGGCATGGAATTGTTGAGCGTGATTCCGCGCGGACCTGATCCAATGGGCTTTTACGAAGACGCCGCACAGCGCACCACGCTGCGCGCGATCCGGCTCGCCAGCGAGGTGCCGTTGCCCGAGCGCACGCCGCTGCAATTACTGCGCACCGACAGCCAGACCTTTCGCGACGTGGCCGAAGCACGCCGCAACCGCAAGGACGATTTCTACAAGCGACCGGCCGGGCATATCGATCTGTGCAATGTGCCGTTGCCGGTGCGGACGCCGCCTGCGGCGTGAATGGGGAATCGGGAATGGGGAATCGCAGGAGCGGATTGCTGCGAATTCTCGAACACTGCCGATGCTTAGCGTGCGCGTTGGCTGAAGGCCACGCTGCCGAGGATCAATACCGCGGCCAGCAGCATGGTCCAGGTCAGTGCCTCGCCCAATAGTGCCCAGGCCAGCAGCGCGCCGAATACCGGCACCAGATAGGTGACGGTGGAGGCGCGCGCGGGGCCGATGCGCTGGATCAGGCGGTAATACATCAGGAAGGCCAGCCCGGTGCACACCACGCCCAGTGCACCGGCGCAGGCCCACGCGCTGGCCGGCACCGGCGCGCTCGGCCACTGCCACCACGCCACCGGCGCCAGCAGCAGCGCACTGCACCCCAATGTAGAGGCTGCCGACGCTGCCGGCGGCAGATCGCCCATGTGGCGTTTCACCAGGTTGTAGCCGATGCCATACAGCAGCGACGCAGTGGCGCCGGCCAACGCGGCCGGCCCCACGCTGAGCCCGGCGGACTTGCCGGTGGCCAGTACCAGCACGCCGATGAAGCCGATCAACAGTGCCACCGCGCGGCGCGTGCCGATGCGTTCGCCAAAGAACACAAACGCGATCAGGGCAGTGAACAACACCGTCATCGCGTTGCAGATCGCGCCCACCGCCGCGGGCGCATGCTGCGCACCCCAGGCGAACAGCAGGAACGGCAAGGCCGAATTGAGCACACCGATGGCGGCCAGCATCGGCCAACGGTGCAGCGGGAAGCGGCTGCGCGCCACCCACAAAAACGGCAACAACACCGTGGCACCCAGCGCGAGACGAATTTCCACCAGTGCGGCGGCGCCGAAATGCGGCGCGGCCACGCGCATGAACAGGAACGAGCAGCCCCATACGATTCCCAGGAACACCAGTTCCAGCGGGGTGCGCCAATCGCGCACTCCCAGCGCTGGTTGCAGTGACGGCTGTGCACTCATGCGTGCGCCCTCCTGACCTGCAGTGCGCCAGTGCGCACGCGTGAAAGAACATCGGGCAGGCGAGCGGTCATGGCGCGGGATCGAGGTGGGGAGCGACAAAGCATCCGCGTACATCGCAGGCGCGACAAGCGCGTAGTATCGGGGCGAGCCACAAATCTCACTCATGCCTCATGCACCTGCGCCCTACCTTGCTGCCTGCGCTCGGCGTCTTCGCCGCAGCCGCGCGCCACCAGAACTTCGCCCATGCGGCGGAAGAACTGCACCTCACCGCCAGCGCGGTGAGCCATCACGTGCGCAAGCTCGAGGCACTGCTCGGTGCAACCTTGTTTCAGCGGCTGCCGCGCGGCGTGATGCTCACCGCCGAAGGACGCCAGCTGGCCGATGCCGCCAGCGCGGCGCTGGCCGAGATCGCGGCGGTGGCAGGCAATCTGCATCCGCGCGAAGACGCCATCCCGTTACGCGTGACCACGCTGCGCTCACTGTCGTATTGCTGGTTGTTGCCGCGCCTGCCGCGGTTCTGTCGCCTGCACCCGCATATCCGCCTGGACCTGCAATCGGACCCGGCATTCTCGCGCTTCGAGGAAGGCGGGCCGGAAGTGGGCATCCGCTACGGCCAGGGCGCCTGGCCGGGGTTGACCTCGCACCACCTGATGGACGACGAACTGTTCCCGGTGGCCTCGCCCTCGTTGCCCGAAGTGGCCGCATTGCAGACGCCGGCGCAGATTGCGCAACTGCCGCTGTTGTCGGACATGTCGCCGCAGGGCTGGCGCGACTGGTTCCGCGCGGCGCAGGTGCGCGGCACCACGCTGCCGCCGATGCACACCTTCAACGACAGCACCGATGCGATGCGCGCGGCCGTGTACGGACTGGGCGCGGTGCTGGCACGCAAGCACATTGCCCAACCGTATCTGCAGCGCTATGAGCTGGTACGCCTGCCCGGCCCGACCTTGAAGGCGCGCTACGCCTACTACATCGTGCACCCCAGCCATCGCGCGCCCAGCCCGGCGGCCACCGTGTTCATCGACTGGCTCAAACGCGAAGCACTGGACGAGCGCACGCCGATGCCGGCACTGCCCGCCGAACTGCTGGCATTGCCCACCGGCGAGACCGCGCACGCGCCGGACAGACGGCGGCGATCGCGCCGTGCGCCGGCAACCGAGTGAGCCTTCGCCGCAGGTAGTGCATCGCCATCTGCAACTGCGCCGCGATGTCTCCCGTTGTGCAAGCGATCCAATCAGTCTGCCGCCCAGTGGCGCGTCAGGCGGCTGCGAAAGCAACAGTAGACGTGCACGCCAACACGGCCTTGCACCGCACTTCCGCCTCTCCAAACAGGGACGGGCGACGCTCCCAGTTCGACCCGCCAGTAAAAATCGCTTGACACCTCGCACACCAAGCGAGTTAATTAGCTAATTCGTTAATTAGCTAAGCCATCATGTCGATCGATCGCATTTTCGAAGCCCTGGCATCGCGACCACGTCGCGAGATCCTGGCCTATCTGTCGGCGCAGGAACTGACCGCTGGCCAGATCGGCGAGCGCTTTGCGATGAGTGCGCCCGCCATTTCGCGGCATCTGTCGGTGTTGTCGGCGGCTGGCCTGGTCAGCAGCGAACGGCGCGGCCAGTTCGTGGTGTACCGGCTGACCCCGGACAACATGGTCAACACGCTCAGCGGTTTCGCCTTCGAGGTCTGCCCCAAGGCCGGTCCGTTGCAACGCGAATCGCGCAAATTAGCCAAGAAACCGCGCTGACTCCCGCTCTTCGTCGTGACTGCAAGGATTGCCATGTACCCACAACAGGTTGTTGCCGAAGCGAGTTTCCCCCGCGTGTTGCTGCCCTCCTGCAGCGGCGGGCGGCCGGTGGAAGTGATCCTGATCGCCCAGCTGGATCCAGGCGCCGGCGACGGCCTGATCGCGCAGGCCGGCCGGCGGCAACAGCAGCACCCGGCCCATCACGCTGCGCTGGACGAGCCATCGGCGCAGCTGTCGGCACCGGACTTCCAGCTGGGCGACCCGGCCTCGCTGTTCTCGTTTTCGGTCGGCCCGCAGGGGCACCCGTTCCACTGCCATGCCGGCAACCGCGTGTTCACTGCGGTGACCGGCAGCGGTGGCGCGCAGTTGCGGTTCTCCACCGCTTCGGCGCGGCAGATTGCGCAGGATCCGCAGGCCTTCCTGCACGCGTTGCGCCATGTGGACCTGCCCGGCGACAGCCTGTTCACGGTGCGCTTTGGCGGTGGCACCTGGCATCAGTTCGTGCCGGCGCGCGGCAGCGCGAACCATTCGGCGTTGTTCGCCCTGTCCTGCCATCCCGATGAAGCCGCGGGTGCGCTGGACAGCGCACAGCAGGCGTTGGTCAGCAGTGGCCAGGCCACCATCGCCAGCCTCACCGAGCTGCTGCCGGCGGCGGTCACCGCATTGCTGGAATCGGACCAGTTCCGTACCAGCGAGGTGCCGACCACCGCGCTGTCCTTCAACGTCAGACCACAGAGCTGGCAGCAGCGTGCATGCGCCCGTGCGCGGCGCTGGGCCGGTCGCCTGCGCCAGGCCCTGGCGCTGACGCAACGTGGCGGCTTCGTGGCCACCAGTGCGCCGGCACCGCGTGTGCGCGCACTGCCCACCGTGGCAGAGGATGCGCTGCTGCACGCGCACTTCAGCGCGCCGGTGCACTACCAGGACAGCCATCAGGTGCAGCTGGATACCCGCCAGCTGCGCAGCGACCGGCTGCCGGAGCTGATGTGCGACCTGCTGCAGGCCTTCATCGACCAGCCACCGAGCGGGGTGAGCGGATTGATGCGGCTGCGCAACCTGATGGTCAGACCGCTGGGGCTGCGCACCTCGCCGCTGGGTTGCCCGGTGTCGTCGTTACTGGACCCGCATGCAGCGCAGCGGTTCGCCGGCCGTTACCCGGTGCTGGCCCACCGCAGCGACGCCGATGGCCGGCAGGTGCAGGTGCTGCTGGGCGCGGACGACAAACACGTGCGTTTCCGCTCGGCGATCAGCGTGCGCCGCACCGGTGAACACACGCTCGCGGTGACCATGGCTACGCAGGTGCATTGCCGCAACCTGTTCGGGCACCTGTACATGGCGGCGATCCACCGCACCCATCGTCACTACATCATGCCGGCCATGCTCGGCAGCGCCGCACGGCAGGTGCTGGAGACGGCGCAGCACGCGCAGGCAAGCTGGCGCCCGCAGCCGGCATGAAACGCATGACGCGGAGGCGGCAGGCCATCACCTTGCCTTTGCCTGCCGCTACCTAGGCTTTGCGTTCCCACCACTCAGGACCAACGCCCATGCCGACTCTTCGCATGCGTATCACCGGCACCGACGACGATGCCCGCGCCATTGGCAATCTGTTGCAGAGCATCGAAGGCATCGAGCACGTCGAGGAAGTCGACGATCTGATGCCGCACCTGGACGATGACGACTCCAGTTCGGCAGGTCTGTCCGACGACGAAGGTCCGGGCACGCACGAATTCGAAGTGGAAGCCGGCAACGAATCCACCGCGCAAAAGGTGCGCGACGCCGTGCAGGAACTGGCGCTGCAGCTGGATGTGTTCATTGAATTCGAGGTCGACGAGGGCTGAGAGCGGCTAACAAAACGTAGCGAGCAGCCGTCAGGTGGGTGCGGACGGCGCGGAGAAACCGGAGTGTACGTGGGTACATGCCGATTCCGAGCACCGGCCGCGCCCGCCTGGCGGCTGCGCAGTAGTTTTGATAGCTGCTCTAAGCCCGCATCGCACTGCCGCATCTGGGCAGGCCAGCGCTGTGCGTCGGCCTGCCTGACGCGTCACACCACCCGGCGGCGCCGCGCCCGCCAGCGCCACGCCAGCCGCAGCAACCAGCCGACAATGGCCAGCACCACCACGACCGGCACCAGTGCCGCCACCGCACGGATGACGAAGGCTACGCTGGACGCAAACACCTGACCGAACTCGGCAGCCGCTTCGGCAATCTCGCCGCGGCCCTGTTCGCCGCTTGTCCCGCGGAACTCGATGGTCAGCAACTGCGTGCGCACGCGGCGCTGCTGTTGCACAGCCTGTTGCTGGGTCTGCTGCGCTTCGGCTTCGATCTCGGCCAGCCGCTTGGACAAGGCCAGCAGATCCGTCACCGCCAGGTCATGCCGCTGTTGCAACTGCAGCAGCCGGGCATGTTCGTTTTGCAGGCGCGCTTGCGCCAGACCGGTGTCGGCAATTTGCTGCGCCAGGTCTTCGGCATGCGTGGTGCGCGCGGCCACATCGCCTTGCTGGCCAGCCAGCTGCACCAACGGGTCCACGCCGTCTGGCGCCACGCGCACGCGAATGCTGCCGCTGGGCGCGCGCCCGCCTTCCTGCGACACCGCCAGCAATGCGCAATCGCCGTACTGCGCCGACTGGCAGGCAGTGCGCACCGCGGTGATGCGCGGGCCGATCTGGTCGGCGGCCAACTCGATCCGCACCTCGTGCTCATACGCCAGCAAATTGCCCTGGCCGGACGGCGGCGCCGCCGGCGCAGCGGCTCCGCCGGCAAGCTCGCGCTGCTGTTTCGCGCAGCCTGCCACCAGGCCACAGGACAACAACGCCAGCAGCACCGTGCGCAGCGCAGCGCTCATCGGCTGGCTCCTTCGGCAGCATGGCACGGCGAGCAATTGCAGCCGTCCACGCCACGGATGGGGGTTTCGGTGTGCAGATCGAACGCGATGCGTCCGCAATCAAAACTGCCGGTGTCGTGCATGGTCCACCTCCTTGGAAGGTGACCAGGGTAAACCAATGGCGGATGCGGCCGGCAGCCTGGATGCCTATGCTGGACGATTGCTACCACCCAGGACTCACGAATGCGTCAACGCCTGCTCGTCCTCGCCCTGCTCGCCGGTCTCAGCGCCTGCCAGCAGCCCGAACCGCCGCGTGCCGGCACCGCCGCCACCACTGCACAGGATGCGCAGAGCCCGGATGCGCGCTTTGCCGCGCTCTCCAAGCACGCGCTGGACACCTGGATGCAACTGTCGCCGGTCAATGCCACCCAGGTCGGTGACCACCGCTTCGACAGCCAGCTCGATGATCTGAGCACCGCCGGCCGGCAGCGCAGCCTGGACGCCGGCAAGCAGTTGCTGACCGAGCTCGATGCGCTGGACGTCAGCAAGCTCTCGCGCGAAAACCAGGTGGACGCGGCGATCCTGCGCAACCAGCTGCAATCGGAAATCTGGAACACCGAGGTGTTGCAGAGCTGGGCCTGGGACCCGCAGGTCTACAACGGCCTGGCCGGCAGCGCGCTGTACAGCCTGATGGCGCGTGAATTCGCACCGCTGCCCGAGCGCCTGGCCTCGGCCACCCAGCGCATGGAAAAGATCCCCAGCCTGCTCGCGCAAGCGCGCGAGAACCTGGATCCGGCGCGTGTGCCGAAGATCCATGCCGAGACGGTGGCCAAGCAGAACAAGGGCATCCTCAGCATCGTCGACACCTTCATCGCGCCCAACATCGGCCAGCTGTCCCCGCCCGATGCCGCGCGCGCGCAGGCCGCCATCGACAACCTGAAGAAAGCGGTGGCCGAGCAGCAAACCTGGCTGGACACGGTGCTGGTGCCCAATGCCAAGGGCGACTTCCGCGTGGGCGCGGACAAGTACGACCAGAAGCTGAAGTTCGCGCTGTTGTCGTCGCTGTCGCGTGCGGAGATCAAGCAGCGTGCCGAGTCCGAGCTCACGCGCGTGCGCTCGGAGATGTATGGCATTGCGCGCACCGTGCTCAAGGACAAGCCCGGCGCGCCGGCCCTGCCGGATGCGCCCAGCGATGCCCAGCAGCAGGCCGCGATCGAGGCGGCGCTGGAACTGGCCTATGCCGACAAGCCGGCACGCGACAAGGTGGTGGACGATGCCAAGGCGGCGCTCGCGCAGTCCACCGAATTCGTGCGCCAGAAAGATTTGATGACCCTGCCCGATTCGCCGGTGGACATCATCCTGATGCCGGAATTCCAGCGCGGCGTGGCGGTGGCCTACTGCGACTCGCCCGGCCCGCTCGACAAGAACCTCAAGACGTTCTATGCGGTGTCGCCGATCCCCGACGACTGGAATGCCAAGCAGGTCGATTCGTTCCTGCGCGAATACAACAGCCGCATGATCCATCTGCTCAGCATCCACGAAGGTACCCCGGGCCATTACCTGGAAGGCTGGCACTCCGGCAAGTTCCCCTCCACGCTGCGCGCGGTGCTGCGCTCGGGCATGTTTGCCGAAGGCTGGGCGGTCTACACCGAACGCATGATGCAGGAACAGGGCTACCTGGATAACGACCCGTTGTTCCACCTGGTGCAGCTCAAGTTCTACCTGCGCACGATTGCCAACGCGATCCTCGACCAGGGCGTGCACGTGGACGGCTGGGATCGCGACAAGGCGATGCACCTGATGACCCACGACACCTTCCAGCAGGAGAGCGAAGCGTCGGGCAAGTGGGTGCGTGCGCAGCTGTCGTCGGCCCAGTTGCCGACCTACTTCGTGGGCGTGCAGGAGCATCTGGATACGCGCAAGGCGGTGCAGGACAAGCTGGGCAGCACCTTCAATCTGAAGGCCTACCACGACAAGATCCTGTCCTACGGCGCGCCGCCGGTGCGCTTTGCACGCGAGTTGATGCTGGATCAGCCGATTCAGTGACCGCGTCCTTCTCCCCTCGGGAGAAGGTGCCCCAAAGGGGCGGATGAGGGTGCGGGCGAAGCCTCGTGTAGTCCAACTAGCGAGTGGCTACGCCCCGCACCCTCACCCCAACCCCTCTCCCGACGGGAGAGGGGCTCAATGAGAGCTGCCTGCATCCCTTCTCCCCTCGGGAGAAGGTGCCCCGTAGGGGCGGATGAGGGTGCGGGCGAAGCCTCGTGAGTCCAACTAGCGAGTGGCTACGCCCCGTACCCTCACCCCAACCCCTCTCCCGAGGGGAGAGGGGCTCAATGAGAGCTGCCTGCATCCCTTCTCCCCTCGGGAGAAGGTGCCCCAAAGGGGCGGATGAGGGTGCGGGCGAAGCCTCGTGTAGTCCAACTAGCGAGTGGCTACGCCCCGCACCCTCACCCCAACCCCTCTCCCGACGGGAGAGGGGCTCAATGAGAGCTGCCTGCATCCCTTCTCCCCTCGGGAGAAGGTGCCCCGTAGGGGCGGATGAGGGTGCGGGCGAAGCCTCGTGAGTCCAACTAGCGAGTGGCTACGCCCCGTACCCTCACCCCAACCCCTCTCCCGAGGGGAGAGGGGCTCAATGAGAGCTGCCTGCATCCCTTCTCCCACCGGGAGAAGGTGCCCCGTAGGGGCGGATGAGGGTACGGGCAAAGCTTCGTGCGGCCAACGTAGCAAGTGGCTACGCCCCGTACGCTCACCCCAACCCCTCTCCCGACGGGAGAGGGGCTCAATGAGAGCTGCCTGCATCCCTTCTCCCCTCGGGAGAAGGTGCCCCGCAGGGGCGGATGAGCGTGCGGGCGAAGCCTCGTGTGGCCAACATAGCAAGTGGCTACGCCCCGTACCCTCACCCCAACCCCTCTCCCGATGGGAGAGGGGCTTGGATGCTTGCTAATTTCCGTTGGCAAGTTTTCAAGCCACACGAAGCCAATTGCGTGTCCTTACGCGTGGCTTTTTCCGTCACGCATCCGCCGCAACAAACCCACCGGTCTGCCGCGCCCATAGCCGGGCGTACAGGCCGCCGTGCGCGATCAGTTCCGCATGCGTGCCTGTCTCGACGATGCGCCCACCATCCATCACCACCAGGCGATCCATGCGCGCGATGGTCGAAAGCCGGTGCGCAATCGCAATGACGGTCTTGTCACTCATCAACGCATCCAGGCTGTCCTGGATGGCCGCTTCCACTTCCGAATCCAGCGCCGAGGTGGCTTCGTCCAGGATCAGGATCGGCGCGTCTTTCAGTAGCACGCGTGCGATGGCGATGCGCTGGCGCTGGCCACCCGACAACTTGACCCCGCGTTCGCCCACATGTGCATCGAAACCGCGGCGGCCTTCGCCATCCACCAGCGTGTCGATAAAGCCATCCGCACGCGCCTTGTGCACTGCGTCCAGCAGTTGCGCCTCGGTGGCCTGCGGGCGGCCGTACAGCAGATTGTCGCGAATGGAACGGTGCAGCAGCGAGGTGTCCTGCGTGACCAGACCAATCTGCCCGCGCAGGCTTTCCTGCGTGACCTGGGCGATGTCCTGGCCATCGATCAGGATGCGCCCCTGCTCCAGGTCGTACAGGCGCAGCAGCACGTTGACCAGTGTCGACTTGCCCGCGCCGGAGGGCCCCACCAGACCGATCTTTTCCCCGGCGCGCACCTGCAGATCCAGCCCGGCAATCACCCCGCCGCGCTTGCCGTAATGGAAGTGGATCTGGTCGAAATGCACGGCGCCGCGTGTCACCTGCAGCGGCAGCGCGGTGGGCTGGTCCTGCACCGTCAGTGGCTGGGCAATGGTCTGCATGCCGTCCTGCACGCTACCGATGTCTTCGAAAATGCCGTTCACCGTCCACATGATCCAGCCGGACATGTTGTGGATGCGGATCACCAGCCCGGTGGCCAGCGTAATGGCGCCCACGCTGATCTGGCCGCGGCTCCACAGCCACAACGCCAGCCCGCAGGTGCCCACGATCAGGAAGCCGTTGGCGATGGCAATGGCGGTGTCCATTGCGGTGGTCACGCGTGTCTGCAGGCGATGCTTGACCGCCAGCTCGTCGATCGCATCGCGCACGTAGGCCTCTTCGCTACGCGCATGAGAGAACAGCTTGAGCGTGGCGATATTGGTGTAGCCATCCACGATGCGGCCGGTGGCCTTGGAGCGCGCGTCCGATGCCACCCACGCACGCGCCTTCATGCGCGGCACGAAGAACGCCATCAACCCCACATACACCACCAGCCAACACAGCAGCGGCACCATCAACCACGGGTCGGCCTGCGCGAACAACCACAGTGCGCTGCCGGTATAGATCACGATGTACCAGAGTGCATCGACCATCTGCACCGCCGATTCGCGCAGCGAGGTGCCGGTCTGCATCACGCGGTTGGCGATACGCCCGGCAAAATCGTTGTGGAAGAACGCCAGACTCTGGCGCACCACGTAGTTGTGCATCAGCCAGCGCGAGCGGTTGCTCAGGCCCGGCACGATGGCCTGATTGACCAGCAGGTTATGCAGCCCGGTGAAAAACGGCCGCGCCACCAGCGTGATCACCGCCATCCACGCGAGCTCGCTGGCATGGCGCCGGAAGAACTCCGGCCCCGGCTGCTCGGCCAGCATGTCGACGATGCGGCCGAGGAAGTCGAACATCGCCACTTCCACCAGCGCCAACAACAGGCCGGCGATCAGCGTGGCCAGCAGGATCGGCCACAACGGCCGCAGGTAATGCAGGTAGAAGCGCCAGACACTGCGCGGCGGCATCTGCTGCTCGATCGGCGGAAAGGTGTCGATCAGGGATTCGAACCAGCGGAACATGGGGCGCACTTCGGGTCTATCGGGGCGTCAGGCTAGCCGATCGGGTGTCAAGCCGCAGTGGCGCCGTGCGGTGCAATGCGACGACGGCATGCGCAGGCGTGTGATCACGGCCGTCGTGATCGCCGGCTTCAGCGTCCTTTTAGGGCATCCAGATTCTGCGCAGTGCGTTCGCGATGGAAGCCGCGCAGGCGCTCCTTCAAAGCCGATAATGCTGGCCACGCAAGGCGGCGGCCGCGCATAACGCCGCCATCAAGCAACTTCACGATTGCATTCTCTTGTGCCCGGTGCACGCACGCGGCATGCACCGGCTGCCGGCTCAACGCCCCTGCAGGCTCGGCACCGCGTCCACCACATGCGCGTAGCGGCGCATGATCCAGTTGAACAACGGCGTGGCCATCAGCGTGGACAGGATCGCCATCAGTACCAGCACCGAGAACAGGCCTTGTTCGATCACCCCGGCCTGCAGGCCGATGTTGATGATGATCAGCTCCATCAGGCCACGCGCGTTCATCAGCGAACCGATCGCCATCGCATCACGGTTGTTTTCGCCGGTGGCACGCGCCGCGGCCCAGCAGGCCACGCCCTTGCCGATGAACGAGGCCGCCAGGATCGCCACGCCGGCCAGCATGATCTGCGGCTGCATCAGCACGCTGAGCTGGGTCTTGAGCCCCGAGTAAGTGAAGAACAGCGGCAGCAGCAACACCACCACGAACGGCTGCATCATCGCGCGCAGCTTTTCGGTCAACGCCCCCTTGGGCAGGCAGGCACCGAGCAGGAAGCCGCCGAACACCGCATGGATACCGATCGCATCCATCGCCCAGGCGCTGAGGCAGAACAGCATCAGGATGACCGCCAACACGCCGTTGCCGAGCGGCTGATCGGGCACCACGTAATCAGACAACCGGCGCAGCAGGTGGCGACCGACAAAGAGCATGAACAACGCATAGGCCACGCCGCCGCCGATGGCCAGATACGCGCTGCCCCAGCTGCCACCGAAGCTCGCCAGCACCACGGCCAGGATGCACCACGCCGCCGCATCGTCGAACGCGCCGGCGGTCAGCGCCAGCGTGCCCAACGGGCTATTGGTGAGGCCGCGCTCGTGGATGATGCGTGCCAGCATCGGGAAGGCAGTGATGGCGATGGCCGCACCCAGGAACAGCGAAGCCTCCATCAGCTTGGCCTTCTCGGAAAACAGGCCTTGCACATTGATCAACCACGGGCACAGCGCGAACGCCAATGCAAACGGCACCGCGATGCCGGCCAACGACACGCTCATGGCACTGCGATAGCGCGCCTTGAAGTGGTCGCCACGAAAGTCGGTGCCGACCAGGAACATGTACAGGCCCACGCCGAACTGCGCGAACACGTACAGCACGTCCATGGTCTGCTTGGGAAACAGCGCGGTCTGCAGATCCGGCAGCACCAGTCCGAACAGCGACGGCCCCAGCATCACGCCGGCAATCATCTCGCCCACCACCTGCGGTTGACCTATGCGCTTGGCCAGCAGACCGACCACACGGCACGCCAGCAGGATCGCGGCGGCCTGCAAAAAGAAATACACCGACATCTGCGGAGTGGTCATGCGTGGACGGCGTCCCTGAGAGTTGCGCGGATCATAGCGAGCCAGGCCGGTGGGCGATAGCGCCGACGGGCTACGCGCACAGGTGACCTGCAAGCAGTTGCGTTCGTTACGCGACAGGCGGGCGCGACTGCGGGACCGCATTGCGAGGGCAGCCGATGGGCCGCCACCGACCGTTCAGAGGCCGTGCTCCATGGCGGCTGGTCAGCCACGCGACGCAGATTGAGTTCGGCCGAAATCAGGCGGCCGCGTGTCTGCTTGCGCCGCGGCCCGGCGGCCCCTGCAGGGCCACCGGTGCGCGCCAGTTCACTCCTGGGCTGCCACCGCCGCTGCCACCGGCGTCAACACCAGATCCTGGAAATCGAAACTGAAGTCGGTCAATGGCGATACGGCCTCCATGCGCATCTCACGCACCTTGCCGTCGGGGGTCAGCGCGAAGTTGACGAACGCATCGGCATTCAAGGAGCGGTCGTCCCAGCGCACGATGAAGCTGTCGTGCTGCCAGTGCTCCAGCGTGCCCACCAGTTGCGCAGTCTTGGCGAACTGCAGGCGCAGCCGCTTGCCCTCCTGGCGGATCACCACCTCGCCGTACCAGGGGTCGCGATAGCTCGCGGCGTACCCACTCAGCGGTAACGACGGCGCCGAGCGCTTGGCACGCGCCTGCTCATGGTGCTTCCAGCTGGTATCGGCTTCGGCATCTGCTTTTTCCACGGCCTTGGCGTAGGCGGCGGTCCAGTCGGTGGTGGGCAGCTGCAAGAACGCATCCAGCACCTGCAGCGTCACCGCGTTGAATGCCGCGCCCACTTCCTGATTGGTCAGCACCACCACGCCGAGTTTTTGCTCCGGCACCAGGGTCAGCCGCGACACCATGCCGGGCCAGCCGCCGGTATGCCACACCAGCCGATGGCCGCGGTAATCGCTCAGGCTCCAACCCTCGCCGTAGCCAGCAAAGTTGGGGCGCGCCGCGGCCAGCTCGGGCACCGCCGGCTCCGGCACACTGATCGGCGTGATCATCGACCACATCTCGCGCTGCCGTTTGGCACTGAACAAGGGGGTGCCATCGGCCAGCGTGCCGCCGGCCAGTTGCACGTTCATCCACAACGCCATGTCGTGCGCACTGGAATACACCCCGCCGGCGCCGGAATTGTTGGACCAGGTCAGCGGCGCTACCGTGCGCAGCTTGCTGAAGTCGTACTTGGCATGCCCCACGGCGGCAGCATCGCCGGGTTGCAGGTGGTCGGCATTGAAGCGTGTGCCGGCCATGCCCACCGGCGTGAAAATGCGCTGTTGCAGGAACGCAGCATAGCTCTGCCCGGATACCTGCTCGATCACTTTCTGAGCGACCGCGTACAAGATGTTGTCGTAGGCGTAGCGGTCGCGGAAGCCGCCCTTGAGCGGCACCTTGGCCAGCCGCTGCACCACTTCTTCAGTGGTGTAACTGGTGGTGGGCCAGTACAGCAGATCGCCTGCGCCCAGGCTCAAACCGCTGCGGTGCGCGAGCAGGTCGCGCACGCGCATTTCGTTGGTGACATACGGGTCGGACATGCGGAACCACGGCAGGTGCTCGATGACCCTGTCGTCCAGCGAGAGCTTGCCCTCATCGGCCAGGATCGACAGCGATGCGGCGGTGAAGGCCTTGGTGTTGGAAGCAATGGCGAACAGCGTATTGGCCTGCACCGGCGCCGGCTTGCCCAGCTCGCGCACACCGTAGCCGCGCTCCAGCACGATCTGGCCATCCTTGACGATGGCCACTGCAATGCCGGGCACATCGAACTGCTTGCGCACCCGCTCCATCTGCGCATCGAACTGCTGCATGCCGGCCGGCAATGCAGCCGTCTCAGCGGCCAAGGTGACACCACTCGCTGTCATGCCAGCCATCGCCATCGCTCCCACCATCATCCAGGTCATCGGCTTGCTGTGCTGCTGTGTGCTCATCGATCAATGCTCCATGCCGACGACTTCCAACGACAACGGCGCCGCTGCCACCACGACACCGTTCGCATCGGCATACAGCCAGTGCCCGGGGACGAACGCCACGCCGGCAAAATTCACCGGCACGTCCACATCGCCCAGGTCGCGGCGCTCGGTGCGGCGTGGGCACGCCGCCAACGCCAGCACGCCCAACGGCAAGCCGGCCAGGATCTCCACGTCGCGCACGCACCCGTGGATCAGCACGCCGGCCCAGCCATTGGCCACCGCCTGTGCGCCGATCTGGTCACCGAACAAAGCGTGCCGCAAGGAGCCTTGCCCATCGACCACCAGCACGCGCCCGTCGCCAGGCGTGGAGGCCAGCTCGCGTATGCGCGAGTTGTCCTCGACACAGCGCACCGTCGCGATCGGCCCGGAAAAGGTGGTGCGCCCACCAAAGTGCCGAAACAGCGGTTCGGCGACCGCCACCTCGGGAAAGCGGTCGCAAAGATCGGGGGTGGTCCAGGTCATGACAACGCTCCGGCAAGGGGAGCCCGATGGTAGCCGGCTGCCAGCGACAGAGCATCCTCGGGCGCTGGTTGCACGACGCAAGGTATCCGCTGTCGCCAGCGTCTTGCGGCGGCGGCGGTATCATCGGTCACTTGCAGCGATCGCAGTTCCGGCACATCGCGGCATCCCCCCTCGCCACTGCGGAGCCCGCCATGACCGATCTGTTCGCTGCAGCGCCCCCTGCCCTGGAAGGCATCCATGTCGGCATTGGCGGCTGGGTCTACGCACCGTGGCGCGCCGGCATGTTCTACCCCGAGGGTCTGGTGCAGCGCCGCGAGCTGGAATACGCCAGCCGCCATGTCACCGCCATCGAAATCAACGGCACGTACTACGGTGCGCAGAAACCGGCCACCTACGCGAAGTGGCGCGACGAGGTGCCACCGGGCTTTGTGTTCTCGGCCAAGGCGCCGCGGCGCATTACCCAATCGCGCACGTTGGCTGGCACCGGCGCGCAGGTGGAGGACTTCATCGGTGGCATTGCCGAGCTGGGCGACACACTCGGGCCGCTGGTGTGGCAATTCGAACAAGGCCATCGCCTGCAGCCCGATGACCTGGAGGGGTTCCTGTCGCTGTTGCCCAAGCGCGCTGGCAGCCGCGTGCTACGGCACGTGCTGGAGATCCGTGACCACGCCGCCGTGGATTCCGCGCTCATCGCGCGGGTGCGCCAACATGGCGTGGCCACGGTGTTCACTGATTCTGACGAACACCCCTCGTTTGCCGATCTCTCCACGGATTTTGTGTATGCACGGCTGATGCGCAGCCAGGCACGCCTGCACACCGGTTATCCGGCACCTGCGCTGGCGCAGTGGGCCGAGCGCATCCAGGCCTGGCGACGCGGCGAAGACCCGGCCGATCTTCCGCATGTCGGCGATGCACCGGCAGCGGCCACTGCGCGCGAGGTGTTCGTGTTCTTCATCAGCGCAGCCAAGGAGCGCAACCCGGCTGCGGCGATGGCGCTGCTGCAGGCGCTGGGACGCTAGCGGCGCGCGAGGCGCTGCGGCGCAGCTCAGGCGTTACCGGTGCGGTCGCTTTACCAGCGGCCGGCCCGCTACACGCGCGGCAACGGCAACAGCCCACTGTGCGCGAGAGGCGCTGATCTTTCATCAGTCCGCCTGAGCAACGCAACCCGAAGGCGATGATGGTCCTTCTGCAAGTAGTGGACCGCTAGCGGCGCGCGAGGCGCTGCGGCGCAGCTCAGGCATTACGGGTGCGCTCGTTGTGCCAGCGGCCGGCCGCTACACGCGCGGCAACGGCAACGGCCACTGTGCGCGAAATGCTCTGGTCTTTCATCAGCTCGCCTGAGCAACTAAACCCGGAAGCGATGATGGTCCCTCTTCAGGCAATGGGCCGCTAGCGGGGCGTGAGGCGCGACCGCGCAGGTCAGGCGCGACGGTTGCGTTCGGTGTGCCAGTGGCTGGCGCGCACCGCTGTGGTGGTGGCTACACCTGCGATAGCTCCAGAGAAACCCGATGACGCTTCTGCAGTACCGCGCACAACGCCTTGGGGCCGAAGACACATGCCGCTACAGGCTTGGCCTTGACTCAGCCTGCGCCGCCTGTGGAGACAACCCGACGCCCGCTTCCGTAGTTCTGCGCGCACCGCTTTGGAGCCAACAACACGTAGGCCAGCCCAGCGGTTTCGGCGACAATGGCGCATGCCCATGACCGACCTGCGCAAGGCGCAACTGCAAATCCATTTCTGCGTGCTGCTCTGGGGCATCACCGCGATCCTCGGCAAGCTGATCACGCTGCAGGCGCTGCCGTTGGTGTGGTGGCGGATGCTGATCGTGGTGGTGGCGTTGTTGCTGCTGCCGCGCGTGTGGCGCGGGCTACGTGCGATGTCGGCGCCGGTGATGCTGGGCTATTGCGGCATCGGCGTGCTGGTGGCGCTGCACTGGCTCACCTTTTATGGCGCTATCAAGCTGGCGAACGCTTCGGTGGCGGCGACCTGTATCGCATTGGCGCCGGTGTTCACTGCGGTGATCGAACCCTGGGTGGCGCAGCGCCCGTTCCGGCCGCGCGAGCTGCTGTTCGGGCTGGCGGTGTTGCCGGGCGTGGCGCTGGTGGTCGGTGGCGTGCCCGATGGCATGCGTGCGGGCGTGGTGGTCGGCGCGGTCTCGGCGGTGTTCGTCGGCTTGTTCGGCTCGCTCAACAAACGCATGGTGGCGCACGCCGACCCGCTCACCGTCACTGCGCTGGAACTGGGCGCCGGCACGCTGGCCCTGACGGTGCTGGCGCCGGCCTTGCCACTGGTGCTGCCAGCCCTGCATGGCGACCTGCTCGTGCTGCCCAGCCTGCACGATGGCATGTTGCTGCTCGGCCTCGCACTGGCCTGCACGCTGCTGCCGTTTGCCCTGGCGCTGGTCGCGCTGCGGCACCTCAGCGCCTACTCGGTGCAGCTGGTGACCAACCTGGAGCCGGTCTACGCGATCGTGCTGGCAATCGTGTTGCTGGGCGAACAACGCGAGCTGACGCCGCTGTTTTACCTGGGCGTGGCGATCATCCTGGGCGCGGTGTTCCTGCATCCGGTGCTGGAACGGCGCCGCAAAGTGGTGCATCCCGAATTGCTCGGCACCGCCGAGGCGAAGAACATCGTCGATTGATCGGCCACGCCGAACGGCCATGTTTTTCGTAGGAGCGCGCTTGCGCGCGAGGAGCTTGACCAGTAACGCCCCATCGCGCGCAAGCGCGCTCCTACGGGCACCGATCCTTCTCGGGGCGCTTACGCCGCCCTGGTCGTCGCACGCGACAAAATCAATGCGTACGCATGCCAAGCACTCGCTATGGCACCGCCATCTAAAGCATCGAACGCCCAGCTGTTGTAGGAGCGCGCTTGCGCGCGAGGGGCTTGACCGGGAACGCCCCATCGCGCGCAAGCGCGCTCCTGCGGACACCGAACCTTCTCGGGGCGTCCACGCCGCCCTGGTCGTCGCATGCGACAAAATCAATGCGTCCGCAGGCCATGCACTCGCTATGGCACCGCCATCTAAAGCATCGAATGCCCAGCTGTTGTAGGAGCGCGCTTGCGCGCGAGGGGCTTTGCCGGGAACGCCCCATCGCGCGCAAGCGCGCTCCTACGGGCACCGAACCTTCTGAGTGTCTGCGCCGCCAAAGTCATCGCAGTACCAATTCGCACAACAGGTTCAGCACGCGCTGCGCACCAGCGTCCTGATGCGTCAAACACCCGGCCGTTGTAGGAGCGCGCTTGCGCGCGAGGAGCCTTACCGGGAACGCCCCATCGCGCGCAAGCGCGCTCCTACGATGAGCATTCCAGATGATGCATCGGGAAGCGTCCAAGCGACGATCAAACTGCGCCAAGCAACGACCGCCCCAACACACTGCCAAGCCACACTCACCAATCAGTACGCTGCGGCAATAACCCCTGCAATTCCTGGTCGGTGAGATTGCGCCACTGGCCGGGCTTGAGCGCGGCCAGCTTAATATTGTCGATGCGCACGCGGCGCAGCTGGGTCACGCGGAAGCCGAACGCCGCGGCCATCAGGCGGATCTGCCGGTTCAAGCCCTGCTCCAGCACGATGCGGAAGCCGAACTTGGCGATGCGCGCGGTACGGCACGGCAAGGTGGTTTCGTCATGCAGGCGCACGCCGCGGGCCATGCCGCGCAGGAATTCGTCGGTGACCGGTTTGTTGACCGCCACCAGGTATTCCTTCTGGTGCCGATTTTCCGCGCGCAGGATCTCGTTGACGATGTTGCCGTTGCTGGTCATCAGGATCAGCCCTTCGGAGTCCTTGTCCAGCCGGCCGATCGGGAAGATGCGCTGCTCGTGGCCCACGAACTCCACGATGTTGCCTTTCACCGAACTCTCGGTGGTGCTGGTGATGCCCACCGGTTTGTTGAGTGCGATGTACACGTGGCGCCGGGTACCAGGCTTTTTGGCCTCGCGCACGCGCAGGGGCTGGCCGTCCACCAGCACGGTGTCGTCTTCGCCGACCACCGCGCCGGTGCCGGCGATCACGCCATTGACGGTGACGCGGCGTTCGCCGATCAGGCGGTCCGCCTCGCGGCGGGAGCAAAAGCCGGTTTCGGCGATATGTTTGTTGAGTCGGGTCGTCATCGGCGGATTATCGGCGATTGCGGCGCCGCGCGGGCCATTGCGTGCGTCAGGGCCGCTCAGGAGGCAGCCAGGCTGGGTAGCGACACATGCAGCAGGTCGTCCAGCGGGCATGGCCTGTGCAGGCTAAACCCTTGCACCTGGCCGACCCCGGCCTCGCGCAGGCCGGCGATGTCGGCCTCCGATTCCACGCCCTCGGCCACCACCTCGATCCCCAGCGCCAGGCCTACCTGCGCGATCGAATGCACGGTGGCGCGGTCCACGGCGTCATGCGCGTAATTGCGTACGAAGCCGCAGTCGATCTTGAGCACGTCCACCGTAAATTGCTTGAGATAACCGAACGAGGCCAGGCCGCTGCCGAAATCATCCAGCGCCACATGGCAGCCGCGCGCACGCACGCTCTGCACGAACCGCTGCGCGTGCTCCAGATCGCCGATCACTGCGGTTTCGGTGATTTCCAGGCACAGCTTGGCCACCAGCGTCGGGTAGCGCTCGAACAACGCGCAGACAAAATCCAGGAAGTCGCGTTGCGCGATCGACTGCGCGGACAGGTTCACATGGCACAGGTCCAGGCTCGCCACATGCGCCGGATTGGCAGAGAGCTGCGCACAAAGGGTTTCCAGCACGTGCGCATCCACCATGCGGCCCAGGCCGTAACGTTCCACCGCTGGCAGGAATTCGCCAGGGCTGAGCACGCGCCCGTCGCGCGTGCGCATGCGCACCAGCACTTCGTATTGCACACGCCCCGGGTCGCTGAGCACCTGGATCTTCTGCGCGTACAGCAGCAGCCGGTCTTCGGCGATCGCCTGTTGCACCGCGCTGATCCAGCCGCCATCGTGGCGCCGCCGCGCCATCGCCAGATCGGTCTCGCCGAAACTGCGGATGCGGTTGCGGCCCTCTTCCTTGGCCGCATGGCAGGCCAGGTCGGCCGCGGTCATCAGCAGGTTGACGTCGTCGGCCCCCTGGCGGATCTCCACCACGCCGAAACTGCAGCTGGGGGTCAGCGGCCGGCCGCCCTGGTGGCTCCACGGCTGCCCAAGCACGCCATGCATCCGCTCCAGCAGCGTGTGCGCATGCGCCAGGTCGGTGTTGGCCAGCAGGATCGCGAACTCGTCGCCGCCCAGCCGCCCCAGCCAGTCGCCCGGGCGCAGCTGCATGGTGATCACGTCGGCGAAGTGGCACAGGAACTTGTCGCCGACCGCATGCCCGAAAGTGTCGTTGACCAGTTTGAAGTGATCCAGGTCCACGAAGCACAGCGCGTGGCACAACTGCGGTGACTGCGGCGGGTCGATCAGACGTTGCAGCCGGCGCTCGATCTCGCGGCGATTGATCAGCCCGGTGAGCGCGTCATGGCGCGCGTGATAGGCCACTTCGTCAGCCAGTTCGTGCGCCTGCGAGACATCCTCGATCACCGCCAGCACAAGGCTTGGCTCCTGCGGCCCCGGCTCCACCAGCGACGCGCTCCAGCGCCCCCACAACACGCCGCCATCGGAGCGCAGAAAGCGTAGCTCGCCGGCCTGCATCAGCCGCGGCCAGTCGATCAACCCGCGGCTGTCCAGCACGATGTCATCCGGGTGCATCACCTCGGCCAGCGTGCAGGCCTGCAAGGCCTCTGGCGGGTACTGCAGGATGTTCGCCAGGGAGGCATTGGCATCGAGCACGCGCCCGCTCAGGTCGAACTTCACCATGCCCAGCGCGGCATGCTGAAACGCGGTGCGGAAGCGGCCTTCGTGCGACATCAGGTAGTCGCGGGTGCGCCGGATCGCCAGCACGCAGGTGCTCAGCACCAGCAGCAAGGTGGCCAGGCTGCAGGTCACCATCACATCGTGCAGCATGCGCGCGCAGCGGGTCAGCAAGGTCAGGAACTGGGCCGCATCGCGCCGCATGCGGCCATCCAGCAGATGCAGTTCGGCACGCAAGGACTGCAGTGCGCGCGCGTCCGGCGTGCCGGTGGCCTGGGCGGAGGCCGCCCGGTCGGCCAGCAGGCTCAGATGCAGGATGTCGCCATCGGTGTGCTTCCACAGCGCAATTGCGCTGCCGAGGTACGGCAGGCGCTGCCCATACCGGTACAGGCGCACCATCTGCGGCATGTCTTCACGGGCATTGCGGCCGGCCGCCAGACCGGCATAGACCTCGGCCCAGTCGATTGGCGAGGCATCCACCGCCAACCGCGCCGCGCGATCGCCCAACGGCACTTCCAGTGCGCGACAGGCCGCCTGCAAATCCGCCGGATCGGCGCTGCCGAGGTAGCGTTCCAGCCAGTACACTGATTCCTGCTGGGCCTTGGACCAGTGGCTCTCGCCAATGATCCAGCTGGTGGCACCGGCCTGGACCTCGATCACCAGTGCCGACAGCACCGCCATGCAGCCGGTCAGCACGATCAACAGCGCCAACGGC
Organism: Xanthomonas sp. NCPPB 2922; assembly: GCF_041520885.1. Classification (NCBI taxonomy): domain Bacteria; kingdom Pseudomonadati; phylum Pseudomonadota; class Gammaproteobacteria; order Lysobacterales; family Lysobacteraceae; genus Xanthomonas; species Xanthomonas sp. NCPPB 2922. Next base: position 217,495 of record NZ_JBGOFY010000003.1, on the reverse strand, counting down.
AGCGTGAGCCAGCCACGCACCGTCTGCATGGTCCCGCCACCTGTGCCTCGTGCCGCCTGCGCTTTCGCCATCACCGTCCACCGCTGCCCAATGCGTTTCAGGCGCCCAGTGGGCGCCTGAAGGCAGTAACGGCAGCAATGGCAGAGTCTGTATGGCAGCGCCCGCTTGGCGGACGCCGCGCACAGGCACGCTCAGGCGCGCTTACTCGCTGCGCGGGCCACGCGGCTTGGGCGGACCCTTGCGGTGCGGCGCGCCGGCGCGGTCCATCGGCCGGTTGGGCCGGCCCGCCGGCTTGGGGCCGCGCGGGAACTTGGGCTTGGCCGCCGCCGCAGCGGCCGCTTCGCCCTCTTCCAGCTTGCGCATGTTGAGCTGCTGGCCCGACACCCAGACCTTCTTCAGGTGCGTCAGCAGTTCGCGCGGCATGTCGGCCGGCAGATCCAGGATCGAGTAATCGTCCTGGATGTCGATACGGCCGATGTAGCGGCTTTCCAGGCCGGCTTCGTTGGCGATGGCGCCGACGATGTTGGCCGGCTTCACGCCATGGGTGTGGCCCACTTCGATGCGGTAGCTCTCCATGCCGAACTCCGGCTCACCGCGCGGTGCGCTCGGCTCACGGCGCGGCCGCTCGGCGCCGGCGTCTTCACCATAGGCCGGGCGGTCCGGACGCGGCGGACGTGCACCACGCTCGCCGTCGGGCGCACGCGGGCCACGCTCGAACTTGGGCTCGAAGCGCGGGCGCTCGCCACGGTCGGCGCGGTCGTTGCGCTCACGCGGTGCGAAGTCTTCGCGCGCGCCACGCACCGGCGGAGTCAGCAGGAACGGGGCGTCGCCCTGCAACAACTTGGCCATTGCCGCAGCGATGTCGATCGCCGGCACGTTGTTCTCGCTCTCGTAGCGCTGCAGCAGATCGCGATACATCTCGATCTGGCCGCCGGCCAGGGTCTCGGTGATGCGGGTCATGAAACGCGCCACGCGGGTGTCGTTGACCGCGTCCACGCTCGGCAGCTGCATCTCTTCGATCGGCTGACGGGTGGCGCGCTCGATCGCGCGCAGCATGCCCTTCTCGCGCGGGGTGACGAACAGGATCGCGTCGCCGTTGCGGCCGGCACGGCCGGTGCGGCCGATGCGGTGCACGTAGCTTTCGGTGTCGTACGGAATGTCGTAGTTCAGCACGTGGCTGACGCGTTCCACGTCCAGGCCGCGCGCGGCCACGTCGGTGGCGACCAGGATGTCGAGCTTGCCGTCCTTGAGCTGGGCAATGGTCTTTTCACGGGCGGCCTGCTGCATGTCGCCATTGATGGCAGCCGCGGCCAGACCGCGCGCCTGCAGCTTCTGCGCCAGCTCTTCGGTGGCGGCCTTGGTGCGCGCGAAAATGATCATGCCGTCGAACGGCTCGACTTCCAGGATGCGGGTCAGCGCGTCCAGCTTGTGCAGGCCGCTCACCCACCAGTAGCGCTGGCGGATATTGGCCGAGGTGGTGGTCTTGGCCGCGATGGTGACTTCGGCCGGGTCCTTCAGATAGGTCTGCGCAATGCGGCGGATCGCCGGCGGCATGGTCGCGGAGAACAGCGCCACCTGGCGCTTTTCCGGCAGCTTCTTCAGCACCGCTTCGACGTCGTCGATGAAGCCCATGCGCAGCATTTCGTCGGCTTCGTCCAGCACCAGCGTCTTCAGCTGCGACAGGTCCAGGGTGCCGCGGTCCAGGTGATCGATCACCCGGCCCGGGGTGCCCACCACCACGTGCACGCCGCGCTTGAGCGCGCTGAGCTGCTGGGCATACGGCTGGCCGCCGTACACCGGCAGCACGCGGAAACCGGGGATGGCTTCGGCATATTTCTGGAAGGCTTCGGCCACCTGGATGGCCAGCTCGCGCGTCGGCGCCAGCACCAGCGCCTGCGGCTTGACCTGGTTCAGGTCGGCATTGGACAGCACCGGCAGCGCGAACGCGGCGGTCTTGCCGGTACCGGTCTGGGCCTGGCCGAGCACGTCGCGACCGGCCAGCAACGCCGGGATGGTGGCGGCCTGGATCGGCGAAGGGGTCTCGTAGCCGACGGCGGCAACCGCCTTCATCACAGCATCTGAGAGGCCGAGGTCTGCAAACAGCAGCGGCGCGGAAGATTCTTGGGTCATGGGTAACTCCGGAGGCGCCGCACGGAGCCGGCAGGCGCAAAGCAGCATAGTGTGCGCCCAGAAGGCCCCTGCTGTCGAAGGTTCGTGACAGTTTGTTCAGGTTGTGAGGAATTTCACCTCCCGGCGAAGCATCCAGACATGCCCTCCTCGCCCACCCACGCCACCGTTCCCATGCCCCAGCAAACAGACCTGCACGCCCGCTTCAATGCGCTGCTGCAGCAGCACCGCGGCATCGTGCTCAAGGTTGCGGCGAGCTATTGCCGGGATCCGGATGACCGCGTCGATCTTGCCCAGGACATCGCCACACACCTGTGGCGGGCCTTCCCCAGCTACGACCCGCGCCGCCGCTTTTCCACCTGGATATACCGCATCGCGTTGAACGTGGCGGTCATTGGCGGCGTGCTGCTGCAGGCCTGGTGCGTGGCATTGGCGATCTCGGCAACGGTGCAACTGCAACTGCTGACACAGTTCAATGTCGCAGGGCCGCTGCTGCGCACGCAACGCGCGCTCGCCAGGTTGCGGCGCTGGCGCACGCGCGTGGCGCCGTGGCTGGGCGTGGCGTTCTGGGTGCTGTGGGTCGCCGTGGCCGACGCGCTCTGGCGCGCCCTCACCGGCCAAACCCTGCCGACTGATTGGCTGGTGCTCAACCTGCTGGTCGGCGTGGCCGGCGGCATCGGCACCTGGCTCGGCTTTCGGCGACTACAACGCGCGCAACATTCCTGGCTGGAACGCATCGACCGCGCGCACGCCGGCACCGGCGTCATCCGCGCCGAACGCATGTTGGACGAGATCGCACGCTTCCAGCGCGACTAGCGAGCGACGGGCGGCCTGCACCACTCAACTGTGCAGCGCTCACGCGCCGTGACCTGCAGCCGTTGGGTGATCAAGCGACCTCGCGCACAGAACGCCTCGCCAGTACACCCACGTCATTGCGCAGTGGTGTTGCCAGCCGCTCCAGGCGGATAATCGCCCCCTCTCAGTGACAGAGCACACCATGCAATTTCTGGAATTCGACCTGGACGGCGAGTACATCGAGCTCAACCAGCTGCTCAAGCTGGCCGGCATCGCCGACAGCGGTGGCCAGGGCAAGGCGATCGTCGCCAGTGGCGCGGTCAGCGTCGATGGTGTGCAGGAGCTGCGCAAGACCGCAAAGATCCGGCCGGGCCAACTGGTGCAGTTGGACGATGTGGAGATCCGGGTGCTGGCGATGGATCCAGACGCGGACCCGGCGGAATGACAGTGGGCCGGTGAGCTGATGCACCATCGCGCGCTCGGCCGACGACCCGGAGCGCGATGTCTGCAGTGTTTCGATTGCGGCCGATTCGGCCACACCGCTCTGGTTCGAACAGTCGCTTCGTGGTGTTCACGCGGAGCGTGGCGGGGGCAGCATGCGTGCCTTGCATCCGCTGGAAGGCTGACGCGGCGATTGGCGTGCGGACGTGACCAAGGCCAGCTACGCCTGGGTCATCCCACTGCTGGAAGCGGTGCTGCGCAGTGGCCATGCGCCCACCGCGGTTAATGCGATCCCTGCACGTGTGAACGCGCCCGCCTGACTGCAGCGCGGCTGATGCAAGCCGGCCTGATCGCAGTCTGCGCGATTGCCGCACCGGCATTCCCGACGCATCGGATGCCGTCCTGTAACACCACGCAACGAACGCCGTTGCAAGGCGACGCAAAATGCTGACAGCGCAACGCTGCACGCGTTGCTTGCCGCTGCCACTTCACCGCCTCAAACGCTCCGCTGGGTCAGATGCGCTGCGATCGCCTGCTTGAACGGCGCCACCGCATTGGCCGCACGCAAGGCGCCACGTCGCAGCAAGCGGGCCGGCGCACGATCGTCGGTGTACAGCGCGGCCAGTGCATTGGTTGCTGCATATAGCGGGCGCGTCGCCAGACGATGCGCCCGCGCATATCCCTGCACGACCGCTGCGGCGCCGATATCGCCACCGCGCGCGGCCGCGGCCAGCACGCGCTCGGCCAGACGCGCCTGGCTTTGCAACCCGAAGTTGAAGCCGTGCGCGGTGACCGGGTGCATGCCCACCGCCGCATCGCCGATCAACGCCGCACGCTCACCGGAAAACTGCTGTGCATAGGTTGCGATCAACGGATACGCGTGGCGACTACCGTCCTGCTGCATCGGGCCGAGCCGGTGTTCGAAGGCGTCCGTCACCGCCGCGCCGAATGCGCGCGCGTCCATCGCCAGCAAGGCCTCGACCTGGCGTGGCGGCAAGGTCAGCACGGCGCCAGCGCGGTTGCCCTGCAGCGGCAGCAAGGCCAGCGTCTTGCCATAGCCAAACCACTCCCAGGCGGCATGGTGGTGCGGCACTGCATGGCGCATGCGGCACACCAGCATGGTCTTGCCGAAATCGCGCAGCTGCGCGCCGATGCCAAGCAACCGCCGCGTGCTGGAAAACCGGCTGTCGGCTGCAACCAGCAGCCGCGCCGACAGCCGCGCCCTATCGGCGAGCTCCACGCACACACGCGTGGGCATGTGCTGTAGCGCGCGCACGCGATGGCCACAGCGGATCTCCAGCCCCGGCTGCGTCTGCACGGCCTGCCAGGCAGCGCGGCGGATCAGATGATTGGGCACCAGCCAGCCCAGGTCGCCGGCGTGCCGCGCGGCGGATGCGAAGGTCAACGCAAACGGCGAATGGCCATCCATCACTCGCGCATCGCGCAGTGGCGAGATCGCATCGGGCGACACGTGCTGCCAGAGGCCACCTGTTTCCAGCAAGGCGCGCGATGCATGCGTCAGCGCGATCTCGCGTCCATCGAAGGCCGGATCGGCAAGGTGTTCGCGCGATTGCTGGTCGATCAACGTGACCGATAACCCGCTGCCGGCCAGCGTCCGTGCAAACGCCAAGCCAACCGGCCCGGCACCGATCACCGCGATATCCACCGTTTGCATGCCGTACTCCGCGTACTGCGAGGCGCACAGTCTACGAGTGGCCGTATCGCGCTGGCTTGATCAGGATCAACCCGCGCACCGTGCCGCAGGACGCGGCACGGCCATCGCGCGTTACCAGCCCAGCAGCGCGCGCACCAGCTTGACGATGCCCCAGAACGACACCACCCAGATCGCGCTGCGCAGGTACGGAATGCCCAGCGCATACACCGGCACATAGGCGACCCGCGCCCACAGATACAGCTGCACGCCCAGCGCGGTTTCGGCATTGGTGCGGCCGGCCACGGTGACCGCCAGCACTGCCGCGGCGAAGATCGCGAACGTCTCCAGAAAATTGCGGAACGCACGGTCCAGCCGTGCGGCCACGCCGGTCAGCGGCTTGGTCTCGCCATCGCGGGCGCTGGCGTTCCACTTGGTGCCGCGCTGGGCGGTCATGCTGGTCGATGCCGCCAGCAGCTGCACCAGGCCGAGCACCATGGCCCAGCCCAGCATCTGCAGTTCGATGCTCAGTTGCATGCGTTGCTCCGCTTAGAGGCCAGAATCACTTGGCCGACGCCCGCAGGCTGTAGCCGGCCAGGCGCCAGGTCTTGTCTTCGTCCAGGCGGAACGACACCAGCTCGCGTACCGGTTGCGGCGCCTTGGCAAACCGGGTCGGGAAACTGACGTTGATGTACAGACCTTCTGGCACCTGGGCCCCCGGGCCGTACTTCACCCGCGTCACCGCGCCCTGCCCGCGCCCGACCACCGGCCCGAGCTGGGTGCGCTGGCTGCCGATCTGGCCGACGAACTGCTCGCGCGTCACCGCCTTCTTGGCCACGCTGGAAGCGCCGTCCCACAACGGCCCGACCTGGGTGCCGTCCACCATCTGCGCCACCCGCAGCGCGGCCTGGGTCATTTCGGTGTTCTGCTTGGTCAGCTGCGCCTGCTGTGCGGCGGTGGGCGCGGTCGCAGCGGGTGCCGCGGCCGGTCGTGCAGTGGGCGCAGTGGCAGAGGGCGCTGCGGCCGGGCGTGCAGTCGGGGCCGGTTGTTGTGCGAAGACCACGGCAGGAGCCACGGCCAGCGCGGCGAGCAGACAGGAACGAAGCATGTGCAAGGACCTTGTACGGAACGTCGGGGAATGAGGGCGCCGTCACAGTGCGTGCGGCGGGAGCAGTCTAGGCCGGCACACGCACAAGGCAAGCGCCGGCGGGGTGTTGCCGTCAGACGTCGCCGGGGGGCACCGCAGCCACCGTGCGTGGGCGCCACAGCCGCCAGCTGATCCATAACGCGCGGGCCACTGCGGCAATGATCGCCACCAGGCTCAACCACACCGCCAGCGTGGCCGGCCACTGCACGCGGTTGGCGGCGGCGATGACGCGCAACAGCTCGGCAATGCCGAAGCCAGCCAGCACCAGCAGCCCGGAGGGCAGGTAGGCCAGCGCAATTCCTTTGGATTTCCCAAGCATGTTGCCCCCCGGCTCCGATCACATGCCTCGACGATAGGCAGCCGGCAGTGCGGTACGCGTGAAGCTCAGCCTTCGGCCTGATCAGCGGGCGGTGCCTGCCGAGGATCGGAGGCCGCCTCCTGCGCAGGTGCGGTCTCTGGCGTGGCATCGCGCGCGCTGGCGGGCGCTACATTGGCCGGCGCCGGTGCCGGTGCCGCGTCCGCCGGCGGCGTGGCGGCGGGCAGCGCGGCCGCGTCGGTTTCGGCCAGCGGGCTTTCTTCGGGGCAGGCGGCATCGGGGAAGCCGAAGCGCTGCTTCAGCGCCAGGCCGCAGGCGTTGACCGCATCCAGCTCGGCGCCCTCGCCCTTGCACTTCTGATCGAAGGCAACCAGAAATGCATCCTTGCGCCGCACGAAGGCGTCGCCGCACTTGCGCATCTGCCGGATCCGCTCCAGGTCGTCCTGCACCGCGTTGGTGCCGTCCAGGCCGTACTCGCGCAACTCGTCCATGGTGAGCAGGCGCAGGCTGCGATTGGGCACGGTCATCATCAGGTCGGCCACCGCCACCGCCACGCCGTTGCGCTCCAGGTAGTCCTTGACGTTGCCATAGACCTCGCGCAATTCGCGATTGAGCTCGGCGCGCGAGGTGGCCTTGGAGCTAATCCGCATCATGCGGTGAATGCCCACCTTGCCCGCCACCAGCCGGTTGTCGCCGGCCGCCAGCACGAACACGCAGGCGCTGTGGCAGATGGAGCCTTCGCGCACCCAGATGGTCCAATTGGATTCGCCGATCACATCGCCGGCGCGGATCGCCGCCTCGACCTGGCCACCGCTGGAATCCAGATCGAGGATGCGGTGCGGCAGGCGCAACTGCTCGGCCACCGTGGCCAGGCGCCACACCATGTCCGCAAAGCCGGCATTGATCTTGCCCACGTAGCGCACCCGCAGCAGGCCGGTCTCGCGGCAGGGCGCCAGGGCCGCTTCCACACTGGCGCGGTCCAGCGCCGGCAGCAGCGTGCCATCGCCGGCCTCACGGCTGTAATCGGTGGCGCAGCTGATCCAGGCCTGCCCCAGTTCCAGCGCAGCAGGCGGCCAGCCGGCCTCGCCGGGTTGCGCGTGCGGCCGCGGTGGCGGCGCCACCGGCTCGGGCGTATCCACCGACACCATGTGGTCGCCGTCGGCCGCCTGTGCGCCACTGCTCTGCTGCCCCACCTCGGCATCGGCGGAGGTCGCACCGTTGCGATCACAGGCGACCAGCGCAAGCGCGCACAACAGGGACAGGCAAAGCGATTTGAGCATCGGCGAGCAGGCAACGCGTGGCGGAAAGTCAGGCCAAGTCTATGGCTGAATGCGGCCAGCAGTTGAACCCTGCCATGAACACGGCGGCCCTTCCGCAACCATGTCCGAAAACGGCCAGCCGCATGCACAGGCAACGCATAGACTGGCGCCCATGCACACCGCCATGCCCGACCGGACCCACTGCGACCGCGCGCGACTGGCGCGCGATGCGCGCTTTGATGGGCTGTTTTTCACCGCGGTGCGCAGTACCGGCATCTACTGCCGGCCGGTGTGCCCGGCGCCGCCGCCCAAACCGTCCAATATCAGCTACTACCCCACCGCTGCGGCGGCCACCGCGGCTGGTTATCGCCCGTGCCTGCGCTGCCGGCCGGAGCTGTCACCGCAGGCGCAGCAGCACCTGGGTGAAGAGAGCGTGCAACGGGCACTGGCGATGCTGGCCGAGGGCGTGCTGCAGGAGCAGCCGGTGCAGGCCCTGGCAGATGCGGTGGGCGTGAGCGCGCGGCAGTTGCAGCGCCAGTTCGTACAGCAACTCGGTGCCACCCCGCTGCAGGTGCATGGCACGCGCCGGCTGCTGCTGGCCAAGCAGCTGCTCACCGAAACCGCCCTGCCGGTCACCGAAGTGGCACTGGCCGCCGGCTTCAATAGCCTGCGGCGTTTCAATGCGGCATTCCTGCAAGGCTGCGGCATGCCGCCGTCGGCGCTGCGCAAGCAACGCAGCGACGTGCCCGGCGGCGACCTGTGTCTGCGGCTGGGCTATCGCCCGCCATTGGATTTGTCGGCGATGCTCGCGTTCCTGCAGCGCCGCGCCATTCCCGGCATCGAGCAAGTGGATGCCGATGGATACCGGCGCGTGATCGGCGCGCCTGGCCAGGCCACGTTGATCCATGTCAGCGCTGCACCAACGCGCGACGAACTGCTGCTAAGGATCGGCGCCACCGACCCGCGCCAGATCCCGCAGCTCGTGCGACGCGTGCGCCGGATCTTCGACCTGGATGCAGACCTGCAGGCCGTGCATGCCACGCTCGCGCAGGACCCGCTGCTGGAACAGGCCATCACCCGCCGCCCGGGCTTGCGGGTGCCCGGTGGCTGGGACGGGTTCGAAGTCGCGGTGCGCGCCGTGTTGGGGCAGCAGATCAGCGTGGCCGGCGCGGCCACCCTGGCGGCGCGGTTGGTGGACCGGCATGGCGGCCATCTCCCCGACATGCCACCCGGGCTGGATCGCAGTTTCCCCACGCCGGCCGTACTGGCCGACGCGCCGCTGGAACACCTCGGCCTGCCGCGCGCACGTGCCGCCACATTGCGTGCGCTTGCCCTGGCCTGCGCCGATGGCCGCCTGCATTTCGGTGCAGGGCAACGCCTGAGCGACTTCGTCGCGGCATGCACCGCCCTGCCCGGCATCGGCCCATGGACCGCGCACTACATCGCGATGCGCGCCCTGTCGCATCCCGATGCGTTTCCGGCAGGAGATCTGATCCTGCAACAGGTGCTCGGTGCCCCCGAGCGCCTGAGCGAACGTGCCACCGAAGCGCGCTCGCAGGCATGGCGGCCCTGGCGCGCCTACGCCGTGCTGCACCTGTGGCATCTTGCCGTCGACCGAAAGGACACCCGCTCATGAGCACGCTGCACTACGACACCTTTCCCTCGCCGATTGGTGCGCTGACCGTGGCGGCCGACACCACCGGCGTGCGCCACATCCTGTTCGCGCAGAACCGCCACGATGCCCCCGGGCGCGCACTCTGGCAGCACGGACCCGACGCCCCGCTGGTGCAGGCCGCACGCGAGCAGCTGCTGGATTATCTGTATGGCGGGCGGCGCAGCTTCGACCTGCCACTGGCCCCGGCCGGCACGCCGTTCCAGTTGCAGGTCTGGCAGACGCTGGCCCGCATTCCGTTCGGTGAAACCTGGAGTTACGCGCAACTGGCGCAGGCAGTGGGCCGGCCGGCTGCCAGCCGGGCGGTGGGCGCCGCCAACGGCCGCAACCCGCTGCCGATCGTGCTGCCCTGCCACCGCGTCATCGGTGCCAGTGGCGCACTGACCGGCTTCGGTGGCGGGCTGCCGACCAAACAGGCCTTGCTGCAACTGGAAGGCTGGTCGCCACGGTCTGTGCGCCGGGTGGCAGCCGTGGTCGGCGAGGATCTGTTCGCCCGCTGAGCTGGGCGAATGCCGCCGCCGTTCGCTTATGCCCTGTGGGTGTGCACGTGGTCGCGATCTGCGCGCGCGCATTGCGAGACACGCGCGCAACGTAGATCGCCTCATCAGGCCTTGGCTAGCGCCGCGGACCGCCTCCGCCAATGCCGTCGCGCGCACCGCGCTGGTGACCAGCCGCATGGACAATGCCAAAAGGTAAGTGGCCTGCAGGAGCCTGAAACCCTGCGTGCCGAAGCCAGCGGTGCTGGCAACGATGGTCCGTTGCAGTGCTGGCAACGATTCGGCGGCCGCACACCGCGCGCCCCAGTGTTGTCCGCAATTTTTGGTGCACAGCGCAGGCTCACGGATCACGCTTGCGCGGCTACCGCCCGAGTCGGCCACCAAGCGCGCAGCATCTTCGACAACGCCAGTGCACCGATGACTTCGACACGTCACCGCGGCCACGTAAACTGACGCGATGATCGACCGACGTCTTCTGTTCGCCGCCGCCGTTGCAGTGCTCACTGCCTGCACCGCTCCACGCCCCGCACCGCCGGCCACTGCCGCGCAAGCCGCCACAGCGGCCGCGCCGCACACGCTGCTGCTGATCTCCATCGATGGCCTGCGCGCGGACATGCTCGACCGCGGCATCACTCCGACCCTGGCGGAGCTCGCACGCGACGGCGTGCGGGCGCAGTGGATGACGCCCTCGTATCCCTCGCTCACCTTCCCCAACCATTACACGCTGGTCACCGGCCTGCGCCCGGATCACCACGGCATCGTGCACAACAGCATGCGCGACCCGGCCCTGGGCGGCTTCTGGCTGAGCAAGCAGGACGCAGTGAGCGATGCACGTTGGTGGGGCGGCGAGCCGCTGTGGGTGGGCGCGGAGAACGCCGGCCTGCATGCGGCCACCTGGTCGTGGCCGGGCAGCGAGGCGGCGATCCAGGGCGTGCGCCCCACGCAGTGGCGGCATTACGAAGAAGGCGTCAGCCTGGAAGCGCGGGTGGACACCGTGTGCGGCTGGCTCGCCTCCTCGGGCACACAGCACAACACGCTGGTGACGCTGTATTTCGAACACGTGGACGAAACCGGCCACGATCACGGGCCGGAGTCGCAGGAATACGCCAACAGCGTGCGCGCCGTGGATGCGGCGATCGGCCGCCTGCTGGCCGGCATGCAGCGCGACGGCACCCGCGCGCGCACCAACATCATCGTGGTCTCCGACCATGGCATGGCCGAGGTGCCACCCGGGCACGCGCTCAGCGTGGAAGCCTTGGCGCCACCCACCCTCGCCACGGCCACCACCGACGGCCAGGTGATCGGTTTCGAGCCGCTGCCTGGTCAAACGGCACGCGCGGAAGCGCAGTTGCTCGGTGCGCACGCGCAGTACGACTGCTGGCGCAAGGGCGAATTGCCGGCGCGCTGGCACTACGGCAGCCACCCGCGCGTCGCCCCGATCGTGTGCCAGATGCACGAAGGCTGGGACGCGCTGTTCCCGGCCAAGCTGGCCAAGCGCCCGCGGGAGGGCATGCGCGGCTCGCACGGGTTCGACCCGGCGCTGCCGTCGATGCGTGCGGTGTTCCTGGCGCAGGGCCCGGACATCGCGCGCGGCAAGCAGCTGCCAGGCTTCGACAATGTCGACGTCTACCCGTTGATGACCCGCCTGCTCGGCATCCCGGCCGCGCCCAATGACGGCAACCCGCAGCGCCTGCTGCCGGCGCTGCGCACGCCACCGCCCGGCACCCCTTGAGCCATCGCTGCGGCCCGCGCGCGCCGCAGCGGTGCGACAATAGGGTGATGTCTGCTCCCGATCCTTCCCCCCGGCGGCTGCGGCCGCTGTTGTCCAGCGAAGGCTGGCGTCGTCGTGTCGCTCTGTGGGGCGGCGCCATTGCGGTCGCGCTGGTGGCCATCGTGTTCGCCAAGGCCAGCGACGCGGCCTTCCACCTGTTCCAGCGCATCACTGCCCACTCCATCTGGTGGGCGCTGCTGCTCACCCCGGGCATCTTCGCGCTGCTGGCCTGGCTCACCTCCGGCGCGTTGCGGCCCACCCGTGGCAGCGGCATCCCGCAGGTGATTGCGGCGCTGGAACACCCGGACCCGGCCTTTCGCGAAACCAATCTCTCGCTGCGCGTGTCGATGGGCAAACTGGCACTCACCACCTTGTCGCTGCTGGGTGGTGCGTCGGTGGGCCGCGAAGGCCCCACGGTGCATGTGGGCGCCAGCCTGATGCATGTGTTCGGGCGCTGGTTCGGCTTCCGCGAGCCACGTGAGCTGTCGCACTTCCTGCTGGCCGGCGGCGCCGCCGGCATCGCTGCTGCGTTCAACACGCCGCTGGCCGGGGTGGTGTTTGCGATCGAGGAATTGAGCGGGCGCTTCGAGCACCGTTTCTCCGGCACCTTGCTCACTGCGGTGATCGTGGGCGGCGTGGTGTCGCTGGGCCTGCTCGGCAACTACACCTATTTCGGCAAGGTGGCCGTGGCCTTGCCGCTGGGCAAGGCGTGGCTGGCGATCCTGTTGTGCGGCAGCGTGGCCGGGCTGCTCGGTGGCCTGTTCGCACGCATGGTGCTGGCCAGTGTGTCCGGCCGGCCGCGCTGGCTGGCGGCATTGCGGCAACGGCACCCGGTGCTGCTGGCCGCGCTGTGCGGGGTCGCGCTGGTGGGTCTGGCGCTGGTGTTCGGCCAAGGTGCGTTCGGCACCGGCTACGAGCAGGCGCGCAGCCTGGTGCAAGGGCACGCGGTGGTCGGCCATGAGTTCGGGCTGATGAAGCTGGTAGCCAATCTGGTGTCGTACGTGGCCGGCATCCCGGGCGGACTGTTTTCGCCCGCGTTGGCGGTAGGCGCCGGGCTGGGGCACAACCTGTCGGTGTTGATGCCCAGCGTGGACCCGCGCACCTTCGTGCTGCTGGGCATGTGCGCCTATCTCACCGGCGTGACCCAGGCCCCGCTGACCTCGGCGGTGATCTCGCTGGAACTCACCGACACCAGCCAGATGCTGCTGCCGATCCTGGCCACGGTGCTGCTAGCACGCGCGGTCTCCGGGCTGGTCTGCAAGACGCCGATCTATCGCGGCCTGGCCGAACAGTTGCTGGTGCCGGCCGCAGGCACGCCTGCGCCGCCGACCACGGCTACACCCCCAACATCGCCGCCGAGCGCGCACTGATCGGCGCCGGTGCGAAGCAGCCTGGCAGGCTGCGGCGCATTCGACCCACGGGCACTGCCGCAGAAGACGACAGTTGCCCATCGGCGGCAGACGCTCTGCTGCTGCGCGCACCCAAACAACAGGCATAAAAAAAACGCGGCGCAAGCGCCGCGTTTCTGGTTGCGAAGCGGGCTGGGATCAGCCGGCCTTGGCAACGCTCTTCTTGGCCACGGCCTTCTTGGCCGGCGCCTTGACTACACCCTTCTTGGCAACCGGGGCAGCTGCACCCACGACAACCTTGCTCACCGCGTGCGAACGCGAATTGCCGTAGCTGGAATTGTAGCGCTTGCCCTTGGCGGTCTTGCGGTCACCCTTACCCATTTCGTCGACTCCTGAATGTGAATACAAATCCCCGCGCTGGCACGGGGTCTGGCGAGGTTTACGCCGGCGGCGCCCTCGCGCAAGGCCGGCAAGCCTATCACGTCGCTCTCAGTGCGCGCAGCTTGCGTCGTGGACGTGGCCATGACCGTGGTTCAGACGCAGGTTGACCAGATGCGCAATTCCCACCAGCGCGCCGCCCAGGGTCATCACTACCGCGTGCGGCACCACCGAGTGGTGCAACGGGTCATACAGCAGGCCCAGCCACAACAATCCCAGGCCCGGCAGCAGCAAGGCCAGGGCGTGCAGCGCCTTGTGGCGGCGGTATCCCAGCACCAGGCTGAACAGCCCGAGCAGGGTCACGAACACCACGATGGCCAGCTCCACCCCGTCGCCGAGCCAGAACGACAAGCCGAGCGAGGGCGCCAGGGCCAGCACCAGCGGCAGCACTGCGCAGTGCACTGCACACAGCAATGAGCCGGTGGCACCGAAGCGATCGAGCAGATGGCGAAGCGTTGGCAGGGGCATGACTTTCAGCAGGGGCTCGCGGCGACGTGGAATAATATAACATCTTCCTCGTTCCAGCCCCGCACCAGTCCATCACGCAGGTGCGTTGTGTGCCGTCGGCGCAGCAGGCAAGCTGCGCCATTCCATTGATACAAAGTAACAACCATAGAGTCCGGTCAGCCATGTCGCCCAGCCTTTCTTCCCCGCTCCGCCGCTCCACCCTCACGCTGGCCCTGGCCAGTGTGCTGATGCCCGCCCTGGCCATGGCCGACGACACCCCGGTGCCTGCCGACCCGCAAACCCCGCCCAGTTCCGATACCCGGCATGACGCGACGCCGTCCAGCGGTCGCCATATCAAGGACCTGGACAAGGTGGTGGTCACCGCCAGCCCGCTGCGCGATGCCGCCGGCGAGCTGAGCCGCCCGGTCGAAGTGCTGGCCGGCGAGCGTCTGGACGAAGTGCGCGCCTCCAGCCTGGGCGAGACGGTGGCCAGCCTGCCCGGCGTGCAGAGCTCCAACTTCGGCCCCGGTGTGGGCCGGCCGATTATCCGCGGCCTGGATGGCCCACGCGTGGCGGTGCTGCGCGATGGCCTCTCCACGCAGGACGTCTCCACCGTCAGCCAGGACCACTCGCCGGCGATCGAGCCGTTCCTGGCCAACCAGATCGAAGTGCTCAAGGGGCCCTCCACCCTGCTGTACGGCTCTGGTGCGATCGGCGGCGTGGTCAACGTGGTCGACGGCCGCATTGCCGAGACGCCGGTGGACGGCTTCAGCGGGCGCGCCGAAGTGCGCTTCGACGGCGGCGACAAGGACGGCAACACCGACATGTTCCGCGTCGATGCCGGTAACGGCAGCGGGCTGTCGATCCACGCCGACGGCGTGTACCGCAACCAGAACGACTACGACACCCCGCAAGGGCGCCAGGCCAATTCGTTCCTGGACTCCAAGGTGGGCTCGATCGGTGCCTCGCTGGCGGGCGACTGGGGCTTTGTCGGCCTGTCTGCCTCGCGCTTCCGCGACAACTACGGCAATCCGGGCGAGCCGGGCGATCTGTCGATCGGCGAGCGCGGCGTTTCGCTGAAACTGCAGCAGGACCGCTACGACCTCAAGGGCGGGCTGACCGATCCGTGGGGCGATGGCAGCGCGCTGCGTTACAGCTTCGGCCATACCGACTACGCGCACACCGAATTCGAAGGCGCCGAAGTCGGCACCGTGTTCACCAAGCGCGCCAACGAAGGCCGTGTGGAAGCGTCCTTCACCTTCGGCGGTGGCTGGCAGACTGCGTTCGGCCTGCAGGGCAGCGACACCACCTTCCAGGCGGTGGGCGAAGAATCCTTCGTGCCCAAGACCGATACCCGTTCGCTCGGCCTGTTCGGCGTGGCCCGCAACAGCTGGGACCGCGTGACCGCCGAGTTGGGCGCGCGCGTGGACAAGGTGAAGTACACCACCGACATCGGCGTGGACCGCGACTTCACCCCGACCAGCTTCTCGGCCAGCGCCGGCTTCCGCTTCAACGAGCAGTGGCGCCTCACCGCCAACCTCGACCATGCCGAACGCGCGCCGGCCGAGGAAGAACTGTTCGCCAACGGGCCGCATATCGCCACGCTGGCCTTCGAAATCGGCGACGCCGATCTCAAGACCGAAAAGGCCAACCAGGCCGAGCTGGGTCTGAATTTCCAGAACGACTGGGTGGATGCCAAGATCGCGGCGTACTACAACCGCTACAACGACTTCGTCTATATCGTCGATACCGGCGGTCAGTGGTTCAACGAAGAAGACAACGACTTCCTGCCGATCCGCCAGTGGACGCAGGCCGACGCCATCTTCCACGGCTTCGAAGGCGAAGCCACCTTCCACCTGGCCAACAACGACACCGGCGCATGGGACCTGCGCGTGTTCGGCGACACCGTGCAGGCGCGCCTGAAGGATGGCGGCAACCTGCCGCGCATCGCACCGGGCCGCGTGGGCGCGGAAATGCGCTGGAACGCCGATGCATGGCGCGCGTCGCTGGGCGCGATCCGCACCATGAAGCAGGACAAGGTGGCGGTGAACGAAACCGCCACCGACGGCTACACCATGGTGGACGCGCATCTGGCCTACCACGTGGATCGCGGCGCCAACGCGTGGGAAGTGTTCCTGGATGGCAACAACCTCACCAACCAGGATGCGCGCGTGCACACCTCCTTCCTCAAGGACGACGTGATGTTGCCCGGCCGCAACGCCTCCTTCGGCGTGCGCCTGTTCTTCTGACGGCGCTCTCTCTCCCGCCGTCACAAGCGAGGCCGCCTTCGGGCGGCCTCTTCTTTTTTGAAGAGTGCATTCGCGTTGCGCCATTCCAATTGGTAGCGGTGGCGCACCGGCCGAGCGCACCACGTCGCTCGCCAGACTGCGGGCGCAAAGACCGATGCACCGCTCCGCCGACAGCTTGCAGAACAGTGCTCTGCAGCAGCGTGGCATTCCTGGACCGATGCTGCGATCGATCACCGCATGATGCAGGCAGCCGCTCACCCGCCGCCGGAGTCAGGTGGCGCGCAAACGATCGTCCTCAGGCACGCCAGTTGCGACTAGGTGCATATGCACCCAAAATGCGGCAACCGCGTGGAGACACCGCATGTTCAGCCTCTCCCACTGCACCTGCTTCCAGCTGCGCCGCGCGGCGCGCCGGGTCTCGCAGTTGTATGACCACGCGCTGGCGCCGGTCGGGCTAAGCCTCAATGAGTACTCGATCCTGCGCCGGCTGGAGGTGGCCCAGTCGCTGGGTACATTGGCCAGCACGCTGGGCATGGACCGCACCACCCTCACCCGCAACCTCAAACCGCTGCTGGCAGCCGGCTGGATTACGACCCAGCGCGGCGAGGATGCCCGGCAAAAATGGGTGCGCCTGAGCCGCAGCGGTCGTGGACTGCTGGTGCGCGCACGCCCGCATTGGCATGCGGCGCAGGTGCAGCTGGAGACGCTGTTCGGCGCAGCCCCCACCGCCCAGCTGCATGCAATGCTGGAACGTCTGGATGTTGTGCTGGAGACACACGCATGAGCACGTCTGCGGCGCCACGCGCGCGTGCGCACTGGGGTTTGCTGGTCACCGCCTCGGCGATGCTGATGCTGACCATGGGCGCGCGCCAGACCACCGGATTGTTCGTGGAACCGATCCATCGCCAGACCGGCATCGGGATCGCATCGATCAGTTTTGCGCTGGCGATCGGGCAATTGGTCTGGGGCGCGGTGCAACCGGTGTTCGGTGCGATCGCCGATCAGCGCGGGCCGCTCCCGGTGCTGATGTTCGGCGGCGTGCTGTTGGCAGCGGGATTGGGCCTGGCGCCGTGGTGGACCAGCGAATGGGGCTTGATCGTGTCGCTTGGCGTGCTGGCGGCAGCCGGTGCCGGCGCGGGCAGTTTTTCGGTGCTGATCGGCGCCACCGCGCACCGCATCGCGCCGGAACGGCGCTCGTTCGCGGCCGGCCTGATCAACGCGGGCGGCTCGCTTGGCCAGTTCGTGTTTGCCCCGCTGGTCCAGCTCACGATCGGCGCGGCCGGCTGGGCCAAGGCGATGACCGGGCTGGCACTGGTGTCGCTGCTGACCCTTCCGCTGGCCTGGCCGCTGCGGCGCGTGCCATCTGCAACCGGTGCGCACACGGCCGCGGTTGCCGGGGAGATCAGCTTGCGTGCGCAGTTGCAGCTGGCGCTGCGCGATCGCAGCTATTGGTGCCTGCATCTGGGCTTTTTCACCTGCGGCGTGCACATCGCCTTCCTGGTCACGCACCTCCCTGGCGAGGTGGCGCTGTGTGGTTTGCCGGCCGGCGTGTCGGCGGTGTCGATCGCGTTGATCGGCCTGTTCAACGTAGCCGGCAGCCTCACGATCGGCAAGCTGGGCGAGCGCGTCCGCATGAAGTGGTTGCTCACCGCGATGTATGCCAGCCGCGCGGTGATGATCGGCCTGTACCTGATTGCGCCGCCTACACCGCTGACGTTCTATCTGTTCGCCGCGGGATTGGGATTCACCTGGCTGGCCACGGTGCCGCCTACGGCCGGCTTGATCGGCAAGCTGTTTGGCCCGCGCTATCTGGGCACCTTGTTCGGACTGATGCTGCTGTCGCACCAGCTCGGCGGCTTCTTCGGCGCGTGGCTGGGCGGCCTGGCGCTGGAACACTCCGGCAACTACCTGTGGATGTGGTACGGCGACATCGTGCTGGCCGTTGCAGCGGCGTTGGCGAACCTGCCGATTCGTGAAGCAGTGCCCGTGCGCCACGTTGCGGTGGCGTAAGGCGGGCGGTGGCAGTGGCAAAGCGGTGGCTGGCGCCGTCTAGGCAAGACGCCGGATGCGACGCCTATCGAAGCGATGGCTTACATCGCTGATTGCTCCAGGCACGCCTCACTCCGCCGCATGCCCGCGTGGCTTGACCTTGCCGCGGAACACGTAAAAGCCATAGCTGCTGTAGGCCAGCGTGCACGGCACCAGCACCGCGAACGCCAACAGCATCACGCCCTGGCTTGCCGGGGGCGATGCCGCCTGTGCGAGGGTGATGTCTGGCGGCAGCACCATCGGATACACGATGGCCAGCACACCGGCGTATGTGGCCACGACCACGCCCAGCACCGCAAACAAGGGCAGGAATGCGTGGCGGCTGCGCATCAGCAGATACATCGCCACCATCAGGCCGAGCACCGATGTACCCAGCGGCACGCTGATGTGCGCATCGCCCAGCCGCTGCGCGTAGATCGGCGTCAGCCGTGCAAGCCAGACCACGCCCAGCGTGAGCAGCGCGACCAATACGATGCCCAGCACACGCGCTTGGTGCCGTGCACGCTGTTGCAGCTGCCCCTCGCTACGCCACACCAGCCAACACGCCCCCAGCAGCAGGTAGCCCACCATCAAGGCGACGCCGCAGAACAGCGGGAACGGCTGCAGCCATTCCCGGCCGTTGCCGGCGTATTGCCCGGCACGGTGCGCAACGCCAGCCAGATACGTGCCCGCCACCACGCCCTGGCAAAAGGTGGCCAGCAGCGATGCCAGCAGGAACACCACATCCAGCACGCGGCGGCGCCGATCAGAGCCCAGCTGGTCGCGGTATTCGAGTGCGACGCCGCGACAGATCAGCGCCAATAGCATGACAACCAGCGGCACATAGGTGGCATTGAGAAAAATGGCGTATGCGCTGGGAAACATCGCCAACAGGCTACCGCCGCCCAGCACCAGCCAGGTTTCGTTGCCGTCCCACACCGGCAGGATCGAATAGGCCATCAGGTGCCGATCCGCATCGCTGCGATTGGCCGCGAACAACATGCCCACGCCCAGATCGGTGCCATCCAGCACCACATAGGTGACCACGGTGAAGGCCAGCGCGGCGGCCGACAGGTGTTGCATGAGTTCAACGGAGAGATGCACAAAAACGCTCCACGAAATGCATCAGTTGCCGGTCTGATCGGCCAGGCCCGGCGATGGCCCGCGTTCGCGCGCGTGCGGCGGCCGACGCAGCACGCGCAGCAACAGGAACAGGCCGAGCCCGAAGACCAGCGGGTACAGCACCAGGATCGCCACGCTGGAGCTGGCAACCATCGGCAGCGACAGTGGCGAGGTGCTGTGCGCGGTGCGCAGTAGCCCGTACACGGTGAACGGTTGCCGGCCGACCTCGGTCACCACCCAGCCGCACAGCATGGCCAGCATGCCCGATGGCGCCATGACCACCACCCGTTGCAACCAGCGCGCCTCGTATAGGCGCCAGCGCGCGCGCAGCACCAGGCTGAGCATGCCCACCGCAATCAGCAACAGGCCCAGCCCGACCATGGCCCGGAAGGCGAAGAACACAATGGGCACCGGTGGCAGATCGCTGCGGGGAAATTCGCGCAGACCGGCAATGGTGCCGGTCCAGTTGTGACGCAAGTACAGCGAGCCCAGGTGCGGGATGGCCAGCTCATGGCGATTGCGCTGCGCCTGCAGATCGGGAATGCCGAACAGCCGCAGCGGTTCGCCCTCGCCTGCCGGCGGCCGCTGCCAACTGCCTTCGATCGCGGCGAGTTTTTGCGGTTGATGTTCCAGCGTATTGCGCCCATGCAGGTCGCCGGCCAGCAACTGCAGGGGCGCGACAATGGCGATCACCCACAGGCCCATCGAAAACATCAGCCGCGCGCCCGGATTGTGGGTATCGCGCAACACATGCCATGCGCCCACCGCCGCGATGATCGCTGCAGTGGCCAGGAACGCAGCCAGGCTCATATGCAGCATGCGCCAGGGAAATGATGGGTTGAAGATAATGCGCAGCCAGTCCACCGGCACGAAGTTGCCGTCGACAGCGCGTGCGAATCCGGCCGGCGTGTGCAACCACGAGTTGGCGGACAGGATCCAGAACGCGCTCACCAACGAGCCCAGTGCCACCATGCAGGTGGCAAACAAATGCACACGGCGGCCGACTTTTTTCATGCCGAACAACATGATGCCCAGGAACCCGGCCTCCAGGAAAAACGCCACCAGCACTTCGAAGAACATCAACGGGCCGATCACTGCACCGGCCGCGCCGGACAGGCGCCCCCAGTGCAAGCCGAACACGAACTCCATCGGGATACCGGTCACCACGCCAGCGGCAGTGGTGAGTGCAAAGAGCTTCAACCAGTAGTTGTACACGTCCATGTACACACGCCTTCGCGTGCGCAGCCACAGCGCTTCGAGCACCATCAGGAAGTTCGCCAACCCCATGGTGAAGGCGGCCAGCACGATATGCATGCCGATGGTGAAGGCGAACTGGCCGCGCACCAATAGCAAGGCGTGTTCGGAAGCCTGCATGGCGCGCCTGGCTCAGCTTTCGCTGGGCTTGCCGCTGAAGGCGGAGATCGGCTTGTCGACCTGCTTGTCCAGGCCGGCGGCGAATGCTTTCAGGCCATCGAGCACTGGCGTGATCGCATTCCACACCGCCTCGTCCTGCAGCAGCCGATATGCACCGCGCAGGCCGGGCGCCTCGCCCTGGGCTGCGGTCTGCGCGCGGCTGCGCGCGATCTGGTCCAGCGCGTCCTTGCCGGCAAACACCACCTTGTAGAACTGGCTGGGCGGAATGCGCGACACCGCCATCGCCAGGATCGACACGTTCTGCAGGGCATTGAGCGGCCCTGGCTGGTTGATGCCATCGACCAGCACCTTGGCCAGTTTGTCCTGCGCGCCGACCAGGTCGTTGGCCAGGCGCAGTATCCCGCGCCGGTGCAGGGTCTCGAGCAGGCGGTCGAGTTCTTCGCGCGCGGTGGGCCCGGTCGGTGTGGGTTTGACGTCGTAGTCCAGGGGTTCGGCCATCAGAATCTCTCCGGGTGCGGTGCGCGGGCCGGCGGCGCGACATAATCTTCGCGTGCCCATTTCTGCTGTACCGGCACGCCATCGTTGGGCGTGCGCTGCCCGTGGCGAAAGTTATGCGCAGGCAGCGGCGGTCTGCCGGTGCGGCCCAGCGGCTCCATGCGCACTGCCAACTCTTTGTAAGCCGGTGTGCTGACGTCGGGGTCGTGATGCTCGCCGGTGAGCAGATTGATGCCGGGCTTGCCCTGGTGGATGGGCAGGAACAGCGTGTTGCCGGCAACGCGATCGGTGATCACCACCGGTACCTCCAGCGAACCACGCCGCGAACTGAGCTTGACCCAATCGCCTTCCTGCAGGCCGCGCTCGGCCGCCAGCTGCGGGCTGACTTCGACAAACCATTCCGGTGCCAGCGACCACAGCCGCGGCCCGCGGCCGGTCTGATTCATGCCCTGGAACTGTTCGAGCATGCGGCCGTTGTCCAGCATCAGATCGAATTGCGCATCGGCCTGCTCACCCGGGCGCTTCCATTGCAGCGGATGCAGGCGTGCCTTGCCGTCGTCGGTGTGGAAGCGCTCGGTGTAGAGCAGCGGCGTATCGCGGCCATCGTCCTGCATCGGCCAGAGCAGAGAGCGCCAGCCTTCCAGCCGCTGGTAGTTCACGCCCTTGAACAGCGTGGCAATGCGGGCCACCTCGTCCATGATCTGGCTGGGATGGGTGTAGCCCCAATCGTGGCCCATGCGTGCGGCGAGTTCAGTGAGGATCTGCCAATCCGGCCGGCTCTGGCCGAGCGGTGGAAACACCTGGTGGAAGCGTTGAATACGGCGTTCGGTGTTGACGAAGGTGCCGTCCTTTTCGACGCTGGGGCACGCCGGCAACACCACATCCGCAAATTCGGCGGTACGGCTGAAGAACAGGTCCTGCACCACCATGAAGTCCAGCTTGGAAAAGCCGCGGTGCACATTGCGCGCGTCGGCATCGGAAAACGCGGTTTCTTCGCCGATCACGTACATGGCGCGGATCTGGCCCTTGTCGGCCTGCTGCACCATCATGAAGTTGTCCGAGCCCACCTCCAGCGACAACTGCTCGGCCGGTACGTGCCAGGCCTGCGCCCACTTGTTGCGCACGGCCGGATCAGAAACGCTTTCATAGCCGGGGTACATGTTCTTCAGGCAGCCGAAGTCGCTGGCGCCTTGCACATTGTTGTGGCCGCGCATCGGGTAGCCACCGGTGCCGGGGCGGCCGTAATTGCCGGTAACCAACAACAGGTTGGAGAGCGCGGTGCTGGTATCGGCACCGTGCGTGTGCTGGGTGATGCCCATGGCCCAGACGATGCAGACCGAGCCCGCGCGGCCGATCATCTCGCCCGCCTCCACCAACTGTTCGCGGCTCAGGCCGGTGATCTGCGCCGCGTAGTCCAGCGTGAACGGCTCCAGCGACTGGCGGTATTCGTCCACCTGATTGACGCGCTGTGCAAGGAACTGCGTATCCGCGTAGCCGTTGTCGAACATGTAGCGCGACAGCGCCGACGCCCACACGATATCGGTGCTGGGCACAGGACGCAGGAACAGGTCCGCGCGCTCGGCCATCTCGTGCTTGCGCGGGTCTACTACGATGAGCTTCTGCCCGTGCAGCTTGCGCGCCGCCTTGAGCTTGGAGGCGATCACCGGATGGTTCTCGGCCAGGTTGCTGCCGACGATCACCACCAGTTCGGCCTGCTGCAGATCGGCGATGGTGCCGGCGTCGCCGCCGTAGCCGACGGTGCGGAACAGGCCCTCGGTGGCCGGGTTCTGGCAATAGCGCGAGGAGTTGTCGACGCTGTTGGTGCCGATGATCAGGCGCGCGATTTTCTGGGTGAGGTAGGCCTCTTCGTTGCTGGCCTTGCTGGAGCCGATGAAGCCGATGCTCTGCGCGCCGTGGAGGTCGCGGATCTCCAGCAGCCGGCGCGCCACCAGTGCCAAGGCCTCGTCCCAACTTGCCTCGCGGAAGCGACCGTGCTCGCGGATTAACGGCGTGGTGAGCCGCTTGGGGTCGTTGACGAAATCCCACGCGAACTTGCCTTTGACGCAGGTGGAAATGCCGTTGGCGGGTGCATCCACCACCGGTTGCACCTTGAGCAGGTGGCGGTCGCGCGTCCACATCTCGAACGAGCACCCCACCCCGCAATAGGTGCACACGGTCTTGGTGCGTTTGATCTCCGGCTGCCGCCAGTGCATGTCCAGCACCGACACACCGGTGATCGGCGGTGCGCCGATGGTGTTTTCCAGCGTCTTGACCATGTCGATCATCGGCCGCTTCAACTCCTGCGGCAACGCGGTCAGCGGCCCGGCATCCGGCTGCATGGTCTTTTCCAGCAAGGCATTGCACGGGCACACCGTCACACAGTGGCCGCAACTGACGCAGCTGGACTCGTTGATGGGCTTGCCGCCGTCCCACAGCACGCGCGGGTGCTCCATCGAAAAATCGATGGACAAGGTCTCGTTGACCTCGACCTTCTGGCAGGCTTCCACGCAACGGCCGCACAGGATGCATTGGTCTGGATCGTAGGTGTAGAACGGATTGCTGTGATCCTTTTCGTACGGCTTGCGCTGGAAGGCGTAACGCTGGATCGGCATCTTCATGTCGGCGAACGTGTTGTGCAGCGTGCAATCGCCGGTGTTGTGCTCGCATAGCGTGCAGTAGAGCTCGTGCTTGGCCAGCACGCGGTCCATGCCTTCGTGGCGCGCGGCATGCGCGCGCTCGACCGTACTGGACACTTCCAGCCCATCGTGGCTGCGCAGCGTGCAGCCGCGCACCAATTCGCCGCCCACTTCGACCCAACACACATCGCAGGTCTGCGGTGCGCCCAGCGCGGGGTGATAACAGATGTGGGACAGGTCGATGCCGTGCCCACTCAGAAACTCGATCAGCGGAATATCCGCCTGGCCGTGCAGCGTCTTGCCGTCGTAGACCACGGTGCAGTGACTGCCGTGTTGCATCAGGTGCCCTTGTATGCGGCAGACAGCGCCGTGTTGGCACGCCATACCTGCCGGGGGGTGGCAGGTCGCGCAACACTGCGCGCCTGTGCGACAGCAATGCCGCACGCCTCACGCTAAGCACGGGCTTGCAAAACACGTGTGAATGCATTGCACACGCTGCGTTGATCTTTTGATGCCAACGCGTGCGGGATTGGCGTGCATCGACACGCTTGACGCGGCGCACAACAGCTTTTGCCGGCGACTCCGTTAGAACAGCAACGCAGCATGCGTTGGCATGTTGCAGGCGCCAGTTCCGTCATGTGCGGCTGGTCACCTTTCAGGCGGCATGCCGGCCCCCGCCGCACTGCCTGCCTCTTTGCTGCCACCCAGGAGAGCACCCATGACCTCATCCATGCCCCGCTACGCACTGTCGCTTACGATCGGCGCGCTGCTTGCACCGCTCGCACACGCGCAAACCGCATCCCCGGACGCAGGCAAGCAAGACGCCACCACGCTGGACGCGGTGATTGTCAGCGGCACGGCCCGCTTCAAGGGCCTGGCCAAGCGCGATGCGAGTTTTTCGATCACCACCGCCAGTCCCGAACAGATTCAGCAAGCGGTGCCGCAGAGCACGGCTGATCTGTTGAAGATCGTGCCGGGCGTGTGGGCCGAGCCCAGCGGTGGCGGCACCGGTGCGAACATCTTCGTGCGCGGCATGCCCTCCGAAGGCGACGCGCCGTTCGTGACCATGCAGCTGGATGGCTCGCCCCTGTTCCCGCCGCCGACCCTGTCGTTCCTGGAAAACTCCACGCTCTTTCGTGTCGATGACACGGTCGAGCGGATGGAGGTGCTGCGCGGCGGCTCCAGCCCGATCTTCTCCAACGGCCAGCCCGGCCTTACCGTCAATTTCATTCAGAAAAAAGGCCAGGACGAACCCGAAGGCAGCGTGCGCCTGACCGGCGGCAACAATGCGCTGCGTCGCATCGATGTGTTCAACAGCGGGCCGATGGGCAACGGCTGGTACTACAGCATCGGCGGTTTCTTCCGTGAGACCGATGGCGTGCGCGACCCGCAGTTTTCTGCCGACAAGGGTGGCCAGTTCAGTGCCACCTTGAGCAAGCGCTGGGACAGCGGCGAGTTGTCGTTCTATGCACGCCACACCGATGATAACAACGCCTTCTACACCGCCATTCCGCTGCTCTCGCGCAACAACGGTAACGACTTGTCCAGCTTCCCCGGTTTGAACGCGCAGACCGGCACCCTGCTCGGCCGCGACTTCCGCAATGTGGATCTGCTGGTGGGCCCGAACGGCGAAACCATCCAGCGCGATCTGGCCGACGGGCGCGGCGTCAACATCGATGTATTCGGTGGCGAATTGAACTGGGATGTGGGCGGCTGGACTGTTGCTGATCGCTTCAACGTGATGGCGGGCACCGCGCCCACCTATGCCCTGTTCACCGGCGATGCACCGCAGCGGCTGGGCGACTTCATTGCCGGCTACGGCACCACCGGCAGTGGCAGATTCACCAACGGCGGCGGCGCGGTCGACCCCAACCAACAAGTGCTGGAAGCCGGCTGGTGGTCGGTGGACAAACGTTTGAACTCCTTCACCAACGATCTGCGCCTGAGCCGCGAGCTGTTCGCCGGCAACACGCTCACCGTGGGCGCGTACTACGCCAAGTATTCCTCCGCAGACACCTGGTACCTGGGCAACACCATGTTGCTCACCGCGCAGAACAACGCGCGCCGCATCGATGTGGACCTGGCAGACGGGCGCCAGGCCACGCGTCAAGGATTTACCAGCACCGCGTTCCTCAATCTGCGCGCCAACTACGACGGCGAGAACATCGCCGCCTTTGTCGCCGACGAATGGGAACTCAGCGAGCGCCTGCGCCTGGACCTGGGTGCACGCTACGAGCGCCAGAGCGTCACCGGCGATGTGCACGACACCGCCACGGTGGACCTGGATGGCAACCCAGCCACCGTGTACGACAATGCCACCTCGCTGGCGTTGGCCAGCACCCGCCGCATCGACCAGGACGATGAAGCCTTCTCGTGGACGGCCGGCCTGAACTTCAGACTCAACGACAACAACAGCCTGTTCGCGCGCGCCAACTCCGGGGTCAAGTTTCCCGGCTTCGACAATCTGCGCGATGGCCAGACCCGCGTGCAGGACGTGGACCAGTACGAGCTCGGACTGAAGTCCGGCGCCAGCAATTACGACCTGTATCTCACCGCGTTCTACAACACGTTCAAGAATTCACCGTTCCAGGCGTTTCTGGCCAATGGCGAGAATTTCACAGCGGTGGGCGACTCGCGCGCACGCGGCCTTGAAGTGGAAGGCGCCATCCGCCCGTTCGGCGGCTTCGAGCTGGCGGGCACCGGCGTGTGGCTGGATGCGAAATACCGCAACTACCGCGAATTTACCGGCAACCAGGTGATGCGTCAGCCCAAGCGCCAGTTCCGCGTGACGCCCAGCTATTACTGGATGCTGCCGTTCGGCGACCTCAAGGTGTTCGCCACCTATTCCTACATCGGTGATCGCTTCGCAGACCTGGCCAATCGCCAGCGCCTGCCGTCCTACGACATGGTGGACATCGGCGCCAACCTGCACGTGGGCGACCACTGGGAAGTCACGGCCAGCGGCAGCAATGTGACCGACACCCTGGGCTTGACCGAAGGCAATGTGCGTGTGCCGGGCGCTGCGAGCGGCGGCGTGTTCATGGGCCGCCCGATTGCCGGGCGCCAGTACCAGATGTCGGTGGCGTATCGCTGGTAGGCACCAGAAGGGCGTCTCACGCGCGGCAGCTCAAGGCTGTCGCGCGTTCTGCGTGAGGGTCGGTGCGGTGCCCTTGCAGGCGGCTTGCAAAACACAGGCGCTGGGCACGCCTGTGTTTTGCCTGCTGGTGAGTTGTGGCGTCGCCGCGCCAATCCCACACCGCCACTTGCCACACCAGCACACCACGCTCGAAATGCGAAGTAAGACCACGCATCACCATTGCTTGTACTTATCGCGACCGCACAAAGCAGCGCACAACAGGGCGATTTAACGCCTGCAAACTTCGCATTGGCGACGCAACCCGACGTGACTGACATAAAGTGCGTGGCCGGTCACGCGCGATGCCACATGTGCACGCCTTGCAGCCGAGGTCTCACCCACTTTTAATCAAGGTACTGCCGGTGCCTTCGCATCGCCAGCGTCGGCTGCGCAACAGCGCACAGGGGAGCCGATCGAGGACCAGCCGCATCCATCGTCAAGCACGCGGATGCGTTTTTCTGCTCTTTCGGGATACATGGACATGACGCCTGCTGCTGCCTTCCTGCCTTCGCCCTATTCCAACAAACCCCACCGAATGCCCGACGTGCAGCCAGCACGCCCCCGCTCCGCATAGGCGCGGCTGCTGCCGCATGCGGTAAGCACCGCAACCCCATGCCACAGACACAGGTTCCACAGCAGCAGGCCTGACGGCCCGCCTGCGCGATGGAGTGTGAGCTGGCCGATTTTTGATCGGTCGGACGGGTGTCTGTGCCACTTCGACTGTGTCACCCCTCCACTGGAGTCAAACCGAATGCAATTACATCGCAGGCGATACCTCGCGCTGGTGATCAGCGCCTTGGTGATCGGAACTCCCCCCATGCTGGCCACCGCCACACAGCCGGCAAGCACTGCACGTGCCAGCGCCGCAGGCGACCCGCTCTATCGCTACCAATGGCATCTCTCCAACCAGGGGCAGCCGGTGATTGGCGACAGCCGCCCCGTGGCTGGCGTCGACATGGATGTAGATCTCCTGCATGCACTGGGCATTCGCGGCCGCGGCGTGCGCGTGGGCGTGGTGGATGACGGTCTGGAGATTGGCCACGAAGATCTCGCCGGCAACATCATTCCGAATGGGTCGCACAATTTCGGCAATGGCTCGCACGATCCCACGCCCAGTGACCCGGGCTTTGGTCACGGCACGTCGGTGGCGGGCATCATCGCTGCGATTGGCTGGAATGGCCGTGGCGGTCGCGGCGTTGCACCCGAGGCCTTGCTGTCCGGATTCGATTTCCTGGGCAGCGATTCTGCCGGGAGTTATGCAGAGGTCCGCTATTCCTGGGGTGATGGGCCGGAGGCGCGCACCCTCGATGTCTTCAACAACAGCTGGGGCTCGGCGTCGGACCTCTACCCCGACTTTCCACTGGAAGAGCGTAAGTCCTGGGAAGCGCTGATGCGCTCGACACGCGGCGGGCTGGGCGGCATCTACATCAAGTCGGCCGGCAACAGCTTCAGGCGTTTTCGCATCCGCGATGCAGAAGGCAACGTCGTCAATGCTTGCAGCGAACTGTCGCGCACCTTGAATGTCGGCTGCCTGCTCGCCAATGTTGATCCACTCAGCAATCTTCCCGCCACCATCGTGGTCGCCAGCGTGGACGCCACCGGCAAGCGCGCCTCCTACTCGTCGTCCGGTTCGGCATTGTGGATCTCCGGCCTGGGCGGAGAGTTTGGATACCAGCGCAGGTTCTCTCCCAACGCGGCACAGAACGCCTCCCCCGAGACCGCACCGTTCGTCTACGATCCGGCCATCGTCACCACCGATCTCAGCGGCTGCAGCGCTGGTGACAACGTGGATGGCACCACAGTGGAAAACGCACTGACCGGCAGCACGTCAAGGATCGACGCGTCGTGCAACTACAGCGCACTGATGAACGGCACATCTGCGGCGGCGCCAACCGTCTCCGGTGTTGCAGCGCTCATCCTCGGTGCCAACCCCAGTCTGACCGCGCGCGATGTCAAATACATCCTGGCCAAGACCGCGCGCCAGATCGATCCCTGGCAGCCCGCATCGATCTATCAGGGCAGCGTGATCGACCCTGGCTGGATCACCAATGCCGCCGGGCATCATTTCAGCAACTGGTATGGCTTCGGCCTGGCCGACGGCGCCGCAGCCGTCTACGAAGCGACCTACTTCAAGCCGCTGCCGCCGGTGCGTGATA
Source organism: Xanthomonas sp. NCPPB 2922 (assembly GCF_041520885.1). Lineage (NCBI taxonomy): Bacteria > Pseudomonadati > Pseudomonadota > Gammaproteobacteria > Lysobacterales > Lysobacteraceae > Xanthomonas > Xanthomonas sp. NCPPB 2922. Next base: position 188,389 of record NZ_JBGOFY010000003.1, on the reverse strand, counting down.
CGCAATGGGTTGCCTCCACCGCGGCTGCAAGCCAGATTGGTGGACCGGCGCGACCGGCCAAGCAACGCATCCGCATCACCCAGGCAATGAAGGTGGAAGCGGTGCAACTGTCGTTGGCCACCACCCACCGCACGCCGGCCAATCTACGCGTGGTGCTGGAGTCGCCGAGCGGCACGCGAAGCTACGTGATGACGCCGTTCTCGCTGCTGGATGCCGATGCCTACGCACAGACCGGCTTCTACATCGACCTCACCTCCAGCAATGCGTTTCTGGATGAAAGAGCGCAAGGCGTGTGGACGCTGGAGATCACCGACATGAGCGAGCCGACCAGCACGGCGGCGTTACAGAACTTCAAACTTCGTATCCTGGGGCACTGACATGAAGACTACGCTTGTTCTTTCTGCACTCCTCGTTTCCTTCGGTGCGTGCGGCATCACGCAGGCCGCGCAGTTCATGGACGCGCGGGCGCTTGGTGCCGCGGCGACCGGCGAACGTTTTACCTCCGGTCCGGACACCTACCGCATGCTGCCGGGAACGGTGGTGCTTGATCCGCTCCCGGCCGAGTCTGCAGATGGCGCGGCATCGCCGGCTGCGAGAAATCGTGCCACTCCCGTTGCGGCGCGGCCCACTGGAACGGTGGCCGCGCGGATCGGCTCTTACGCGGTGGTCCTGGACACGCCGGCCGGCGCTGCACGCAGCAGTTCGCGATCAGCCTCCGGCACGGAGCGGCCGCTCGCCGCAGCAGTGAACGAGCGCAATGGGCGCGTGGTGCTGGTGAGGCCACAGCTGAAACTCGCCGGCACCACACCAGCTCACGCCACCTCGCTGGCGCGCACCTCCGGGGGCACCATCGTCTATACATCGACCGTGGATAACAGCGCGGTAATCGCCTATTCCTCGGTAGAAAAGGCGGAACAGGCGCTGGCTCGCCTGCAGGCCAACAGTGGCGGCGCGCAGCTCTCGCTCGTGGTGGCGCAATCGATCATGCAACCGATGTGAGCGCAGGCTGGCTGCCGGCTGATGCCGGCGGCCAGCACTTTCGGGCGCACAGGCTCGCTGTTCGATCTGGCCTGCCTGACAGGTGCGACGCGCGATGTCAGCGGCCGTGTGTAGCACGCGCGCCCACGGATAACACCACCTGTCAAGGCCCTTCCGCTTCCAGTTGGAGATCATTGCAATGACCCTATTTGGTAGACGACATCTTGCAATATCAATCAGTACAACGCTGATCGCTTTGGCAGCTTTGGCAGCACACGCAGCCCCACCTGGTAACACGGCCAGCGGCGTGGCAGGCGATCCACTACTGCGTTACCAGTGGCACGTGTTGATCCAGGGCCAGGCGGTCATCGGCGACAGCCACCCGGTTGCAGGCGTGGATATGGATGTGGACATCCTCCACGCGCTAGGTATCCGCGGCAAAGACGTGCGCATCGGCGTGGTGGATAGCGGTTTGGAGATCAGCCATGAAGACCTGGCGGCGAATGCCATCCCGAACGGCTCGTACAATTTCATGGATGGCTCGACTGATCCCACGCCCTCAGGGCCGGGCTACGATCACGGCACGTAAGTCGAAGGTATCGTCGCCGCGGCTGGTTGGAACGGGCGCGGCGGGCGCGGTATTGCACCGAGGCCTCGCCTGCGGGGTTTGCGTTTGGCGAAGCATCTTCGGTGACAGACGCGGGCATTCGTTACGCCTGGGGAGACGGGCCCCAGTCAAGGCCCCTGGACGTGTTCAACTTTTCCTGGGGCAATATCGGCCCGTTCTATCGGGACTTCCCGCTGCAAGACCAGCAATCGTGGGATGCATTGATGCAGTCCACCCGCAGTGGGCGCGGTGCGATTTATGTCAAATCGGCTGGCAACAGCTTTCTCAATTTGCGCGGACGCGACCAGGACGGAAATGTGATCGATGCCTGCGGCGACGCTGCGCGCGCGAACGATGTAGTCGGTACGCAGGCGGCGCAGCGAGGCATCCACCGCACGCAGCAGGCGGAAGCGCGAGGCACCGGCATCGTTGGGCCCATCGCCCAGGCGCAGCCCGGTCTTGGTCGACAGGATCACCTGATCGCGTCGCCCCTGCAGCGCCTGGCCGAGGATCTCTTCGGAGGCACCATCCGAATACACGTCGGCGGTGTCGAACAGATTCACACCCGCCTCCAGGCACAGATCGATCATGCGCTGCGCCTGCGCCACACCGGTATCGCCCCACGCAGAAAACAGCGGGCCTTGACCGCCAAACGTCCCGGCGCCGAATCCCAGCACAGGCACCTTGAAACCGGAACGACCGAGAAAACGCGTTTCCATGCAGCACCTCCGTTAATGGATGTTTCAGCGCCCTTGCACGCAGCCGGCCGGCAGCGCAGCCTGGCGGCGCTGCAGCTGCACGCTCCATAGCGCAATGCCCAAGCCGAGCGCTGTGAGTGCCGCCGCCACCCACGGCGTGGCGACCAGGCCAGCGCCGGAGGCGATCACCACCCCGCCCAGCCAGGCGCCGAGCGCATTGCCCAGATTGAAGGCGGCGATATTCAAGCTGGAGGCCAGGTTCTGCCCGGCGCCGCGGGCATGCTCGAGCACGCGCAATTGCAGCGGCGCCACCGTGGCAAACGCCGCCACGCCGAGCAGGCCGACAAAGGCGATCATGGCCGGCTTGCTGTGCAGCACCAGGCCCATGGCGCCCAGCACCACCACCAGCGCAGCCAACGTGCCCAACAAGGTCGCGGTGGGCCGGCGATCGGCCAGGCGCCCGCCCAGCAAGTTGCCCACGATCATGCCCACGCCAAACACCAGCAGCACCGGCGACACCGCCGCCTGCGCAAAGCCGGTCACCTGCACCAGCAGCGGCTGGATATAGGTGAACACCGCGAACACGCCGGCATAGCCCACCACCGTCATCGCCAGGGCCAGCAACACCTGGCCGCGCGCAAGCACGCGCACCTCCTGGCGCCAAGGCACCGGCGGCGCGGCCCCGGCTGCGGCGGGCACCCACAGCGCCACCGCGGCGGTGGCCAGCACGCCGATCACCGACACCGCCCAGAAGGTGGCGCGCCAGCCCAGCTGCAGGCCCAGCCACGCACCGGCCGGCACGCCGAGCAGGGTCGCCACGGTCAGGCCGGCGAACATCAACGAGATGGCCGAGGCGCGGCGTTCGGGCGCGACCAACGAGGTCGCCACCACCGCGCCAACACCGAAGAAGGTGCCGTGCGCCAATGAAGTCAGCACCCGCGCGATCATCAGGCTGGTGTAGTCCGGCGCCAGCGCACAGGCAATATTGCCCAGCGTGAACACCAGCATCAGCGCCACCAGCACGGCCTTGCGCGGCCAGCGGGCACTGGCCAACGTGAGTACCGGCGCGCCCACGAACACGCCCAGCGCGTAGCCGCTGATCAACAGGCCCGCCGCGGTCAGCGACACGCCCAGGTCGGCAGCCACTTGCTGCAGCAACCCCATGATCACGAATTCGGTGGTGCCGATGCCGAACGCACCGATGGTCAGGGCTAACAGTGCGGGCGGCAGGCGGGACGTCGCAGGAGCAGACATGGCAGGAACCCGAAGAAACAGCGCACAGCCTGCGCCGGGGGATCCTCTGCAAAAACCCCTGTTATGCTGATTCACTCTCAATGCAACGTTGATAATGCATGGACCGTCTTGGCGATATCGCCCTGTTCCTGCGCGTGCTCGACCTGGGCTCGATCACTGCGGCCGCGCACAGCCTGGACCTCTCGGTGGCGGTGGCCAGCCAGCGCCTGAAGCGGCTGGAACGCGACCTTGGCGTGCGCCTGCTGCACCGAACCACCCGCCGCATGCATCCCACCGCGGAGGGCCAGCAACTGGCCGCACGCGGCCGCGTGCTGGTGGACGACCTGGACGCCCTGGCCGACGACCTGCGCGAGAGCGCACAGGATGTGGGCGGCACCTTGCGGGTCACGCTGTCGGCCTCCTTCGGGCAGCAGTACATCTCGCCGCTGCTGCCAGAATTCCAGGCGCGGCATCCGCGCCTGCGCATCAGCGCGCATCTCAGCGACGATCTGGTCGATCTGGTCAAGCAAGGCTTCGACCTGGCAATCCGGATCGGCCCGCTCGAAGATTCCGGGTTGGTGGCCAGGCGCATCGCTCCCAACCGCCGCACCCTCAGCGCCTCGCCCGCCTACCTGCAGCGCCACGGCACGCCACGCACGCCCGAAGAGCTGGCCCAGCACGCCGGCGTGCTGCTGATGGGCCGCGATGGCCGCCAGGATGTCTGGACCCTGCAAACGCCGGAAGGTGGACAGGTACGGGTGCGCATGCAAAGCCGTTTCGAAAGCAATTTTGGCGAACTGATGCGCGATGCGGTAATCGCCGGGCAAGGCATCGCAGTGCATTCGTACTGGCACATTGCCGAGGACCTGCGCGCCGGCCGCCTGGTCGAAGTGATGCCCGACTACCCGCCGCCCACCTCGCAGATCAGCGCGGTGATGCCGGCGCGGCAATTGCAGCCGCCCCGCGTGCGTGCGTTTGTGGACTTTCTGCTCGAACACTTCGGCGAGACGCCACCCTGGGAACTGCCTAGTGCTGCAAGAGGTGGTGAGTGACGCCACCGCAGCGTGCCATCAGTATCCTGGGTTCAGAGCACGCTTCAGCCTACGTCGGCCGCTGAATAACTTCGCGTTGTGATTGATTGTTTGGATCGATCACGTCAAAAAAATCCCCATCGCAAGCACATGCTGTGCCGTTATCCGCAGCAGTTGCGCATAGAACTACATGTCACTGCAAAAATCGCTGCTGCATCACAGCCGGCGCCGCGTTCTGCGATTTGTCGTGCTGCATCGCTGCAGTTACATCTGTTCCCAGTCGCTTGCAGATCACGCGACCGCGCCGAGCCGAGCATTCCCAATGCTCGCCGGCTGCACAGGATCGCCTGCGTCGTTGCATGACCCGGGCGCATGGATAGATACCGACCGGACTCGATGAAGATGGATATGCCTTCGCTCCTGATGTACCCGTACGTGCCACGCCGGCCCCGCGATGTTGCGTGGTCCGCTGCCGCCGTTCCACTGCGATATCGCACACCACATCTGCGCTGATAGCCCGCATTAACCGCCCGAGTACTCCCCGCTCGGCGCACGACGCACGACGCCCTTGATGCATCACACACGACCATAGCGGCCGTGTACACACGACGCATGCGCGCCATTGCGAGCGCCTGCATGCGCTACGCCGTCGATTACGGCAAATCTCCCGCTCGCACCCAAATGGGACTCTGTTGATGACTTCTTTTCCGCAACGGCAATTGCTGTTCTCCGCGCTCGTGCTGGCGCTGTGTAGCGCGGCATCCTCGGCACCGGTGTTGGCGCAAACCCCGGCAACATCACGCGCCCAACCCAGGCCGCCAGAAGAAAGTGACCCGCTTTTCCGCTATCAATGGCATTTGCTCAACGATGGGCAAGAGGTCATTGCCGACACTCGGCCACGCGCCGGAACGGATCTGAATGTGGGCCCGCTGCATACGTTGGGGCTGCGTGGACAAGGCGTGACCGTCGCCGTCGTGGACGACGCACTCGAACTACGCCACCCGGATCTTGTTGCCAACGTGGTGCCGGGCGGTTCGAAGAACTTTTTCGATGGATCGAATGATCCAACGCCGCGCAACGGCGATTCCCACGGCACGATGGTTGGCGGGATCATGGCGGCAGTGGGCTGGAACGGGCTTGGTGGTCGCGGCATTGCGCCCGATGCGCGCCTGAAAGGTTTCAACATCCTTTCCTCAGAAGAAAGCCCGACCGACTTCGATACCAATCTACGCGCCTCCTGGGGCGATTCGGTGCAATCCCGGGATGTGGATGTATTCAATAACAGCTTTGGCTCAGATCTGACGTACTACCCGACAATCTCTCCAGCAGCAGAGCGCTCGCTTGACCGCTTGATGCGTCGAGCAAGAAACGGCAAAGGGGGTCTGTATGTCCAGGCAGCAGGGAACACGTTCGATAGTTTTACGGTTTTCGACGACCAGGGGAACGAGGTGGAGCGATGCCCCGTGCTGGCCCGCACCTTGGGAGTCACTTGCTCCACGCCGGCTACCGATCCGTTGAGCAACCAACCCCTGATCATCGCGACGGGCGCGGTCAATGCACGCGGCCTGCGCTCGTCCTACTCTTCAGCCGGCGCGGCGCTATGGGTCACCGGCTTCGGCGGGGAGTACGGGCTGCAACGCCGCTACTTTGGCAACCGGCCGCAGCCCGCGTTGTTCGATCCCGCCATCGTCACCACCGACCTGACTGGCTGCGCCGTCGGTGACAACAGGGACATCGCCGGCCAGCCGCCGATCAATGCATTGGATTCAAGCAGCTCACCGATCGACGCCTCTTGCAACTACTCCGCGGCAATGAACGGCACTTCCGCAGCGGCACCCACGGTTGCTGGGGTGGTTGCGCTGATCGTGCAGGCCAATCCGTCGCTCACCGCGCGCGACCTTAAGTACATCCTGGCGACGAGCGCGCGCCAGATCGATCCTGCGCAGCAGGTGATCCGCTACCAAGGCAGCGTGATCGAGCCGGGCTGGATCACCAATGCGGCCGGCCATGCATTTAGCAACTGGTACGGTTTCGGCCTGGTGGACGCTGCCGAAGCGGTCTATCGCGCCTATGGGTTCCAGCCGCTTCCGCCCCAGCGCGATCTGGGCTGGAAAGCGGCACGCGCAGGCACATCGACGATTGGCGGACCAAATGCCGCGGCAACCTTGCGGTTGCGGCTCGGGGACACGCTCAAGATCGACACCGTGCAGTGGTCGATGCAGACCACCCACAAGACACCGAGCAATCTCCGGGTAGTGCTGATCTCGCCGAGTGGCACCCGCAGCTACGTGCTCACTCCCTTCCAGGCCCTGGATACGATCACGCAGGGGGCCGGCTTTGAGATACCGCTTTCGACCAGCAATGCCTTCCTAGACGAAAACGTTGCCGGCACCTGGACGCTGGAAGTCACCGACATGACCGGCTCGGACGTTCCCGCCCAACTGACGGGCTTCAAACTGCGCATCCTGGGACATTGACATGAACCTCGCTCTCGGTACGACCCTCATCCTTTGCGCGCTTGCCAGCATGCCGGCCTCTGCGCAAGACACCGACCGGCTCGCATTGCAGCGTGCCGCAACCGGGCAAGGCTTCACCATCGGCGATACCAACTTCAGGTTGGTACCCAACGCCAGAGTGCTACGCAATACAACGCCGCCGCCCCGCGCAGATGTGCCTGCAATGCGCCGTAGCACCACTGCCGCTGCCGGCGTAACGCTGCAGCACATTGGCCCGTATGTCATCTCCAGCGGCAACTCACCGCGCTCACCGCGTACCACGCCCGTCGGCGACGTGGAGGAGCCGTCGTTGATGGTGGCAATCAATCAGCGCAACGGCCAGCCAGTGGTGGCGTCACCACGCCTGCAGGTGTATGCCGGCGATGCCGATGCCATCGTTCGCTTGGCGCGGCAAACCAATGGTGCTGTCTTGGCAGCATCACAGGATGGCACGGGCGTGATCGGCTATCGTTCGGTCCCGGAAGCACTCGCAGCGCTACCAACCGTAAGGCGCGGCGGCGGCGTTGACGACGTTGTCCTTCAGGTGATCCAGGCAGTCCCACGCCTGCGCTAGTGCTAGCCGCCGCCACCGTGTGGAACGATTCACACGGTGGCGGTGATGTACCGGGCACGACTGACGGAGGAGTTAACCGGCCCGATCATGCGTCGCCCGCTGCGATCTCCGTGTTCGTCCTTCAGGGGAACACGCGTTTGCCGACGATCCAGTTCACTTAAGCGTACTCGTGCGGTACAGGCGCTTGCGCAACCCGCGCCGCTGCACCTCGCTGAGCAAATGCCCATGCGTGTGCAACAGGCCAAGGATCTGCTGGTGCGCCAGCTGGGTGCGCCGTGCGAGCTCGGCCGTTGCCGCCAGCTCGATCGCTTTCCAGTCGGCAGGGGTTGCGGGATCTGCGGGGAGTGAACGCTTTGCGGCCATGAGGGGACGGGCACCAGGGATGCGCCGCATGATACGGGCTGCGCGTGAGCGCGCGATCAGTGCTGTACGCCGCGTGCACTGCCGCTTGGCTGCGGTTGCAGTTGCCAGGTCTGGCAGACCGCACTACGCAGGGTAGCAATACCCACCGCTGCTGCGCGCCTAACACCCGCTCTTGTACGATCGCGCCACCGCGGCGCGGCCGCACAGCACCCCGCACGAGGGTTCCACATGGCCTCTTCCATCGCCCATCTGATCGACGTGCTGCAACGTCATGCACCGACCGATGGCACCTTCAGCACCGCCGTGCCCGGGCTGCGGCTGATGCGCTGCTCCGCGCCCATCTACTCCATCCCCACGGTGTACACGCCCACCCTGTGCCTGGTCGCGCAGGGGCACAAGCAGGCCATGCTCGGTACCACTGCGTATCACTACCATCCGGCGATGTATCTGGTGGCCTCTGTGGACCTGCCGATCATCGGCTCGGTGATCGAAGCGAGCCCGGCCCAGCCGTATCTGTGTTTTTGCCTGGATCTGGACGTGGCCGTGCTCAGCGACCTTGCGATCCGTTACCCGGCCCTGGCCGAGCAGGCTGGCGACGCGCCAGCGTCCGGACTGTTGCTCAATCGCAGCACGCCGGAGTTGCACGACGCCGCCTTGCGGCTGGCCCGCCTGCTCGACCAGCCGCGCGACATCGACGCGCTGGCGCCGCTGGTGCTGCGCGAACTGCTGTACCGGCTGATGGCCGAGCCGGGCAATGCCATCGTGCGCCAGATGGCCATTGCCGACAGCCGCCTCAACCAGATTTCCAGGGCCATTGCCTGGCTGCGTGCGCACTACGCGGAGCGCTTCAGCATCGAGCAGATCGCTGATCTGTCGGCCATGAGCCGCTCCACCTTCCACACCCATTTCAAGGCAGTCACCTCGATGACGCCGCTGGAATTTCGCTCGCACCTACGCGTGCAGGAACCACGCCGGCTGATGGTGGCCGAGGCGCTCAGTGCCGCCGACGCCGGCTTCCGCGTCGGCTACGAAAGCGCATCGCAGTTCAGTCGCGACTACGCCCGCATCCTCGGCAAGCCGCCCGCACGCGATGCACAACAATTGCGTGGCAACCGGCAGGACGCGATCGAAGTGGCATGACGGCGTGGGCCGCCTCGACAGCGGCCGGCGGGCGTGGTGCACGCGCGCAGTGATCACTCACCAACACGGCGTGACGCAACACTCTGGTGTGTGCGGCTGCCAGCTGAGCGCGCGCGCAGCGATCTGCCACTAACCAACGTAGCGTTGCGCGGCAATCCGGTGCGTGCGGATGCCACCTGCGTGCACCCACACCAGCCGCCAAGACACCTGCTCAGTTGCCCTGATACTGCGCGTCGCTGACCTGCTCCAGCCAGGTCACTGGCGAGCCATCCACCGCCTCGGCGATGGCGATATGGCTCATCGCCACTGTCGCGTTGGCGCCATGCCAGTGCTTGACGCCCGGCGGAATCCACACGATGTCGCCCGGGTGGATCTCCTGCGCCGGCTCGCCCCACTCCTGCACGCGCCCGGCACCGGCGGTAACGATGAGCGTCTGGCCCAGCGGATGGGTGTGCCAGGCAGTGCGCGCGCCCGGCTCGAAGGTCACCGTGGCACCGCCCACGCGTGCGGGCGCATCGGTCTGGAATGGCGCATCGATGCGCACGGTGCCGGTGAAATAGCTGGCCGGGCCGGCGGCAGAAGCAGCGCTGCCGGCTTTAGTGACCTTGATCGGTGCGTGCTCGTCGGCACCGGGGCCGGCGGCGGCCATCATCGACAAGGACATGGCGGTGGCAAACAGGCTCATTGACGTGCTCCTCGCTACAAAGTGCAGCCACTGTAGCGCGCAGGTGCGGCGCAACTGCCCACCTGGGGCCGCATGCTCCTAGAAACACAGCGCATCAATCCGTCTTGATTGAAGCCGGGAGGCGCCATCGCGCATGATGCAGCGGCATGGATTTCATGTCTGATGTGTGGTGTCGGCAAGCATGGCTCGGGAAAACCTCAATGACCTGCAGGTGTTCGTCACCGTGGCGCGCGAAGGCAGCTTCACCCGCGCCGCAGCGCAGCTGGGGGTCTCGCAATCGGCGCTGAGCCACACCGTGCGTGCGCTGGAAACCCGGCTGGGGATTCGCCTGCTCACCCGCACCACGCGCAGCGTCTCGATGACCGAAGCGGGCATGCGTTTGTTTGACACGGTGGCGCCACGGCTGGAGGAGATCGACCAGGAGCTGTCGGCACTGACTGCGTTCCGCGACAAACCTGCCGGCACCATCCGCATCACCACCGCCGGCCACGCCGCCGATGCCTATCTGTGGCCGGCATTGTCGAAGGTGCTACCCGACTACCCCGACCTCAAGGTGGAGATTACCGTCGATTACGGCCTGGCCGACATCGTGGCCGAGCGCTACGACATCGGCATCCGGCTCGGCGACCAGGTGGCCAAGGACATGATCGCGGTGCCGATCAGCCCGCGCCAGCGCATGGCGGTGGTGGCGGCGCCCAGCTACTTCGTGCATCACACCATTCCCGCAGTGCCGGCCGAGCTGGCGCAGCACAACTGCATCGGCTTGCGCCTGCCCACGCATGGCGGCCTGCTACCGTGGGATTTCGAAAAAGACGGACCCGAGCAGAAAGTGCGCGTGGACGGGCAATGGACCTTCAACGGAAGCAGCGCCATGTTGCGCGCGGCACTGGCCGGCGCGGGCCTGGCCTTCCTGCCGGAAACCATGGTGCTGGACCACATCGCCGCCGGCCGCCTGCGCCGCGTGCTGGACGACTGGTGCGACCCGTTCGATGGCTATTACGCCTATTACCCGAGCCGGCGCCAGTCTTCCGCCGCGCTCAAGGTGGTGATCGACGCGCTGCGGCATGACCTGGTGCGGTAGCGCACCGTAAGAGCGCGCTTGCGCGCGGCGGGGCGTTATCGGTAACGCCACATCGCGCGCAAGCGCGCTCCTACGGGACCTGCAGTACTGCCGCTATGTCGCGTTGCATTGCGTTGGGAAGCATGTGTGCCCATCGACCACAACTGTTCGCGGCGGTGACCTGTGTTCCCCCATGTGGAAACGAGACAGCACCGTCCACGACTTCACCAAGCTTGGTAGGAGCGCGCTTGCGCGCGATGAAGCGTTACCGGTACCGCCACATCGCGCGCAAGCGCGCTCCTACGACCCATCTCTTGCAGATACCGTCACTGCGGTTACACCGCCGTGCTCACTTCCCCACCAGCTTCTGCCGCTCCGGGCTGTAGCGCTCACCGACAATCTCCACCGCATCGAGTGCCTGTTGAATACGTGCCAGCTCGTCGCTGCTCAAGACGAGCGCAGCGCCGCCGATGTTTTCGTTCAGGCGATGCCGCTTGGTGGTGCCAGGAATCGGCACGATCCAGGGCTTGCGCGACAACAGCCAGGCCAGCGCCACCTGTGCCGGCGTCGCGCCCTTGTCGTCCGCAATGGCTTGCAGGCGATGCACCAGTGCCTGATTGGCACGGTGCGCCTCCGCGGCAAAGCGCGGCACGCTGTTACGGAAGTCGCTCTGGTCGAATTGCGTGTCGGCCTGGATTGCGCCCGTCAGAAATCCCTTGCCGAGCGGGCTGAACGGCACGAAGCCAATCCCCAGTTCTTCCAGCGTGGGCAGCACGCTGGCTTCCGGTTCGCGCCACCACAGCGAGTATTCGCTTTGCACCGCGGCCACCGGTTGTACGGCGTGCGCGCGGCGGATGGTATCCGCGCCGGCTTCGGACAGACCGAAATGGCCCACCTTGCCTTCGGCGATCAAATCCTTGACCGTGCCGGCCACTTCCTCGATCGGCACCGCGGGATCCACGCGGTGCTGATAGAACAGATCGATACGCTCGCGCTTCAACCGCAGCAGGCTGGCCTCGGCCACTGCGCGGATACGCGCGGGCCGGCTGTCCAGGCCGGCATCGGCATGTCCATCGCGAAAGCCGAACTTGGTGGCGACCACCACCTGCGCGCCGTACGGCGCAAGCGCCTCACCCAGCAGTTCCTCATTGGCGAACGGCCCGTACGCCTCTGCGGTGTCGAAAAAGGTCACGCCCTGCTCCACCGCAGCATGCAGCAGTGCCACCGCCTGTTTGCGCTCGGTGGCCGGCCCGTAGCCGTAGCTCAGCCCCATGCAGCCCAGGCCAAGTGCGGAGACCCGCAGCCCGCTGCGCCCTAGTGTGCGTGTATGCATCGTGTGCTCCTGCGGCAGCGCCGCGTCGATGATGGCGCCCCACCTGGCATGGTGGCGCCGAGCGCACACGTTAGCCGCCAATGCCGGCTGGATTGCAGTGCGTGGCGCGCACACGGTCATGAGTGCGCGTCATCAATGCCGGCCCGCGTGGCATTCGCTTATGCCCCTGCGGCGGCACCGCGTTGCTCGCCAGCGCCCACGCGGATTAGACGGCACCAAGCGCAGACGTCAGCCGGCAATACCGCGCGGAGTGCAGCGCACGGCGCGCATGCTCATGAATGTGCGTCGTCACTCTCCGCGCGCGATGCCGGCGCGCGCGGCGTTCGCCTGCCGGTCGCTGCAGGCGCCGCTGGCACCGGGCGATACGCGCGCAAGAACGCTGCCACCGCGCCATCGATGTAGCGTTGCGCTGCAGCTACATCCGGCGGCATGCCGGGCGCTGGCACCTCCGTCGGCACTGCCGTGATCAGCCCGAAGAACTGCACCGAGGCGTCGGGCAGGTTGTCGATGGCCAAGGCGCCCTGCGCTACTTCGCGTGCCAGCAGCGCGCGCATCGTGCTGTCGTAGCGTTCGAAGCACAGCGTCCACATTTCTTCGCGGATCTGGCTGGGCAGCGACGGCGGCCGCACCAGGCCGTACGCGGCATCCTGCCGTGCCGCATTGGTCCAGACCTGCAGCAGCACACTGGCAACCGCCGCCAGGCGTTGCGCCACTGGCCCAGGCAGCGTCAGCAGACCATCCCAGCGATTGGACGCCGCATGCGCCATCGCTTCCAACGTGGTGCGGAACAGCACCTCTTTGGACGCGAAGTACGCATACACCGTGGCCTTGGACACACCCGCGTCTTCGGCGATGCGGTCCATGCTGGTGCGCTCGAAGCCCTGCTGTGTAAACAACTGCTGCGCGGCCGCCAGGATCGCGCCGCGCTTGGCATGCGGCACGCGCCTTGCCGGCGCCGGCAAGGCCGGGCCTTGTGCCGGGGCCGTGTCAGCCACGTGGCGACGCCGTGTCGGCGGCGGCCACGTCCGGCCCATCGGCCTGCAGCCAGCCGCCACCCATCGCCTTGTAGAACGTCACCAGGTTGGTGATGCGCGACAACTGCGTGGTGATCAAGGTCTGCTGCGCGCCATACAGCGAGCGCTGCGCATCCAGCGCCTGCAGATAGCTGTCGATCCCGCGTTCGAAGCGCGCCTGCGACAACCGGTAACTGTCTGCGGTGGCATCCACCAGGGCCTGCTGTGCCTGCAGCTGGCGGCCCAGGGTGTCGCGCTGCGCGAGCGCATCGGACACCTCGCGGAACGCAGTCTGGATCGACTTTTCGTAGCGGGCCACTTCAATGTCGCGGTTGGCCTTGGCCATGTCCAGATTGGCGCGGTTACGCCCGGCATTGAACAGCGGCAAGGTGAGCTGCGGCACGAAACTCCAGGCCCGCGTGCCGGATTCGAACAATCCGGACAAGCTGCTGCTGGACGAGCCCAGCGTGGCGGTGAGGCTGATGCTGGGAAAGAACGCCGCGCGCGCCGCGCCGATGTTGGCATTGGCCGCGCGCAGGTTGCGCTCGGCCTCCAGGATGTCCGGGCGACGCTGCAACAGCTGCGACGGCACGCCCGCCGGCACGGCGGCCAGCACATTGCCTTCCACGCTTGCGCCATCGGGCAACGCACGTGGCAACAGACTCTCCGGCAATTGGGTGCCGACCAGCAGCACCAACGCGTTGCGGTCCTGCGCCACCTGCGCGGTGTAACGCTCCACATCCACACGCGCGCTTTCCACGGTGGTCTGTGCCTGCCGCAAGGTGAGCTGCGAGGCCACGCCCAGCTCGAAACTGCGCTGCTGCAAGCGGTAGCTGTCGCTTTGGCTGGTCAGCGTGGATTGCGCCAGCTGCAGCAGCTCCTGGTCAGCGGCCAGGGTGAGATACGCGCTGGCCACATCGGCGACCAGGCTGATGTGGGTGCTGCGGCGGGCTTCGGCAGTAGAGAGAAATTGCTGCAGCGCCTGTTCCTTGAGGCTGCGCACGCGCCCGAACAGATCCAGCTCGTACGCGCTCACGCCCACATTGGCGCTGTAGGTGCGGAACACCGGCGGCTGCCCGGGCACCGCCAGTTCGCTCGGGGTACGCGCGTTGTTGGCAGTGCCGGTGGCATCCACGCCGGGCACCAGCGCTGCACGCTCCACCCGGTATTGCGCGCGTGCCACTTCGATATTGAGCGCGGCCACACGCAGGTCGCGGTTATTGTCCAGCGCCAGCTGGATCACCTGTTGCAGCGCCGGGTCGGTGAACACCTCCCGCCAGCCGATATCGGCGATGACGGGAGTTTCTGCGCTCGCTGCCGCTTCGCTGGCAACGGTCGCCGCCGCGGTGGCACCGGCAAACTGCGCCGGCACCGGTGCGTCGGGCCGCGCATAACGCGGCATCAGCGTGCAGCCAGACAACACGCTGGTCACCGCGAGTGCGGCAAGCGTCATTCGGATCGGTGTCATGTCAGTGCCCTGCATGTTGCGGAACGGAGGCATCAGGCTGCGCGCGGCGTTCGAACAGCCCACGCACCAGTACGAAGAACAACGGCACGAAGAAGATGGCCAGCACCGTGCCGGAGATCATGCCGCCGATCACCGCAGTGCCCAGCGCGTGCTGCGCGCCGGCGCCCGCACCACTGGTCAGCACCAGCGGCACCACACCCAGGATGAAGGCCAGCGATGTCATCAGAATCGGCCGCAAGCGCATGCGCGCCGCTTCCAACGCCGCCACCACCAGGCTCTTGCCGCCTTCGTGCAATTCCTTGGCGAACTCCACGATCAGGATCGCGTTCTTCGAGGCCAGGCCAATGGTGGTGAGCAGGCCCACCTGGAAGTACACATCGTTCATTTTCCAGGTCAGCACGGCGGCCACCAGCGTGCCGAACACGCCCAACGGCACCACCAGAATCACCGAGAAGGGAATCGACCAGCTCTCATACAACGCGGCCAGACACAGGAACACGATCAGGATCGACAACCCGTACAACAACCCGGTCTGCCCGGTCGAGGCTTTTTCCTGTCGCGACAACCCGGTCCACTCAAAGCCAATGCCGGCCGGCAACTTGGCCGCGGCCGCTTCCACGATCTGCATCGCCTGGCCGCTGGACGCCGCACCTGGCAGCGCCATGCCCAGAATCTCCACCGACGGCAGGCTGTTGTAGCGCTCCAGACGTGGCGAGCCCTGTGTCCAGCGTGCAGTGGCGAAGGCATTGAACGGCACCATCGTGCCGGCGCTGTTGCGCACGAACCAGCGGTCGATGTCCTGCGGGTTCATGCGGTACGGCGCATCGGCCTGCAGCATCACTTTCTTCACGCGGCCCTTGTCGATGAAGTCGTTGACATAGGTACTGCCCCACGCGCTGGAGAAGGTGTTGTTGATGTCGGCAATCGACACCCCCATCGCTTCGGCCTTGTGCGGGTCGATCTCCAGCTTGAACTCGGGCGTGTCTTCCTGCCCGTTGGGGCGCACCGCCACCAGCCGCTTGTCCTGCGAAAGCTCGGCCAGCAACTGGTTGCGTGCCTGCATCAGCGCGGCATGCCCCAGGTTGGCGCGGTCCTGCAGCATCAGATCGAAGCCGGTGGCGTTGCCCAGCTCCGACACGGCCGGCGGCGCCACCGCAAACACCTGCGCATCGCGCAAGGTGGCGAAGAACGCGCCCGCCTTGGCCGCCACATCGGTCACGCTCTGGCCCTTGCCGGTGCGCTCGTCCCATGGCCGCAGCTTGACGAAGGCAAAGCCCACGTTCTGCCCGGTACCGGCGAAGCTGAAACCAGAGACCGCAAAGATGCCGGCCACCGAGTCCTTCTGGTCGACCAGGAAGTGATGTTCCACCTGCTTGAGCACCGCGCCGGTGCGCGCATCGGTGGCACCGGGCGGCAACTGCACCAGCACGAACAAGGTGCCCTGGTCTTCGTCCGGCAAGAAGCCCACCGGCGTTTTCATGAAGCCCACCACCACCAGCGCCACGATCACCACATACGCAATCATGTAGCGCCAGCCCTTGCCGAGCATGTGCCGCACCACGCCCTGGTAACGGCCATTGCTGCGGTCGAACACCCGGTTGAACCAGCCGAAGAACCCGGTGGTGGCCATGCCATGACCGGGCTTGAGCAAGGTGGCGCACAGCGCCGGCGTCAGCACCATTGCCACCAGCACCGACAAGGTCATCGCAGAGACAATCGTGATCGAGAACTGCCGGTAGATCACACCGGTGGAACCGCCGAAAAACGCCATCGGCACGAACACCGCGGCCAGCACCAAGGCCACGCCCACCAGTGCGCCGGTGATCTGGTCCATCGATTTGCGCGTGGCCTCCTTGGGCGAGAGCTGTTCTTCGGCCATCACCCGCTCGACGTTTTCCACCACCACGATGGCGTCATCCACCAGCAAGCCGATCGCCAATACCATCGCGAACATGGTCAGCGTATTGATGGTGAAGCCGAACACCGCCAGCACGCCAAAGGTGCCCAGCAATACCACCGGCACGGCGATGGTGGGAATCAGCGTGGCGCGGAAGTTCTGCAGGAACAGGTACATCACCAAAAACACCAGCACCACCGCTTCGACCAGCGTATGCACCACCTGCTCGATGGAGATACGCACGAACGGTGTGGTGTCGTAGGGCTTTTGCACCTTCATGCCGGGCGGGAAGAACTTCTCCTGCTCTTCCAGGCTCTTGTCGATGGCGCGCACGGTATCCAGCGCGTTGGCACCGGTGGCCAGCTTGATCGCCAGGCCCGCGGCCGGCTTGCCGTTGTAGCGGCCCACCGTGTTGTAGCTCTCACTGCCCAGCTCGATGCGCGCCACATCGCGCAGACGCACCTGCGAACCGTCGGTGCGGGTACGCAGCAAAATGTTCTCGAACTCTTCGGCTGTCTTGAGCCGCGTCTGCGCGGTAATGGTGGCATTGAGCTGCTGGTTGGCCACCGCAGGCAACGCACCGAGCTGGCCGGCCGACACCTGCGCGTTTTGCGCCTGGATCGCGGCGCGTACATCCACCGGGGTGAGGTTGAAGTTGTTGAGCTTGTCCGGGTCCAGCCAGATGCGCATCGAATACTGCGAACCGAACAACGTGGTGTCGCCCACGCCCTGCACGCGGCTGATGGTTTCCTGCACGTTGGCGGCAACGTAATCGGACAGATCCGAATCGCTCATGCTGCCGTCTTCGGAGGTGAAGGCCAGCACGTTGAGGAAGTTGGTGGCCGACTTGGTGACCGTGACGCCCTGCTGCTGCACTTCTTGCGGCAACAACGCGGTGGCCAGCGACAACTTGTTCTGCACCTGCACCTGCGCGGTGTCCGGGTCGGTGCCGTTTTCGAAGGTCAGCGTAATGGTCACCGCACCGCTGGATTCGCTGGTGGAGGCCATGTAGCTGAGGTTGTCCAGGCCCTTCATCTTCTGCTCGATGACCTGGGTGACGGTGTCTTCCAGAGTCTGCGCAGATGCGCCGGGATAGTTGGCGGTGATCGCCACGGCGGGCGGCGCGATGCTGGGGTATTGCGCGATCGGCAAGGTGGCGATGGACAGGATGCCGGCCAGCATCACGATGATGGCCAGCACCCAGGCGAAGATCGGGCGGTCGATAAAGAAGCGTGCCATGAGCTGGAGTCCGCCTTAGTTGGCCGCACGCGGTGCGGCTGGGGCGGAGGGGCTGCCGGCAACGGATGCCGACGTCGGTTGCCACGGCACGGTCTTGACCTGGACTCCGTCGCGGGCGCGCGACAGGCCATCCACCACCAGTTGGTCACCGGTCTTCAGGCCACTGCGTACCAGCCACTGGTCGCCCACCGCACGGTCGGTCTCCAGCACGCGCAGCTGCAATTTGTTGTCGGCACCGACCACGAAGGCGGTTGGCTTGCCGGCGCCATTGCGTGTCACCGCCTGCTGCGGCACCAGCACGCCCTGCGCCTTGACGCCTTCCTGCAGCACCGCGCGCACGTACATGCCCGGCAGCAGATCGGCATCCGGGTTGGGGAACACCGCACGCAGGCTGATCGAGCCGGTGTTCTGGTCCACGGTGACATCGGAGAACGCCAGCCGGCCCTGCAGCGGATAGGTGCTGCCGTCTTCCAGCACCAGGCTCACCTGCGCGGCACCGTCGCCGGCGCGCGCCAGATCGCCGCGGGCCATCGCCTTCTTCAGCCGCAGCACGGCGGCGCTGGGCTGGGTCACGTCCACGTAGATCGGATCCAGCTGCTGGATGGTGGTCAATGCCGTGGCCTGGTTGGCGGTGACCAGCGCGCCGGGCGTCACGCTGGAGCGGCCGATCCGGCCGGAGATCGGCGCATCCATTCGGGCGAACGCCAGATTGATGCGCGCGGTCTCCACGCTGGCCTTGCCGGCCGCCACATCCGCTTCGGCCTGGCCGAGCGTGGCGGCGGTGTCGTCGCCTTCCTGCTGGCTGATCGCCTTGATCTGCACCAGCTCCTTGTAGCGGTCGGCCTTGAGCCGTGCGGTGCGCAGGTTGGCCTGGGCCTTGGCCAGGGTGGCCTGGGCGCTGGCGTAGCTGGCGCGGTAGGTGGCCGGGTCGATCTGGTACAGGGTCTGCCCTGCCTTCACGTCGCCGCCTTCGGTGAACTGCCGCGTCTGCACGATGCCGCCCACCTGTGGCCGCACTTCGGCGATCAGGTACGGCACGGTGCGGCCGGGCAACTGGGTGGTCAGGGTGACCGGCTGTGGCCGGACGGTGATGACGCCCACCACCGGCGTGCCCTGCTGCGGGGGCGGCCCGCCCGGCGGGCTACCGCAGGCGCTGATCAGGACGGAGGCGGCAACGGCGAGGAGCGGCAGGCGAAGCGAAGGGACAGGACGCACGGGGAAGGTCTCCGGGAAAACCGCGATGGATAAATCTAAACGGTACGGTTCGGTATCCTAATAAGCTCATCCGTGGGCGTCAAGCATTTCTGCCCAGTTGGTATACTTAAGCGCCCCTAGGAGCACCGCGATGCGGGTCAGAACCGAAGAAAAGCGCGACACCATCGTTCAGGCGGCCAGCGAGGTCTTCCTCGAGCTGGGCTTCGAAGGCGCGTCGATGTCGCAGATCGCCGCCCGTGTCGGCGGCTCAAAGCGCACGCTGTACGGCTATTTCGGCTCGAAGGAAGAGCTGTTCATCGCGGTGGCCACCGCCATGGCCGACAGCTACATCGACCCGTTGATCGCCAGGCTGGAAAGCACCGACGCACCGGTGCAGCAGGCGCTGCACGCTTTTGGCCGGGACATCCTGACTTTCCTGTGCGCCCCCACCTCCATCACCATCTGGCAGACCATCATTGGCGTGTCCGGGCGCTCGGACGTTGGCGCGCTGTTCTATAACAGCGGCCCCGAAGAAGGCATGCAGCGCGTGGCCGAATACCTGCGCAAGCAGATGGACAAGGGCTTGCTACGGCATGCCGACCCGGTCGATGCGTCCCGGCAATTCGGCGGCCTGCTGCAAGCCGACACCTTGATGCCGTGCCTGTTCGGCGCGCTCAAGGATCCTTCGCCGCAGTATCTATGCGATGCAACGCAGCGCGCGGTGGACCTGTTTCTGGCGGGGTATGCGTGTAAGCCGGCGGCGGTTTGAGTGTGGTTGCGTATGCGTGTGGGGAGGTGGTGTGGTGACCGACGTGCTGCGGCGATGAGCGGCTTCGCAGGTGTTGGAACGTCCGACGATTGAAGTGCGCTGGGCTGCATCACTTGATCGAGCGCATCAACGACGGGTCGGGTCCGAGTTAGAGGTGCGCACTCTTAGGTGCGTCATGCGCGCGCGCGAACGACGCAGTGTGCGCGCAAACAGCGCAAACAGTTTCGAGCAAACTGCGCGGGTTGGCGGTGTGTCGCATTAGCTGAAGGAGGCGGCCGCACGCGGTGCTCAATGCAATGCCATGTGTGCGGCTGGCAGAGCTTCGCTGCATTGCTGACGCACTACCGGATGCGGTCGTTCGGGAACCAACGGCTGTGCGCTGCGACATTGGGACGCTACGTAGCAAGCTTGTCGCGGCCAAGGCCGCTCCTACGAGGAGCTCGCATTTCCTGCGGAAACTGCGTGTCGGCAATGATGCGGACAGAGTGAACGCGCGTTCTGCGTACGAGCACCGAAATAACATCGGGAACGCCCCATCGCGGCCTAGGCCGCTCCTACGGTGAATCGCGATTGTTTAGCGTCTTGCGCGGGCGACTGGAGCCACTAGCAGCGGCTCGATTCACGCAATCAATCCGCCGTGCTGCATTTGCGATGCACAACCGCCGACGTAAGTCGGGAAAGCCCATCGCACCCAAGGCCGCTCCTACGGTGAATCGCGCTTGATTACCGTCTGCGCGGGGCGATTGACCCGAGCCGCTCGCGCGCCTGGCACCACTAGCAGCGGCTCGATTCACACCAATCAACCCGCTGCCGCGCACTTGGCGCACAGGCCGTGCACTTCCAGCGTCTGTGCCTGGGGTTGGAAGCCCAGCGCCTTGGCGCGGGCTTCCAGTTGCAAGACCACATCGCGGTCTTCCAGCTCCACCGCGCTATGGCAGCGGTCGCAGATCAGGAACGGCACCGAGTGCTGGGCGCTGTTGGGGTGATGGCAGGCGACA
This sequence comes from Xanthomonas sp. NCPPB 2922, assembly GCF_041520885.1. Taxonomy (NCBI): domain Bacteria; kingdom Pseudomonadati; phylum Pseudomonadota; class Gammaproteobacteria; order Lysobacterales; family Lysobacteraceae; genus Xanthomonas; species Xanthomonas sp. NCPPB 2922. Next base: position 167,614 of record NZ_JBGOFY010000003.1, on the reverse strand, counting down.
AAGGCATTGACCGATTCGAGCTTGTGCACGAAGCCATTGGCCATCAAAAAATCCAGCGCGCGGTACACCGTCGGCGGGGCGTCGGCGCCCACGCCCTTGCCTTCGCGCACCCAGTCCAGCAGCTCGTAGGCCTTGACCGGTTTGCCGGCATCGGCGATCAGCCGCAGTACGTTGGCGCGGATCGGGGTGAGCCGCAGGCCGCGTTCGCTGCAGGCGCGCTCCACCGCACGTACGAAGCTGTTGGCATCGTCCACGTGATGATGCGGGGCCGTGCAGGCGTGTTCCTGGTCGTGCGTTTGGGTGTGCGTGTGCTTGGTCATACAGGCTCCGGCGTCAGGCCGCTCCAATCTTGATGAGTGCCGCATCGATGCGTTTCAAGGCACCCTCGCGGCCGGCCAGGTACACCGTCTGCGAAATGTCCGGGCTGACCTGGGTACCGGTGATGGCCACCCGCAGCGGCTGGGCGACTTTGCCCATGCCCAGTTCCAGCGCCGCGGCAGCGGCATGCAGCGCCGCCGACACGTTCTCCACGCTCCACTCGCTCAGCGCAGCGAGCATCTCGCGCGCCTTGCCCAGCGGCACTTCCGCGCCCAATTTCAGGTGCTTGATCACCGCGGCTTCGTCGTAGGTTTCCAGCGGCTGGTACCAGACCACGGCTTTTTCGGCCATTTCCTTGAGCGTCTGCACGCGCTCGCGCAGCGCCACCACCACATCGGCAGCGGCCGGGCCGGCGGCCACATCAATGCCCAGCTTGCGGAGCTGGTACTCCAGCTGGGGCGCGATGCTGGCCGGGTCGTCGGTCTTCAAGTAATGCTGATTGACCCAGCCGAGCTTGGCCATATCCAGGCGCGCAGCCTTGGAATTGACGTCCTTGACGTCGAACAGGTCCAGCAATTCCTGCTGACTGAACAGCTCCTGGTCGCCATGCGACCAGCCCAGGCGGGCCAGGTAATTGATCAGCGCATGCGGCAGGTAACCGGCGTCCTTGTACTGCATGACATCGGCCGCGCCGGTGCGCTTGGAGAGCTTGGCGCCCTGCTCGTCCAGGATCATCGGCATGTGCGCGAACTTGGGCACCGGTGCGCCCAGCGCTTCGTAGATGTTGATCTGTCGCGGGGTGTTGTTGATGTGGTCGTCGCCGCGGATCACCTCGGTGATGCCCATGTCCCAGTCGTCCACCACCACCGCGAAGTTGTAGGTGGGATAGCCATCCGGGCGGAAGATCACCATGTCGTCGAGCTCGCTGTTGGCGATCTCGATGCGGCCCTTGATCAGGTCGTCGAACACCACCGTGCCCGCGAGCGGGTTCTTGAAGCGGATCACCCGGTTCGGGTCGTCGCGATACGGCAGCTCCTGCTCGCGCGCGGCGCCGTTGTAGCGCGGTTTTTCCTGCTTGGCCATCGCGGCCTCGCGCATCGCGTCGAGCTCCTCACGGGTCTCGTAGGCGTAATAGGCCTTGCCCTGCGCCAGCAGCTGCTCGGCCACTTCCTGGTAACGGGCGATGCGCTGGGTCTGGTAGATCGGGCCTTCGTCGTAGCCCAGGCCCAGCCACTCCATGGCTTCCAGGATCGCGTCGATGGCGGCCTGGGTGCTGCGCTCACGGTCGGTGTCTTCGATGCGCAGCACGAACTGCCCGCCGCGGTGACGTGCCTCCAGCCAGCAGTACAGGGCGGTGCGTGCGCCGCCGATGTGCAGGTAACCGGTGGGGCTGGGGGCAAAACGGGTGCGGCAGGTCATGGAGCGCTCGGCGGAACGGGAGTGGCCCGATTTTACCTTGCGCAGCCGTGCCCTGCCCGGCCCGCCCGCTCAGGTGTTGCGCAACAGGTCGCCGTAGACCACGCAATCGCCGCCGCTGCGCTTGGCGCCGGGTGCGTCGTAGAGCACCAGCCAGCTTGGCGTGTTGCCGGCCAACTGGCGCGGCAGGTTGCAGATGGCTTCGGCGCGGTCGCTGTCTTCGCCGTGCGGCAGCACCACCGACTTGAGCAGCTCGCGCTGGAAGCGCACTGGCGCCTGGTTGGCGGCCAGCACGCTGCGCGCGTCAGGCCACTTGAACAGGCGGATCTCGCCATTGAGCACCATGGTGGGCCCGGCCAGCAGATACAGGTCGTCGCCGGAATAGTGCAGGTCACGCACGCCCAGCCCGCCCAGTTGCAGGAAGTGCTTGCGCAGCAGCGTGCCCTCTTCATCCAGCGGGGCAAGGCGCAGATGATCGCCATGCGCTTCCACCTGGATCTCCAGCAGCGCCGACCACCCGCGCAACACCGGGCCACGCAGGCCCAGCAGCAGGCGCTGGCCGTCCACCACGATGCCTTCGATGTCGAAGCCGTTGTCCTTGCCGGGAATCTTCAAGAACGGGCCGAAATGCGGGTCGTCTTCCAGCAGCGCGGTGAGCTGGTTGTGCTTGGCGTCGCCCTTGAGCCGCAGCGCGCGGCGGCCGTCGGCGGCTTCGCGCACCAGCGTAGGCGTGCCATCGGCAGCGCGCTCGATCGGCAGGCAGGCCAGCAGGCGGCGGTTGGCATCGAGCTTGAGCTTGGTCAGCCGCTTGGCGTTTTCGGCATCGTCGCGGCCAGGCTTGGCGTTCTTGCGCTTGAGCCCATGTGAGCCGATCACCCACAAAAAGCCGTCGGAGAGTGCCAGGCCTTCCAGGTCGGCTTCCTCGGCTGCTTCGCCAGGCAGATCCAGCAACTCCGCCAGCGGAAAGCTCTGGCCTTCGCCAAAGCGCAGCGTCTCGCGCTGCAGCGGGGCGAGCGTGCGCAGGCGATCCACCGCACAGGCTTCATCGCCGGCCACCCACAGCCAATCGTCGGTGAAGGCAGCGCCGGAAAGATTGCTGTGCACCAGCGCGCCAGGCGCGAATTCCAGGCGGACGCTATGCGGGATCAAGGTTTTCTTGGACATGGGTGACCTGGTCGGTGGCGGGCGGGAGTTGCCAGGCGGCTGACTCCCACTGGCGCGTGACCGGTGGCGCGGCGCGCATGGGAAGCGCTACGCATCCACCGGCCGGCAGCGCCCGAGGGCTATCGGTCGTCTTGGATCAATCGAACCCAACCAGCTTCGCACGCGTCACGTGAGCAGCCAATTGACCGGGCCAATCGCGGTCATTGGCCACCTGCGCCTGCGCACGGCTGGCCGCGAACGCGTCAAAATCCAGCTCCGCATACGCCCACACCTGCGCGCCCTGGGTCTGCGCCAGCACGCCATCGGCCGGAAAGCCCACATCCATCGGCGCGAACACCGCCGCCTCGCCGGTATTGACGTCCAACGCCGGGCTCCACGGCGCCTCACCGGCGGTGACCGACTGCGCAACGAACACGCGATTTTCCAGCGCACGCGCCAGGCAACCCACGCGCACGCGCATCGCACCGGCGGCAGTGTCGGTGCAGCTGGGCACGATCAGCAAACGCGCACCGGCCTCGTACTGCGCGCGCACCGGCAACGGGAATTCGCTGTCGTAGCAGATGGCGATCGCCGCACGCACGCCATCCAGCTCGAACACCTTCAGCGCATCGCCCGGGTCGATCACGCCGGTGGCCTTTTCGAACCCGGTGAGCTGCAACTTGTCCTGCCAGCCATGCGTGCCGTCGGGGGTGAACCAATCGCTGCGGTTGCGGTAGCGGCCGGTGCCAATCTCCAGCAGGAAACTGCCGGCGATCAGATGCACCGCATGCTGCCGGGCCAGCCCGGCGAACAACGCCATCCACTGCGGGCGCAGGGCCTGGATCGCTGCCAGCGACTCCGGCAAACCGGCCGAAATCTGTGTGCCGAACGTGGCGCCCAGCTCCAGCGACAGATATTCCGGCAGTACCAGCACGCGTGCACCAGCCGCCGCGGCCTCGCCCACCAACGCTGTCTGGCGTGCGGCAAAAGCAGCGAAATCGGCCGGCTTGCCGATCGGGTATTTGGCAACGGCAATCTTCATCAGGTGAGCTTCCTGCGATGCGTACGTGGGGTGGATGATGCGGAGGTGGCGCAGCAGCCTTACGCCTGCAGCGCGCGCGTCCACACCTCCAAACTGTGGTCGATCTCCCCGCGTTGCAACTCTGCCCACTCCAGCCGCACTTGCATGCCGGGCTGCGGCGCATAGCCGCGCTTGCGCCAGAACGCATCGTTGGGCCGGTAATCGGCTGGGCGGCGCGTGTCGTGCGGGTCGCGCTGGACCGAGCAGAACGCGGTCAGGGCAAACCGCCCCAGTGCACGCGCGTGGGCTTCGCGCTGGTCGAAAAAAGCGTGCCCGATGCCCTGCCCGCGATAGTCCGGCAGCAGCACCGATTCGCCGAAATAAAACACGCTGGCCGGGTCGATGCCCGCCGCGCGGAACGGCGCGTGGAAGGCGGCGCTATCGTCCAGCAAAGGCAGGCCGGTGGAGGCGCCGATCACCACATCGCCATCGCGCGCCAGCACGAACACGCTGTCTGGCGAGGCCGCATAGGCGGCCAGATAGTCGCGCTCGTAGGCGGGGTCGCCGTCGTAGAGATACGGCCAGGCGCGGAAGACCACACTGCGCAGCCGCGCCAGATCGTCCAGAAACGGCGTGATGGCGCTGCCGCGCAGTGCCGTGATGATGGGAGTAGGCATGGGTGCATTCTAGCCATGGCTGCAGCGCGTGCGCTCAGCCGGCCGTGCCGGCTCCACGCGCGGCCTGCCACGCCAGCATGCGCCGGCCCAACAGTCCCAGGGGCGCTGCCAGGAGGCACGCGGCGTCCGCCGCCAACTGCAGGCAGATCGCCGCTTCCACCGCCACTGCCGACGCGAACGCATCCTGCCCGGCGCCGGGCTGCAGAATCAAGGTGCCGAACAACAACACCGGCAAGAGCACGCAAACGCAGGCGACGCACCCACCGAACACCCGCCAGCTGGTGCTGGCCACCAACGCCAGCGTCAGCACGGCAACCACAAAGATCACTACGGCCGCCCAGATCACCGCAGGCGTCCTGTGACGCATGCGCCACCGCACTGCAGGCGTGCGACACGGTGCGCTGCCAGCTGCAGCCACGCGTACCAGACATCTCGCCTGCAAACCGCGCCGCTCATCGCAGCCAGCTCCGCGTGCAGGCAGCAGCGGCGGACTGCTGCCACAGCAACCAAACGGCCGCATCTTCCACCGCCAACAGCACGCCGAGTAATGCATCGCTACTGCGGGCCCAGTAGCTGCCGTTGCTCAGCCGCTGCCATGGCAGGTACTGGCGCAGTGGCGGCCGCGGCGCAGCGCACTGCAGCTGCTGTAGTGCGTTGGCGCCATCGCGGCGCACATCCTCGGCCGTGCGTGCGTGCAGCGCCATGCCGATCCATCCACGCCGCCCCGCTGCAGGCAGCGGCAAGGCGGATAGCGGCGAGCATTCCCATTGGTGGGGCGGCGCTGCGGACAGCAGCGCCACCGTTTCGATCCCGGCGGGCAGCAACCGCTGCGCCCGCCGGTGTAATTGAGAGCGCATCAGCATGCCGACCTCAGCGCAAGCTGTTGCCAAGCTCGTACCAATCGAGCTTGCGGGTCACCCACATGATGCAGGCCAGGATGCCGAACAGCAGCAACGATCCCATCAGCAACGCGTTGTCTTCGGAGATCAGCAGGCTGTAAAGCACGCCGTACAGCGCGGTGAGCATCACCGAAAACCCACCCGCCCGCGCCCAGCTGCGCAACACACCAGACAGGTACACGCACTGCAGCCCGATACACGCCACCGCCGAGACCAGGTACGCCTGCCAGAAGGCGATGCGCTCGGACAGGCTAAGCAGCAGCAGGAAGAAAATCGCCAGCGCCAGGCCCACCAGCAGGTATTGCACCGGGTGGATCGGCAGCCGCTTGATCAGCTCGAACAACACAAACGCCACGAAGGTCAGCACCACGAACAGGATGCCGTACTTACTGGCGCGATCGGCCTGGGTATACACGTCCACCGGGTCGACCAGCCGCACTTCCAGCATGTCCAGCGCGCTCGCATCCGACTGCAGCTGCGTCTGTGCGCCGGTGGCCAGCGCCGACAACGACCAGGTGGCATCGAAGCCCTTCGGCCCGATGCTCGGCGCATTCGGCAGGAACTGCCCACCGAATGACGGGTGCTGCCAGCCCGAGCGCAGCGCGATGTCGTTGGTGTCGCCGATCGGCGCGATCGCCAACCGGCGCGTGCCATCCAGCACGAACTGCATGTCCACCACATTGCCGTCCTGCAGCGTCCCGGCAGTTGCATCGCTCACCGGCTTGAGCGCGGCATGGATGCCCGAGGTCCGCCCGGCCAGCGTGCCTGCACCTCCCTCCAGCGTCAGCGCCCGGCCATCCACGCGCAGGCTGGGCGTGCCCACCAGCCCACGCACATCGGAAATGCCCACTGTCAGATACGGTTGGCCATACACGCGGGTGGGCGCGGCGGCGTACTCGAACGGGTCGTATTCGGCGTGCAGCGTTGCCTTCCACGAATACACCTGCACGCGGTAGATCCCCACCTCGCGCACCGAAGGCACCATCTCGCCGCTGATCTTGAGCGTGCGCGGCGTCTGCAGCAGCGCCCCCTCCTGCGCGCGCCACACCTTGCGCTGGTTGCCCTGCTCGTCCGGCTCGTTCACCTGCACCTGCTCGGTATAGGGCAGCACACGCACCGGCGCGATGAATTGCTGCTCGCCGGCCTTGCTTTTGGACACCCGCTCCACCGCCTCGTCGCGGTAGCGCGCGCGGTCCTGCACCGCGCCGCGGATCAACAACAACGGGATCAGCAACAGCAGGATCAACCCACCAACGGTGGCGAAGCGCAACAGCAGTTTCAGGGATTTCATCGACCATCCTCAGTCTGGGAGGTGGTCAGGGTGAGCGCGCTCGGTGTCCAGGGTTTGAGGCGAATTTGAAGCGAATGTGAAGTGGGTGGCCCGCACGGCCAACGAGTGCCACTGTGACGTGCTGTGGAAATACAGGTTTCACTCTGGAAAAGTGCAACGCAGGCCCAGCAAGAGCTTCTGTTTCATCGACGGCACTTCGCATCACTGCCACGCACTTCGGCGCCAAGCGCAACGATGCGCAGGCAGTTGCGTACGACAGGACCATCGTTTCGTTTTCGATCATGTTTTGAACACGGCTTTCCGCTCCGTCGTTCTTCGCCGTCTTCCTTCCATCTTCCGCGCGCCGTCGTGGCGCCGTTCTACACGCCTGCCCGCTTGGCCGGCCGTGGTTCAACCGTGCGCCCGACTGCATCCCTCTTGCCTGGAGTCTGCCTTCATGAACACGCAACGTTCGCTGACGCTCTGCCTGCTCGCTGCCCTGAGCCTGTCCTCCGCTGCCGCACAGGCGGCAATGCATGGAATGGGTTTGAAACCGTCGGCGTTGATGCAGCCGGTGACCCCGCTGTTCGGCACCGCAAGTACCGCCAAACCGCTCCCCGCCACAGTGGACCTGACCGCCTGGGCGATCACGCCAGGCGACCAGGGTCAGGTGGGGTCCTGTGCCTCGTGGGCAACCGCCCACACCCTCACCGGCTGGTATGCCAACGCCGCCAAACAGGCGCAGACCCGCTTTGCGCCGATGTATCTCTATAGCCAGGTCAACGGTGGCGTCGATGGCGGCTCCACCCTGGAAGCCCCACTGGACGTGGCTTTGGCCCAGGGCATCGACACCGCGCAGCATTATTCATGGGGCGATTACAGCTGGCAGAACCCGCCTACCGCTGCCGACCGCGCCAACGCCGCCAAGCACCCCACGCCGTACCGCAAGTACACCGTGCTGTATGCCGGCGACGGAAATGGCGGGCGGGCATTGGTCGAACAGATCAAGCTTGCGCTGGCCGCGTCCACGCCGGTGGCCATCGGCTTCTATGTCCGGCAAGGCTTCGAAGACCTCACCCCATCGAATCAGGTCGACTACGACATCAAGACGCCGATTCTGGGCGGCCACGCGGTGATCGCACTTGGATACGACAGCGAAGGCTTGATCGTTGAAAACAGCTGGGGTACCGAGTGGGGCAACAAGGGCTTTGGCAAGCTGTCCTGGTCGGTCGTCGCAAAGGACGTGATCGCAGCTGACGTAGTGCACTGACCACGGCGATTGCGCGCAATAAGGCGTCGCTGACACGGATGCGGCATGTGCTCCGGCACCTGCCGCATCCACTCGGCCGCCAGCCGCCGCAAGTTGCCAGCAGGTCGCACATGGCCTGCAGCGGGATTTACGCGGTGGGCAATCGCAAGGTGGCGATCGCACCGCCACCGTCGCGATTGCGCAGGCGCACGTCACCGCCGTGCAGGCGGGCCACCTCACGCACGAACGGCAAGCCCAGGCCGGAACTGCGTTGCCCGGTCTGCGGGCGCGCCAGCGAATAGAACCGCTCGAACACGCGTTCGATCGCATAATCGGGCACGCCACTGCCGCGGTCTTCGACCAACAGCTGCACCTGGCCGTCCTCCAGCTGCGTGCGCAGCTGCACGGTGCCGCCGTCCGGCGAGAAGGCGATGGCGTTTTCCAGCAGATTGATCACGGCCTGCCGCAGCAGGAAGGCATCGCCGAGCACGGTCTGGTCGCTGGCGGCCATGCTTGCCGCATCGAGCTCCACCAGCACGCCGGCGCCAGCGGCGCGCAGCAATACCGCGTCCACTGCAGCCTGCAACACGCCAGGCACGGCCACGCACGCACGGGTCTGCAGCCAGCCGTGCTGTTCGACCTCGGCCAGGGCGAGCAGCTTGTCGATGGTTTTGGTCAGGCGCTGCTCCTGGGCGCGGATGCTGGCCACAAAATGCTGGCGGTCAGATTCCGGCAATGGCTCGGTCAACAGCTCCGAGGCGCCACGAATGGCCGCCAGCGGGCTTTTCATCTCGTGCGTCAGCGATTGCACGTAGTGCTCGACGTAGGCCTTGCCCTCCAGCTTGCGGCGCATGGTTTCCAGCGCCTGGCCCAGGTCGCCGATTTCATCGCCGCGCGGCTTGGGCGGCGGCACCGGGATGCCCGCGCTCACCGCCTGCGCATAGCGATTCAACCGGCCAATGCCGCGCATCAGCCACCAGGTCATGCCGATGCCGATCAATGCGGAAATGCCGATCAACCAGGCGCCCCGTTGCAGGATGTTGCGCTGGCTGGCTTCGATGAAGGGGTCGATGCTGCGATTGGGCTGCGCCAGCGTGAGCACGCCGATCAGTGTGCCCGGTGCGTCCGGCGCATAGATCGGTGCGGCCACATGCATCACCGTGGCGCCGGGGGTGCCATCCAGCTCCGGACTGGAGCGCGCGCCGTATTCGCCGCGCAAGGTGCGGTAGACATCGTTCCAGCGCGAGTTGTCACGGCCGACGTCGCGGCCCAGCGAATCGAACACCACCACACCACGCGCATCGGTCACGGTGACGCGGTAGTCCACGTTGTTCTTGCGGAAGCGCCACACCCAGGCTTTGGGGTCGCGCTGCTGGGCCTGTGCCAGGTGGCGCGCAAAGCGGCCGTTGGCGATCTGCCCGGCTGCAAGCTCGGGGCTGGCCATCTCGGCCAGCACGTTGGCCGCATCCACCAGCGTGGATTCCATCGCCTGGCGCACGCCCGGCTTGACCTCGTTGACGAACACCCGCATCACGAAGAACGCGGCCAGCCCGACGATCAGAAAAAAACCGAGAAACAGCTTGAGGCCGAGCCGCATGTCAGCACCGAATCCCGTTGGCCGCGCACGCAGGTGTGTGGTCGTTGGTCGACCACCGCGTGGTCAAGTAGCCGGCAACAGCCGACGCATTTGGCATGGATGCGGCCAGCGCCAGTTGCGTCTGTGCCAGGAGCGACGAACGCAAGGTGGGCGTGCATAGGGATCGCGCGATTGCGGCACTGCGGAGGCACGCAACGTCGATCTCGTCCGCTCGCGCCTGATGATGGCCGACGCAAGACAGCGCGAACACATCGCGCCCGCCCGCCAGGCCCTTCACTTCAGTCAGCCCACGCCGACCACGCAAACCGCGCAAACCAGCACGCTCGACCACCCCGACCGCCAGCTTCTGAAACACGGCATCCATCCTCAGACCTCCAGCGCGTAGCCAAGGCCACGGTGGGTGCGGATCGGGTCGGCCGGCACGCCGGCCTGGCGCAGCTTGGCGCGCAATGTCTTGATGTGGGTGTCCACGGTGCGGTCGGCGCTGTCGGCGCTGGCATCCCAGCCGCGGTCCATCAGCTGGGTGCGGCTGAGGATGGCGCCGGGACGCTGCAGCAGCGCGGCCAGCAGCGCGTATTCGTAGCGCGTCAGCGGCAACAGCGTCTCGCCGTAGCGGATGCGGCTGCCGTCGCGATCGATCGCAAACGCGCCGTGCGGCTGCCAGCCCGGTTCGGCCTGCGCCACGGCCACGCTGCGCCGGCGCAGCCGTGCTCGCACCCGCGCCACCAGCTCGCGCGGCGAAAACGGCTTGGCCATGTAGTCGTCGGCACCGAGCTCCAGGCCCAGCACGCGGTCGATCTCGTCATTGCGTGCGGTCAGGAAGATCACCGGTACCTCGCTGAAACCGCGCAGCGTGCGGCAGACCTCGAAGCCGTTGATATCCGGCAGGCCCAAGTCCAGCACCACCAGGTCAGCGGGATCGTTGCGCAGCCGCTCCAGCGCCTCGCGCCCCAGCAGGCAGTGCTCGGGCACGTAGCCCTCGCTGCGCAGGGCGTACAGCACGGTGTCGGCAATGGCGGTTTCGTCCTCGACGACAAGGACACGGGCGGGGGTCTCGGACATGGCGCGCAGCATAGCCGCATGCCGGCGCGGCCAATAGCACGCGGGCCACCGTGCTATTGGCCGCTGCGGGAAATCATCGACCACACCACGCTGGCTGCACCTTGCGAGGCCGAGGCGTTGCAGACGCGCTTACCCCGGCGCCCGGCCGCCTCGCTGCGCCCCACCCGGCGTAAACCGCCACCGCACCTGGCGCAGCGCAAACCACCGCGCACCCTCTACACTGCCGCGATGAACTATCGCCACGCCTTCCATGCCGGCAACCACGCCGACGTGCTCAAGCACATCGCCTTGCTGGCGCTGATCGACACCCTCAAGCGCAAGGACACCCCGTTCTTCGTGCTGGACACCCACGCAGGCCGTGGCCGCTACCAGCTCGGTGGCGAAGAGAGCCGCAAGACCAACGAGGCCGATGCCGGCGTCATGCGGTTGATGGCCGAAGCCACGCTGCCGGAGGTGGTGGAACGCTATCTGCGCGCGGTGCAGGCCGACAACGCCACCGTCGCACGCCCGGCCGTGCCCGGCCAGAAAGCGGCCCGGCCCACCGCCGGCATCCAGATCAATCACTACCCTGGCTCGCCATTGCTGGCGGCGCAGGCGCTGCGCGCGCAGGACCGCATGGCGTTCTGCGAACTGCAGCCCGACGAAGCCCAGGCGCTGAAGACCCTGTTCGCCAACGACAGCCGCGTGCGTGTGCATGCCGGCGACGGCTATGCGGCGATCCGCGCCTTCCTGCCGCCGCGGGCCGGCGAGGTCAAGATCGGCCGCGGACTGGTCCTGATCGACCCACCCTATGAATCACAGGGTGCCGAATACCCGCAGGTGATCGCCAGCGTGCGCGAAGCGCTGGCGCGCTGGCCGCAGGCGATCTGCATGGTGTGGTACCCGATCAAGCTGCGCCGCAGCCTGCAGCCCTTCATGCGCAAGGCAGCCGCGCTGCCGGCCAAGTCGGTGCTGATGGCCGAACTGCAGGTGCATCCGGACGATTCACCGCTGCGCCTGACCGGCAGCGGCCTGTTGATCGTCAATGCACCCTGGCAGTTCGACCAGGTGCTGGCCCCGGCGCTGCCCGCGCTCAAGGCGCACCTTGGCGACGCCGGTGCATCGACCCGGCTGGAGTGGCTGCGCCAGGAGGGCTAGGCCGCGTTGGCGCCCGGCGTCACGACTGGCTCACGGCATCGCTCGGTAGAGTGCCGTGGGAAGCACTGCCACCCCCGCATACGGCCCCCAGCGGCGCACCGGAATCATTCACGGTTGTGCGCTGGGCTGGTGCCAGAATCTTCCGATCTTCAAGGAACACCCGGTCATGGCCATCCGCAATCGCATGCCTCCCTGGCATGAAAATTTCAGTCTGCCCAATGGCCGCACGCTCCTGCTCCGCCCGATCCGTCCCGAGGACGGCCCGCCGCTGCAGGGAGCCTTCAGCCTGTTGGGCCCGGAAGAGATCCGGGCCCGTTTCGTGCGCTCCTCGGCCGAAATCACCCCCGAAATGGTGCAACGCCTTACCCACCCCAACCCCAAGAGCGAAATCGTGCTGGTGGCGGCCGAGCAATTGCCGCCCGGCGAAGCGCTGGTGGGCGCCGTCGCACGTGCCGCGCTGGTGCCGGGCACCCGCCAGGCCGAATACACCATCCTGGTCAGCAGCTTTGTGGCCGGCCAGGGCCTGGGCCGCCAACTGATGCGCAAACTGGTGAAGTGGGCGCGCCGCAAGTACCTCGATTGCCTGTACGGCGACGTGCTGCAAAGCAACCTGCCGATGCTGCAGCTGGCCCAATCGCTGGGCTTCAAACCGCAGCCGCACCCGGATTCCCCGGAACTGGTGCGCATGGTGCTGGAGCTGGATGCTTGAGGGGCGGGGATTTGGGATTCGGGAGTTGGGATTCGTTTTGAAGCGGTGGCTGGGCGTGCTGGGTGTTCGCATGGCATGCCCTGTATTGCGGGACAGCACGTGAGTTCCCCCGCCGGCCTGAGCTCCGCCACAAACCCCGATAACAGGTGACTTAGCGCGGCTAACAAAACGTAGCGAGCAGTCGTCAGGTGGGTGCGGACGGCGCGGAGGAACCCGAGTGTACGTAGGTACATGCCGATTCCGAGCACCGGCCGCGCTCGCCCGGTGGCTGCGCAGTCGTTTTGATAGCTGCTCTTAGCCTGGCATCTCCAAAAGCCGCCTATACACCGTCAGGCGCGGTGTCCTCGCCGCTTGCGGGACCATGTGGCGGCATGGATGCCGCCACTGAGCTTCCATGGACGGATTCACGGCGTGTCCCGCAAGCGGTGAGGGCACCGCGCCCTCGACCAACTAGGCTGTTGACTGCCAAGACGAGCAATCCCGCCTACCTTGAAGCGCAGTAGAGAATGCGGATAGGCCAGTCGCAGACCGCCTAAATCTGAAACGTCGCTGCAAGGGCCCTTGCCCGCCCTCCCCATCGCACGACGCCGAAGCCCGGCAGGCCAGGCCGGCCGCTTTCACGCCAGATGGACCGGCCCCTGGCGGCGCTCTGATAAAATCGCCGGCTGATGCCGTCGCCTACCTTCCCTTCTCCGCCGCTGCCCAAGTCCGGCCAGCTCCGCGCCTACTGGCGCGCTCCGTCGTCTCCGACGGCCCTGGCCTGGTCGATTGCACGCGCTGCCGAAGCGCATGCCGGCCCGGTGCTGGTGATTGCCCGCGACAACCAGAGCGCGCATCAGATCGAAGCCGATCTGCACGCCCTGCTGGGTGACGCGTCCACGCTGCCAGTGGTGCCGTTTCCCGATTGGGAAACCCTGCCCTACGACCAGTTCAGCCCGCACCCGGAAATCATCAGCCAGCGCCTGGCGGCCCTGCATCGCTTGCCCGGTCTGACCCGTGGCGTGGTGATCGTGCCGGTGCAGACCTTGCTCCAGCAGCTGGCGCCGCTGAGCTACATCGTCGGTGGCAGCTTCGATCTCACGGTTGGCCAGCGGCTGGATCTGGACGCGGAAAAACGCCGCCTGGAAAGCGCCGGCTACCGCAACGTGCCGCAGGTGATGGACCCGGGCGATTTCGCGGTGCGCGGCGGCCTGCTGGACGTGTTCCCGATGGGCGCCGACACCCCGTTGCGCATCGAACTGCTGGATGAGGATATCGACTCCATCCGCGCCTTCGACCCGGAATCGCAGCGCTCGCTGGACAAGGTGGACGCGGTCAAGATGCTGCCCGGCCGCGAAGTGCCGATGGACGATGCCAGCGTGGAGCGCGTGCTCGCCTGCCTGCGCGAACGCTTCGACGTGGATACGCGGCGCAGCGCGCTGTATCAGGATCTGAAGTCCGGCATCGCACCGTCGGGCGTCGAGTATTACCTGCCGATGTTCTTCAGCAAGACCGCCACGCTGTTCGATTATCTGGACACGCGCGTGCTGCCCCTGATCGCCACCGGCGTCTCCAATGCGGCCGATGCCTTCTGGCTGCAGGCGCAAAACCGCTATGAGCAGCGCCGCCACGATGTGGAACGCCCGCTATTGCCGCCCGATGAGCTGTACCAGTCACCGGATGCCTTGCGCGAGCGGCTCAACAAGCTGGCGCGCATCGAAGTGTGGCCGGCCGACCATCCGCGTATCGACGAGGCCGCGCCGCTGGGCGACCAGCCGTTGCCGCCGCTGCCGGTCGCCGCCAAGGATGCGCCTGCCGGGCAGGCCCTGGCCTCGTTCCTGGGCCATTACCCCGGCCGGGTGCTGGTGGCCGCCGATTCGGCCGGCCGCCGCGAAGCATTGATGGAAGTGCTGGCCGCCGCGCAGTTGAAGCCGGACGTCGTGGCCGACCTGCCCGCGTTCCTGGCCGCGACCAAACTGCGCTTCGGCATCACCGTGGCGCCGCTGGAAGACGGATTTGCATTGGACACGCCGCAGATTGCGGTGCTGACCGAGCGCCAGTTGTTCCCGGAACGGGCCAACCAACCGCGCCGCACGCGCCGCGTGGGCCGCGAGCCGGAAGCGATCATCCGCGACCTGGGCGAGCTCTCCGAAGGCGCCCCGATCGTGCATGAAGACCACGGCGTGGGCCGCTACCGCGGCCTTATCGTGCTCGACGCCGGCGGCATGCCTGGCGAGTTTCTGGAAATCGAATACGCCAAGGGCGACCGGCTGTATGTGCCGGTAGCGCAGCTGCACTTGATCAGCCGCTATTCCGGTGCCTCGGCCGACACCGCGCCGCTGCATTCGCTGGGTGGCGAGCAGTGGACCAAGGCCAAGCGCAAGGCCGCTGAAAAGGTGCGCGATGTTGCCGCCGAGCTGCTCGAAATTCAGGCGCGCCGCCGCGCGCGCGCAGGCCTGGCGCTGCAGGTGGACCGCGCGATGTACGAACCATTCGCGGCGGGCTTTCCGTTCGAGGAAACCACCGACCAGTTGGCCGCGATCGATGCCACCTTGCGCGATCTTGGCAGCAGTCAGCCGATGGACCGCGTGGTCTGCGGCGATGTCGGCTTCGGCAAGACCGAAGTCGCGGTGCGCGCTGCGTTCGCCGCGGCCAGTGCCGGCAAGCAGGTCGCCGTGCTGGTGCCGACCACGCTGCTGGCCGAACAGCATTACCGCAATTTCCGCGACCGCTTTGCCGACTACCCGATGAAGGTGGAAGTACTGTCGCGCTTCAAGAGCACCAAGGAGATCAAGGCCGAGCTGGAGAAAGTGGCCAGCGGCGATATCGACGTCATCATCGGAACGCACCGGCTGCTGCAGCCGGACGTGAAGTTCAAGGATCTCGGCCTGGTCGTGGTGGACGAAGAACAGCGCTTCGGCGTGCGTCAGAAAGAAGCGCTCAAGGCGATGCGCGCCAACGTGCATCTGCTCACGCTCACCGCCACACCGATCCCGCGCACGCTCAACATGGCCATGGCCGGGCTGCGCGATCTGTCCATCATCGCCACCCCGCCGCCGAACCGGCTGGCGGTGCAGACCTTCATCACCGCCTGGGACAACACCCTGCTGCGCGAGGCGTTCCAGCGCGAACTCAGCCGCGGTGGCCAGCTGTATTTCCTGCACAACGATGTGGAAAGCATCGTGCGCATGCAGCGCGACCTCTCCGAGCTGGTGCCGGAAGCGCGCATCGGCATCGCGCATGGGCAGATGCCCGAGCGCGAGCTGGAACGGGTGATGCTGGATTTCCAGAAGCAGCGCTTCAACGTGCTGCTGTCGACCACGATCATCGAATCGGGCATCGACATTCCCAATGCCAACACCATCATCATCAACCGCGCAGACCGCTTTGGTCTTGCGCAGTTGCATCAGCTGCGCGGCCGCGTGGGGCGTTCGCACCACCGCGCCTATGCGTATCTGGTGGTGCCGGACCGCCGCTCGATGACCTCCGATGCAGAAAAGCGCCTGGAAGCGATTGCCTCCATGGACGAGTTGGGCGCCGGCTTCACCCTGGCCACGCATGATCTGGAGATCCGTGGTGCAGGCGAGCTGCTGGGCGAGGACCAGAGCGGGCAGATGGCCGAGGTGGGTTTCAGCCTGTACACCGAACTGCTGGAACGCGCGGTGCGCAGCATCCGCCAGGGCAAGCTGCCCGACCTGGATGCCGGCGAAGAAGTGCGCGGCGCCGAGGTGGAACTGCACGTGGCCTCGCTGATTCCCGAGGACTACCTGCCGGATGTACACACGCGCCTGACGCTGTACAAGCGCATTTCAAGTGCCCGCGACAGCGATGCCTTGCGCGAACTGCAGGTGGAAATGATCGACCGCTTCGGCCTGCTGCCAGACCCGGTCAAGCACCTGTTCGCGATCGCCGAGCTCAAGTTGCAGGCCAATGCCTTGGGTGTGCGCAAGCTGGATCTTGGCGAGAATGGCGGCCGCCTGGTGTTCGAGGCCAAGCCGTCGATCGACCCGATGACCGTGATCCAGATGATCCAGAAGCAGCCGAAGATCTACACCATGGATGGCCCGGACAAACTGCGCATCAAGCTGCCGTTGCCCGAGCCGGCCGACCGCTTCAATGCGGCACGTGGGCTGTTGACGGCCCTGGCACCGCGCTGAGGGGTTGCACCGTGCAG
Source organism: Xanthomonas sp. NCPPB 2922 (assembly GCF_041520885.1). NCBI lineage: Bacteria > Pseudomonadati > Pseudomonadota > Gammaproteobacteria > Lysobacterales > Lysobacteraceae > Xanthomonas > Xanthomonas sp. NCPPB 2922. The sequence goes on along the minus strand of NZ_JBGOFY010000003.1, from coordinate 150,963 downwards.
TGCGCCATGCTGGGGCGCACTGCACGGGCACGCTGCAGCTGTGGTGTTGAAGGCCGCGCACGCACTGTGCAACGCGCCGACGGTAATCAGCGATCTACCTTGGCCTGTTTTGGCGCATTGAATGCCCAGTGCAAGGCACTGCCCGCCAGCATCGCAGGCACAAACCACGATTGAACCCAGCGCCTGATCGCGGTGCATCTGTACTGCACACTCATGAAAGCGTGCAGCGGCAATCGCCTGCAGCAGAGCAGCGCAACCGAGCAAGCTGCGTTTCGCAAAACCGCGCTGCGCGTTGGCCGCACTCTATCCAGACGCAGACATGGGCAATGAGTGCTGCTCGCTGCGGAACCTTGTGTCAGACATCCATGTCAGCCATCACTAGCGTGCTCAACAGGCAGGCTTTTCGCATGCACAGCAATCACGCATGCCTTGAAACGGCATGCGCCTTCGATGGCAACCAAAACACCATTCCGTTGCAGCGCTCGCTTAAAAGCAGACTCAGCCGACAAGCAGCACGCATCACGTCATCGCAAACCTGAGCGGTTAACGCCCACGCAGTGATGCGCATCGCAAATCAGTCGCTTGGCTGAATTCGGCCTAAATATTTCTGTCACGCGCCGATACCTGCATAGACCGACACGACTTGGGCCTACTTGGTAGCGCGTGAAGCCGATGTCGAGGCGAGAACTTCTCCGCGTCATGCCACGCACGTGTCATCGCTTCACGAGGCCGCAATGGACATCTTTTCGTTGGATCTACCCGCCCCGCTCACGCTTGCCCTCGAAGGCGAGATGACCATCCGCCGTGCTGCCGAGCTCAAGCCATTGCTGCAGCCGGCGCTGGCGCATCCGGGCGGCGTGCGTCTGGACCTGGCTGCGGTCAGCGAGATCGACACCACCGGCCTGCAGCTGCTGCTCGCCACCAAGCAGGCGGTGCAGGCTGATGGACGCCCGTTTGTGTTGACCGACTCGAGCCGCGCCGTGGTCGATGTGATCGAACTGCTGGGCCTGCTGGAAGCGCTGTACCCGCACGCCGCTACCGGTCTGGGCGAACGCATTCATTAACACGGACAGGTGACGCGCATGGACATGAACCAGCTGATGCAGACCTTCCTGGCCGAGAGCCGGGATCTGCTCGAAGACATGGAACGTCACCTGTTGCAGGCCGAGCGTGGCGAGTCCTCGCCCGATGCGGTGAACGCGATCTTCCGTGCGGCGCACACCATCAAGGGCTCCGGTGGTCTGTTCGATCTGCCGCAGCTGGTGGGCTTCACCCACGTGGTGGAAAGCGTGCTGGACCTGGTGCGCGAAGAATCGGTGGCGCTGCAGTCGGAACTGATCGCCTTGCTGCTGGTGTGCTGCGACCACATCCATGCATTGGTGGAGACCGCCGCCGACCCCAGCCATGCCGATCCCGCTGCATTGGCCGCCGAAGCCGAGCCCCTGCTGGCGCAGTTGCAGACCTATCTGCAAGGCAGCGTTTGCGGCGCAACTGTCAGCAACGCGCAGCGCAGCACGCCGGAAAAACAAAGCGGTTACTGGCGCGTCAACCTGACCCTGTTTGCCGATGCGCTGCGTTTTGGCAACTCGCCGTTGAAGTTGATCCGCAATCTGCGCGGGCTCGGTTCCGTCGAGTCGATCAGCACCGACTACAGCAAATTGCCGGTGTTCGAGGAGCTCGACCCGGAAGCCAACTACCTTGGATTCCAGATCCTGCTGCGCAGCGATGCCGACCGCGCGGCGATTGAAGACGTGTTCGAATTCGTGCGCGAAGACTGCGACCTGGAGATCGTCGCGGTGCCGGCGCCACTGGACACCACGCTCAGCGCCGCGAACGCCGCCGTCACTACGGAACCGGTGCACACACCGGCGCCAGCCATTGCCGTGGTGCCGCCACCGCGCGCCGCTGCGACGACTGCCGAGACTGCGCCGCGTTCCAATGAAGCGCGCTCCATCCGCGTGGACGCCGACAAGCTCGATCGCATGATCGACCTGGTGGGCGAGTTGATCATCGCGGTGGCCAGCACCGGCACCAATGCACAGCGCACCGGCGATGCGCAATTACTCGAATCCACCTCGATCCTGGCGGGCCTGGTTGAAGAGGTACGCGAAAGTGCACTGCAACTGCGCATGGTCAAGATCGGCGGCACGTTCAGCCGCTTCCAGCGCGTGGTGCACGATGTGGCGCGCGAGCTGGGCAAGGACATCGCGCTGGTCGTCGCCGGCGAAGACACTGAACTGGACAAGTCGGTGGTGGAAAAGATCGGCGACCCGCTCACCCACCTGGTACGCAATGCGATGGACCACGGCATCGAGCCGGCAGACGTGCGCGTGGCCAACGGCAAGCCGGCGCGTGGCACCGTGGGCCTGAATGCCTTCCACGATTCCGGCAGCATCGTCATCCAGATCACCGATGACGGTGGCGGCCTGAATCGCGACAAGATCCTGGCCAAGGCGCTGGAACGCGGCCTGGTCGAACCCGGCCGCCAGCTCAGCGATCGCGAAGTGTTCGCAATGATCTTCGAGCCCGGCTTTTCCACTGCCGAGAAAGTCACCAACCTGTCCGGCCGCGGTGTGGGCATGGATGTGGTCAAGCGCAACATCACCGCGCTGCGCGGCTGCGTGGACATCGACAGCACCGCCGGCGTGGGCACCACCATTTCGGTGCGGCTGCCGCTGACGCTGGCGATCATCAACGGCTTCCAGGTGGGCATTGGCAAGTCGGTGTTCGTGGTGCCGCTGGATGTGGTGGAAGAGTGCGTGGAATTCACGCCCGACTACACCAGCGACTACATCGACCTGCGCGGCAGCGTGCTGCCGTATGTACGCCTGCGCGAATTGTTTGCACTGGGCGGCAAGCGGCCGGTCCGCGAAAGCATCGTGGTCATCCGCCAGGGCGCGCAGCGCTTCGGGTTGGTCGTGGACACCTTGTTGGGCGAATGGCAGACCGTGATCAAGCCATTGTCCAAGGTGTTTGCGCAGGTCAAGGGCATCAGTGGTTCGAGCATTCTCGGCAGCGGCGAGGTCGCGCTGATTCTCGATGTGCCCAGTCTGATCCAGCAATTGCATCCAGGCCAGGACGCGCTGGCCGCCTGACCGTTCAAACCGCCGCTCGTCTTCCCACGCCGCCGTTCTACGTCGTTCCCTGACTCCAGGAAGCTGCCACCATGTCGCACCGTCTCCCGATCGCCACCCAACTGTGGTTCACCGCCGCTTTCGCCATTGCCCTGCCGGTTGTGGTGGTGGTTGCCGGCTTCGCACTCACGCTGTCGCATGCTGCACTGCTGGCGGCGAGCGTGCTGGCCGCACTCGCCAGCGGTGTGCTGCTGGCCTGGTCGATCCGCACCGCTACCGGCTCGCTGGAGATCGCCACCACCACGCTGGACGCCTTCGCCCGCGGCAACTTCGATGTCGCCCTGCCGCAGGTGCGCGACGAGCAGGCCTGTGAAGTGCTGCGCGGCCTGCGCAAGGTGCAAAGCGGCATCCGCCACGTCAACGACGAAATCAACCGTGTCTCGCACGAACACGACGCTGGCGAGATCGATGCGCGCATCGATGTGGCACGGTTTGATGGTGACTTCCGCGCCATGGGCGACGGCATCAACCGCATGGTCGCCAGCCATATCGCGGTGAAGAAGCAGGCCATGGCCTGCGTGGCCGAATTCGCCCGCGGCAATTTTTCCGCCGAGCTGGAACGCCTGCCGGGCAAGAAGGCCTTCATCAACGAGGTCGTGGACCAGATCCGCGGCAACCTCACCGGCCTGGTCGCCGAAGTCAACCGCATGGCGGTCGAACACGATGCCGGCGATATCGACGTCGTGATCGACACGCAGCGCTTCACCGGCGATTTCCGTCGCATGGCCGAAGGCATCAATGCGATGGTGGCAGGACATATCGCGGTCAAGAAGCAGGCCATCGCCTGCGTGGCCGAGTTCGGCCGCGGCAACTTCACCGCACAACTGCCGCAGCTGCCGGGCAAGAAGCGCTTCATCAACGAGACCATCGATCAGGTGCGCGGCAACCTCACCGGCTTGATCCGCGAGATCAACCACATGTCGGCCGAACACGAAGCCGGCGACATCGATGTGGTGATCGATACCGCACGCTTCGACGGTGATTTCCGCAGCATGGCCACCGGCATCAACGAGATGGTCGGTGCGCATATCGCGGTCAAGAAGCTGGCAATGGGCGTGGTGGCAGAGTTCGGCCGCGGCAACTTCGACGCGCCGCTGGCGCAGCTGCCCGGCAAGAAGGCCTTCATCAACGACACCGTGGAGCGCGCGCGCGGCAACCTGCGCAGCATCTCCGAGGTGATCCAGGTGATGGGCGCGATGGCCGAGGGCGACCTCACCCACACCGTGGAAGGCCGCTATGAAGGCGCATTCGCCGACATGCAGCGCTACGTCAACACCACCATGAGCCGCCTCACCGAGATCGTCGATGAGGTCAACCGCAACGCCGAGAACCTGGCCAGCGCATCGGAACAAGTCAGTGCCACCGCGCAGGCACTGGCCCAGGCCGCCAGCGAACAGGCGGCCGGCGTGGAAGAAACCAGCGCCTCGCTGGAGCAGATGACTGCTTCCATTGCGCAGAACACCGAAAACGCCCGCGTTACCGACAGCATGGCCGCCAAGGCTGCCAGCGAGGCGGCCGACGGTGGTGACACCGTGCGCGCCACGGTGGTGGCAATGAAGGACATCGCCAAGAAGATCGGCATCATCGACGACATCGCCTACCAGACCAATCTGCTGGCGCTCAATGCCGCGATCGAAGCCGCGCGCGCCGGCGAGCACGGCAAGGGCTTTGCGGTGGTGGCGGCCGAAGTGCGCAAGCTGGCCGAGCGCAGCCAGATCGCCGCGCAGGAAATCGGCGAAGTGGCTGGGTCCAGCGTGGAACTGGCCGAAAGCGCCGGCCGCGTGCTGGGCGAGATGGTGCCTTCGATCCGCCGCACCTCCGATCTGGTGCAGGAGATTGCCGCAGCGTCTGAAGAACAGACCGCCGGTGTCAGCCAGATCAACACCGCAGTGGGCCAGTTGAACCAGACCACCCAATCCGCCGCGGCCAATGCCGAAGAACTGGCCGCCACCTCGGAAGAGATGAGCGCGCAGGCCGAGCAGTTGCAGCAGTTGATGGGCTTCTTCCGGCTGGGTAACGGTGGGCGTGGCAATGTGCCGGCGGCCAAGCCGGTGCAACGTCGGGTTGCGCCTGCCGCCAGCCTGCCGCTGCGCCGCGCCAACGTGCGTCCGATCAGCGCGGCGGTCGCCGCCGATGTGATCGACGAATCCCAGTTCGCCAGCTTCTGAGGAATCGACGATGCAACAGCGCAGCGTAGAGACCGGTGGCGCGCCCGCCATGCCCGCACCCCAGCAATACCTCACCTTCCTGCTGGGCGGTGAGATGTTCGGCCTGGGCATCCTGGGCATCAAGGAAATCATTGAATACCGAATTCCAACCGAAGTGCCGATGATGCCGCCGGCGCTGCGTGGAGTGATCAACCTGCGTGGTGCGGTGGTGCCGGTGATGGACGTACAGCTGCGCTTTGGGCGCAGTGCGAGCGCCATCACCAAACGCAGCTGCATCGTGATCGTGGAGATCGCACGCGCCGGTGAGCAGCAGGTGTTGGGCTTGCTGGTGGACGCGGTCAGCGAAGTGGTGGAGATCGCGCCCGCCGACATTGCCGCTGCGCCCAGCTTCGGCGCCGGCATCCATCGCGATTTCATCCACGGCATGGCCAAGCGCGACGAGCGCTTCGTGATCCTGCTGGATGCCGACGCCGTGCTGGCCAACAACGCGCCGGCGCAGCTGCCCGACGCCGCGCTGGCGGCCTGACTCTTTCCGTGCACGCCAGGACTCTCATGCACTCTCCACTTCTTTCCTGCAACTGCGCACTGGCCGGCCCGGTCCTGGTGGTCGACGACAGCGTGGTCCAGCGCGAACACGCCATCGCGCTGTGCCGCCAATTAGGCGCCAGCGTGGTGGACGGTGCCGGCGACGGCCATGCCGCGCTCGACTGGCTGAGCCGCGCCAGCGCACCATCGCTGCTGTTGATCGACCTGGAAATGCCGGGCATGGACGGCGTGCAGCTGCTCGACGCGCTGGCACGCGGCCAGCACAGCGTTCCGGTGGTGGTGGTCTCGCAACGCGGCGGCGCGCTGATCGATGCGGTGATGCAGCTCAGCCGCAGCGCCGGTGTGCGCGTGCTCGCAGGCCTGGAAAAACCACTGCGCCTGCAGGATCTGGCCACCACGCTGGACTGCATTCCCGAACCGCTCGCCGAGACCACCACCGCGCTGTCCACCCCGATCTCGCCGCTGCTCTCCAGTGGCGGTGCGGCGGCCTCGCGGCTGGATCGCGCCATGCGGCGCGGTGAAATCCGCGTGGCCTACGAGCCCAAGCTGGACCTGCGCGACGGCCGGCTGCGCGGCGTGGAAGCCCTTGCGCGCTGGCGCCGCCCGCAAGGCGACATGATCGGCCCGGACCGCTTCATTCCCTTGGCCGAGCGCGAAGGTTTGATCCACGCACTCACCCAGCAGGTGATCGACAAGGCGGTTGCGCAATTGGTGGACTGGCGCGCCGAGGGCCTGCAACTCACGCTGGCCTTGAACCTGTCGCCCAATCTGCTGGGCGAGCAGGATTTCCTCGAACATTTGTGCACCAAGCTGGCCGACAACGGCCTGGCACCGGCGGATCTGGTGCTGGAACTCACCGAAAGCGCCATCGTGGAGCCGGCCAATGCGCTGAGCATGCTGGCGCGGCTGCGCCTGCATGGGTTCGGCCTGTCCATCGACGATTACGGCACCGGCTTTTCCTCGTTGCAGCGGCTGGCCAGCATCCCGTTTACCGAGCTCAAACTCGACCGCAGCTTCGTGCATGCCGCGCACCGCAGCCGCAGCCAGCGCACCGTGCTGGAATCCACGCTGGAGCTGGCCCACCGGCTGGAACTCACTGCCGTGGCCGAGGGCGTGGAAACCCCCGACGACTGGCGCCTGCTCCGCGAGCTCGGCTGCGACCTGGCCCAGGGCTACCTGATGGCCTCCCCGATGCCAGGCCCGATGTTGTCCGAGTGGTGGCGCGAACACGCCAGCCGCATCGCCCGTCTCTGCAGCAGCGAGCTTCCTACTGATGCCGACCTTGTCTGAGCCCATGAGCACGTCGACCGCGATCACCGAACAGGAATTCGGGCGCTTTCAGCGCTTCATTTTCGAAGCCGCCGGCATCAGCATTTCTTCCGGCAAGAAGGCCATGTTGTGCGGACGGCTGGGCAAGCGCCTGCGCGAGCATCAGTTCGACAACTACACCCAATACCTGCAATTGCTGGAAAGCCGGCAGGATCGCGACGAGATCCAGACCGCGATCGACCTGCTCACCACCAACGAAACCTATTTCTTCCGCGAGCCCAAGCACTTCGACCTGCTGCGCCGCCTGGCTGACGACCACCGTGGTGGGCTGCCGCTGCGCTGCTGGAGCGCGGCCAGTTCCACCGGCGAAGAGGCCTACAGCATGGCAATGGTGCTCGACGACGCGCTGCAAGACCGTGCGTTCGAAGTGGTCGGCACCGACATCAGCAGCCGCGTGGTGGCCAAGGCCCGCACCGGCCACTACGCCCTGCAGCGCATCGACGGCATTCCACAGGCGTATCTCAAGCGCTACTGCCTGCGCGGCCAGGGCGAGTACGCCGGCACCTTGCTGGTGGAGCGTCGCCTGCGTGACCGGGTCAAGTTCGTGCATGCCAATCTCAACGCCGCCTTGCCGATGCTGGGCAGCTTCGATGTGATCTTCCTGCGCAACGTGATGATTTATTTCAATGGTCAGACCAAGCGCGAAGTGATCCTGCGCGTGCTGGCCAACCTCAAACCGGGCGGGCACTTCTGCATCGGCCATTCGGAAAGCCTGAGCGAGCTCGACATCGATCTCATCCAGGTGGCACCGTCGATCTTTCGCAAAGCCTGAGCCAGGGATCCACCGTGTCCACAGCGTTCAACCGCCCCATCCCGCAGTCCCAGACCATCAAGGCGATGGTGGTCGATGATTCGGCGGTGGTACGCCAGGTGCTGGTAGGCGTGCTCAACGAAGCGCCCGGCATCGAGGTCATCGCCACCGCCGCGGACCCGTTGCTGGCCATCGAAAAAATGCGCCAGCAGTGGCCGGACGTGATCGTGCTGGATGTGGAAATGCCGCGCATGGATGGCATCACCTTCCTGCGCAAGATCATGAGCGAGCGCCCCACCCCGGTGGTGATCTGCTCCACGCTCACCGAAAAAGGCGCGCGTGTGACCATGGATGCGCTGGCCGCTGGCGCAGTGGCCGTGGTCACCAAACCGCGGCTGGGACTCAAGCAGTTCCTCACCGACTCGGCCGACGAGCTGGTGGCCACCGTGCGCAGCGCCGCGCGTGCCAACGTCAAACGCCTGGCCGCACGCGTCACTGCCACGCCGCTGGAGGCCGAGGTCAAGCACACTGCCGATGTGATCCTGCCTGCGCAAACCGGCCGCGCATTGGCGCAGACCACCGAGCGGATCGTGGCCATCGGCACCTCCACCGGCGGCACCCAGGCGCTGGAAGAAGTGCTCACTGCCTTGCCGCGCGTGTGCCCGGGTATCGTGATCGTGCAGCACATGCCGGAGAAGTTCACCGCCGCGTTTGCTGCACGCCTCAACGGCCTGTGCCAGATCGCAGTAAAAGAAGCCGCCAACAACGACCGCGTGATGCCGGGGCGTGCGTTGATCGCACCGGGCGGCAAGCATCTGCTGCTGCGCCGCAGTGGCGCGCAATATTTTGTCGAAGTACTGGAAGGCCCGCCGGTGAACCGGCATCGCCCCTCGGTCGATGTGCTGTTCCGCTCGGCCGCGCGCGCGGCCGGCAGCAATGCGCTGGGCATCATCATGACCGGCATGGGCGACGACGGTGCGGCCGGGCTGCTGGAAATGCGCCAGGCCGGCGCACGCACGATCGCGCAGGACGAGCACACCAGCATCGTGTTCGGCATGCCCAAGGAAGCGATCAAACGCGGCGGTGCCGACCGCATCCTGCCGCTTGGCGCGATGGCGCGGGAGATCGTGACGCAGCTGCAGTAGCGGTGCATCTGCTTGAGACAGGCAGCGGTGAAAGCGTGCGGCTGCACCAAGGTTTTCGCGCAACGTCATGGTCGGCTCTTCGATCGCGACATCACTGTGCCGGCTTTACGGCACATCGCGTCACGCCTGCGCGCAGCCAGCGAGAGACGCAATCAGTGCCGGCAGGTCGTCCGTAAATACCCGCAAAAGGCCAGGATAGCGATCGCGGTACATAAGCCAGTGAACCGCCGTCGATACCCAGCAGGCACGCGGCAAAGTGCACGCAGTCTTACCCCATCGCTACGCCAGCTATTTCTCACCGTCCTTACAACTGCGAATCCAGCGGCAGCCAGCCCAACACCTTGGCCGCGCCGCGACGCCACACACTGGCGGCCGGTTCGCGCGTCCACACCGCTGGCGGCTGCGCGGCATCGTCGTGCCAACGCAACCCGCCCTGCTCCAGCGTCACCCGGTAACTCACCGGCGCGCTTATCTTGTGGTTGTACAGCCGCTCCAACTCCGCGGTCACGGTGCGGTCTTCGAACAGCAGGCCCATCTCGGTGTTGAGATTCATCGAGCGTGGATCCAGGTTGAATGAGCCGATGAAACCGGCGCTGTCATCCACCACGAAGGCCTTGGTATGCAGGCTCGCGCCACTGGAACCGAACAGGCTGCCATCCGGGCGCCCCATCGGCTTGAGCTCGTGCAGGCGCACGCCTTGTTGCAGCAGCCGAATGCGGTAGTCCGCATAGCCGCTGTGCACGGCCACGACATCGTTGGCGGCCAGTGAATTGGTCAATACGCTGACGCGTACATCGCGCTTGCGCAGGCCACTGATCCAGCGTATGCCGTCATCGCCGGGCACGAAATAAGGCGAGATCAATTTCAGTTCGCGGCGTGCGTTGGCCATCTCGCCGATCAGGATCGGCGTCATCCAGTCCGGCTGCGGTGGCGCGCCTTCGGCCTTCTCCGGCGGGTCGGCCACGATGCGCGCCTGCTGCACCCAATGCACCGGGCGATTGCCCTGCATCAAGGCATGCACGCTCGGCGACTGGCGCAGGCGCTCCACGTACGGGTGCGCGCCCACCGACGCCATCCCCGCGTCCAGGCTGCCGCGCAGTTGCTCCAGCGCCTGCGGCTTGGCGGTGACCAGCGCCGCCAGCGGCAACGCATTGGGGCTGTTCCAGTAGGCATCGAACACCTGCTCGGACTCACGCACCGTCGGGCCGATCAAGGCCGCGTCCATGTCCATGAAGTTGGTGTCGCGTGCGGCGTCGAAATATTCGTCGCCCACATTGCGCCCCCCCACCACCGCGATGCGGCCATCGGCAATCCACGCCTTGTTGTGCATGCGCCGGTTGATGCTGAACATGCGCAGCACCATTTCCACGCCGCGCATCAGCGTGCCCTCGCGCGCACGGGTGGGGTTGAACAGGCGGATCTCGATCAGCGGATGGCTGTCCAACGCGGCCAGCACCGAGTCGCTGCCATGGATATTCATGTCGTCCAGCAACAGGCGCACGCGCACGCCACGGTCGGCCGCACGCAGCAATTCGTTGTGCAACAGGTTGCCGGTGAAGTCGGCATGCCAGATGTAGTACTGCAGATCCAGGCTGCGGCCGGCCGCACGCGCGGTCAACGCGCGCACCGCAAACGCATCGATGTTGTCGGACAGGATCACCATGCCGGTCTTGCCGGCGTGCGCCTGCTGCAATGGAGCGACCACCTGGTCGATCGGCGTTGCCTGCGCCGCCACCGGCAAGGCATGGCTGGCAGGGCCGCGCTCGCGATCGGCAAAGCGGCCGTAGCCATACAGCGACAGCACGCTGCCCAGCGCCAGCACCAGCACGCCGATGCCCGCCCACTTGAAGATCTTGCGTTTGGTCACTGCCGGTTCCGCGTTGAAGTGCGCGGCAGTCTAGAGGCTCTGCGAGCAGGCTGGTGTGCAGACGCAGCGCATCGCAGCGGGCTCATCCTTGCGCGCATGCCGCGCGCAACGCGTACAGGCGACTGTCGCCGCCTGCACGCTGGTCCATCACGCTTACCAGATCGCTACGCGGTCCTTGTCGCCGCGCACCATCGCATCGCCCGGCTTGCACTGGAACGCCTGTGCGAACGCCGGCATGTTGGACGGCGCGCCGTTGGCACGGAAGTTGGCCGGCGCATGCGGGTCGGTGTTGAGGCGCACGCGCAGCTCGCCGTCGGTGAAGTTGCGGCGCCACACCGTGGCCCAGTTCATGAAGAAGCGCTGGTCCTGGCTATGGCCGTCGATCTCCTTGTTGGCGGCCGGCTGTTCCTGCAACGCCATCCGCAGCGCGTCGTAGGCCACGGTGAGGCCGCCCAGGTCGCCGATGTTTTCGCCCAGGGTCAGCTTGCCTTTGACGTGCACGCCGGGGATCGCCTCATAGCCATCGAACTGCGCCACCAGCTGATCGGTGCGCTGGGTGAACAGCTTGCGGTCGGCGTCGGTCCACCACGTGTCGAAGTTGCCCTTGGCATCGAACTGGCTGCCGGAGTCGTCATAGCCATGCATCATCTCGTGCCCGATCACCGCACCGATGCCGCCGTAATTGAGCGCCGGGTCGGCCTTGGGATCGAAGAACGGCGGCTGCAGAATCGCCGCCGGGAACACGATCTCGTTGCGGGTGGCGTTGTAGTACGCGTTGACGGTCTGCGGCGTCATATGCCACTCGCGCTTGTCCACCGGCTTGCCGATCTTGTCGAGCATGTAGCGGTAATTGAACGCCTGCGCGGCCTGCATATTGGCCAGGAACCCGTCGCCGCGCGTTTCCAGCCCGCTCCAATCACGCCACTGGTCCGGGTAGCCGATCTTGGGCGTGAAGCTGGCCCACTTTTCCAGTGCACGCTGCTTGGTCTGCGCGCTCATCCAGTCCAGCTTCTCCAGCCGCGCCTTCAGCGCGTTGGAGAGGTTCTGCACCAGCTGCTGCATCTGCGCTTTTGACTCGGCCGGGAATGCCGATTGCACGTAGAGCTGGCCCAGTGCCTCGCCCATGGCCTCGTTGACTGCGTTCAAGGTGCGCTTCCAGCGCGGCAGCATGTCCTGCTGCCCGCGCAACGTCTTGGCATAGAAATCGAAGTTGGCCTGCTCGAACGGCTTGGCCAGGTACGGGGCTGCCTCATCGATACTGTGGAAGCGCAGATATGCCTTCCAGGTATCCGCCGGCGTGTTGACGAGCATGCCGTCCAGCGCGCGGAAATACTCCGGCTGGCTCAGCGAGAAGGTGCCGGCCGGCACCTTCAGTGCACTGAAGAACGCCTGCCAATCGAAGTGCGGCGTGATGGCATTGGCGCCCGCCACATCGACCGGGTTGTAGCGCTTGGCCGGGTCACGCAGCTCGATGCGCGAGAGCGAAGCATTGGCCAGCTGCGTCTCGAACGCCATCACCGCCTTGGCCTGTTCGGCCGCCTGTGCTGCCGGAATGCCGGACAGCTCCAGCACGCGGGCGATATAGGCCACGTACTGTTCGCGGATCTTGGCCTGGGCCGGATCGGTGTAATAGCCCTTCTCCGGCAGGCCCAGACCGCCCTGCCCCGCATACGCAATCATCTGCTCGGAGTTCTTGTAGTCGGCATTGGCGCCGAACGAGAACAAAAAGCCCTGGCCCTTGGCATAGCTGTCGCGCAACCAGGCGGCAATCGCCGGCGCATCGCTAAGCGCATCAATCGCCTTTAGCTGCGGCTGCAGCGGGGTGATGCCGGCCTTGTCGATCGCCGCCTCGTCCGAGCCGGTCCGCCACAGGTCGGCGATCTTGGCATCCACCGAACCTGCGGACAGGTTGCCGCGCGCCAGTTGTTCCACCAGCGCGTGCTGGATGGTCAACGAGCGCTCGGCCAGCACTTCGAAACTGCCCCAGCTGGTGCGGTCGGACGGCACCGGGTTGGCCTTGAGCCACTTGGCGTTGACGAACCCGTTGAGGTCCTGGCATGCGGCAATGGCCGGATCCAGATCGCCGCTGCCGAAGGCCACGATCGGCGCATCCAGCTTGGACACATCCACGCGCGTCGGCGCTGCAGGTGCGGCGGCGGCCGGCTTGCTGGTGTCGTCGGAGGCACCGCACGCGGACAGCGTCACGGCGATGGCCACCGCCAGGGACAGCGGGGCGAACTTGCTGAGGATCATTGAATTCTCCGGGACAGGGGCCGCAGCGTGCGCGCGGCCGAAAAGAGTAGGTAATCGGCGCACTGCGCTGATCCCCCAAAAGTCACACAACAGGCGAACGCCCTAACGTCCGCCACCGCGCGCATCCAGCCGCTGCGGCATCGCACTCCAACGCGCCACTGCGCGCTAGGAGTGTTTGTAGAACGGCTTCAACAGCAGGTACACCGGGAAGGCGAGCGCCATCAACACCAGCGCCGCATCGTGACTGGACGTTGCCTCCGCCCAGGACTCCATCTGCCGCGACGGACCAAACAGGCCAAAGGCCACCAGCAGCACACCGGCCAGGCACACCAGCAAGGCCAGCCAGGTGGCTTCTGCAGAGACACTGCCGCCTGCCAGCGCGGCAAACGCACCGCTGGCTCCTGCCACCAGCACGCCCAAGGTCGCGAGATAACTGCGGCAGTACAGGGCACTCATCTGCTGCGTTTTACGTTTGCCGGACATCATGTCTCGCAATGAAAGAAGCACCATTGGCAGCGCGCACCAACAGGCACGCCGCTGCATCACGGCCACCGCCGCCACGCCTCATGCATGGCGGCAGCACCGGCCAATCCGGCAGCGGGCGTGCTGCGTGCACGCCCGCTGCGCGGCTTACTTGGCCTTGCCCTGGTTGGCCACGGCTTCGGCGGCGCGCTTGGCCGCCTCCGGGTCGCCCAGGTAGCGGTAGCTCTGCACCTGCAGGTTGTCGTCCAACTCGAACAACAGCGGGATGCCGGTGGGGATGTTGAGCTCCAGGATCTGCGCGTTGGAGATGTCGTTGAGGTACTTGTACAGCGCGCGCAACGAGTTGCCGTGCGCGGTCACCAGCACCGTCTGGCCGGCCTTCAACTGCGGGGCGATCGCGTCGTGCCAGTACGGCAACACGCGCACCAGCGTGGTCGCCAGCGACTCGGTGCTCGGCAATGCATTGCGGTCCAGCGTGGCATAGCGGCGGTCATGCCCGGGGTGGCCCGGATCGGTGACGTCCATGGCCGGCGGCGGGATGTCGTAGGAACGGCGCCAGATCTTGACCTGTTCCTCGCCGTGCTTGGCCGCAGTTTCCGCCTTGTCCAGGCCCTGCAGGCCACCGTAGTGACGCTCGTTGAGGCGCCAGCTCTTGTGCACCGGCAGCCAGTCCTGGTCGAGCTCCTTCAACGCGCCCTGCAGCGTGTGGATGGCGCGCTTGAGCACCGAGGTGTACGCCACATCGAACTGCAGCCCTTCGTCCTTCATCAGCTTGCCGGCCGCGGCGGCTTCCTGGCGGCCCTGCTCGGTGAGATCCACGTCCACCCAGCCGGTGAAACGGTTGTCCAGGTTCCATTGGCTCTGGCCATGGCGCAGCAGTACGAGTTTGCGGGTCACTACGGTTCTCCGATTGGGGGGGCCGATCAACCGCTGATTGTAGCGGCAGCCGATGCCTGCCTGGCGTGCACGGCATCGCTACGGCGTGCGCGCGATGCTGCGGCCATGCAGACATCCATCGACCCCGTGTTCGCAGGTTGGGACGGCAGCGTCGCTCAGGCGCGACAGTTGCAGCAGCAACTGGCCCAGCGCGTGGCGCTGCGCGATGAAGTTTCCGCCGCGCCTGCGCTACTGGCCGGCTTCGATGTGGGCTTCGAAGATGAGGGCCAGACCACGCGCGCGGCGGCCGTGTTGCTGGATGCGCAGACGCTGCTGCCGCTGGAAACCCACGTCGCGCGCGTGCCGACCTCGATGCCGTATGTGCCCGGCCTGCTGAGTTTTCGCGAGCTGCCCGCATTGCTGCGCGCGCTTGCGCTGCTGTCGCGCACGCCGGATCTGGTGTTCATCGATGGCCAGGGCATCGCGCATCCGCGCAGGTTCGGCATCGCCGCGCATTTCGGCGTGGTCACTGGCCTGCCCAGCATCGGCGTGGCCAAGCAACGCCTGGCCGGAACCTTCATCGAGCCCGGTGGCGAACGCGGCGACCACAGCCCCATCCTGCTGGCCGGTGCGCAGATCGGCTGGGCAATGCGCAGCAAGCCGCGCTGCAATCCGTTGATCGTCTCGCCCGGTCATCGCGTGTCGATGCAGGGCGCACTCGACTGGACCCTGCGCACGCTGCGCACCTACCGCCTGCCCGAACCGACGCGTCTGGCCGACCGGCTGGCTTCACGGCGCGGCGAAATCGAGCTGCAGACGCAGCCGACGTTGCTGTAGCCCGCGTGCTGCGGGGCAAGCGTGCAATTGCGGGCATCGATGCATGGTTCGTTGGATGTGGCTTGTCAGTTCTGGCGTGTGGATTCTGACTCCAAGCTTCTCGCGCGCAGCTCGCAGCTCGCAGCCGCCGTTGTCTTGCGGCTTGGACAACGCCGACCAGATCGACGTGCAGGTGCTCGTAGCTTTGGTACTTGGATGTGCGGCATTCACCAACGTGGCCGCTTGCCGCAGCAGCACACCACCAGACACCAGCTCGTCCCCATCGCCCCATCACGTGCGGCACGCGCAGAACATTCCATCTTGCGTTGCAGCGCGCCCACGCCGCCGCCTGCATGGCAAGCTGCCGCTATGCCCACTGCACGAGCCGCTGCCATGACCACGCTGATCGCTCCCCGTGTCCACGATATCGGCGGCTTGCAGGTGCGCCGCGCCGTGCCGACCCTGCAGGCGCGCAGCGTCGGCCCGTTCGTGTTCGTCGACCACATGGGCCCGGCAGTGCTGGAGCCCGATCACGGCATCGACGTCCGCCCGCATCCGCATATCGGCCTTGCCACCGTCACCTTCCTGTGGTCGGGCGAGATCGGCCACCGCGACACGCTCGGCTCTGATCAGGTGATCCGTCCCGGCGACGTCAACTGGATGACCGCCGGCCGCGGCATCGCCCATTCCGAACGCACGCCGGGCCCCGAGCGCGCACGCGAACATGCACTGCATGGCATGCAGACCTGGATCGCGTTGCCGCGCTCGGCCGAAGAAACCGCGCCCGCCTTCCATCACCACGCCGCCACCAGCCTGCCGCAACAGCGCCGCAACGGCGTGTGGCTGCGGGTGATCGCTGGCCGCGCCTATGGCGAGGAATCGCCGGTGCAGGTGTTCAGCGGCACGCTCAACGTGGCACTGGATCTGGACGCCGATGCCGAGATCGATCTGGACACCGGCCACGCCGAGCGCGCGCTCTACATCCTGGAAGGCGAGGCGCAACTGGATGGCGCCGACGTGCCGGCGCGGCATCTGATCGTGCCCTCTGCCGGTACGCGCGGCCGGCTGCGCGCCAAGACCCCCCTCAAGGCGATGCTTCTCGGCGGCGAGCCGCTGGATGGCCCGCGCCACCTGTGGTGGAACTTCGTCTCCAGCTCACAAGAGCGCATCGAACAGGCCAAGGACGATTGGCAGGCCGGCCGCTTCGGCACCATCCCCGGCGACGATCAGGAATTCATTCCGCTACCGGAAACGCCGGCGCCCAAACCCGTCAATTACCCCTGAAACCATGCGCGGATTCGCACTGGCGGACACAACCGTGCCAGGTCTCGGAAGGGGAGTGCCACGCCACACAAGCGATGCCAGACGCAACTGCGACCCATCTTGAGCACGCCCACAAAACTGTGGTAGTGATACCCGCGTAGTCGGAGCGCGTTGCGTGGACGGCCCGCTCAAGCGGGGAGCTTGAGACGGTGCAGCGGCACGAAAGACGACAGCGCCCCGCATTGTCATCCATCGCCGGGGAACACTTGAATGAAGTCCGCATCCTGCCTAGTCGGCCTGTCATTGCTGTTGGCCGCCGTGACCGCCCATGCCCAGTCCGCGCCCGTCTGCCCTCCATTGCCGCCGGCCTCCGGCCTGCAATGGACCCAGCTCGCCGGCGCCGATTACCTGGTCTGTAAAGCCACCACCGCCGATGGCCGCCAGGTGGTGGGCGTGATGCTGACCACCCGCGACCCGGCCATGGCGCTGGCACGTGACCGCCGCGCGGAAAAAGGCCAGATCCAGGAAGAGGAGTTCTACTGGTACAAGCTCGATCTGGGTGGCCGCGAGGTCCCGGGCATGGAATCACGCCGCGTCACCGTGGTGGAGCTGGGCAAGAAGCGCTATGCACAGCTGTGGATCGACGGCGCCAGCACCGAAGAACTGGCCTCGATGCAGTCGCTGGTGCAGAACATGGACCTGCAGCCGGCCAGCCTGGCACTGCAGCGCTAAACAACGTCCGCAGATGGCAAGACCGGCAGCAGCCGGTCATGCCACATCGCTTCGCACTACGACTTAGAGCAGCTATCAAAACGACTGCGCAGCCGCCAGGCGGGCGCGGCCGGTGCTCGAAATCGGCATGTACCGACGTACACTCCGGTTCCTCCGCGCCGTCCGCACCCACCTGACGACTGCTCGCTACGTTTTGTTAGCCACTCTTAATGCGCTAATGCAGCTGCGCGCCGGCATCCGCCAGCGCGCGCTGAATGCGCCCTAGCGTGTCGAACCGCCGGCAGCATCCACCAGCGCGTGCGGCTGCAGCTCGGTGGCAATGCGCACCTCGCCGGTCAGCAGGCGATGGATCGGGCACTTCTCCGCCACCTCCAGCAGGCGTGCGCGCTGGTCATCGTCCAGTGCGCCGTCCAGCACGATCGCCCGCGTGATCGATGTGCCCGCGGCGCCGCGCTGGGTGTAATGCAGTCGCACGTGCACCGCGGCCAATGGCCATTACTTGCGTGCGGCCACCATCGACACGGTAATGGCAGTGCAGGCACCCAATGCGCCCAGCACCTGCGCCTCTGGATCCGGCCCCGCATCCTGGCCACCGTTGGCCGGCTGGGTGTCGCCGATCCAGTGGTGCTGGCCATCGTGGATGGTGACCGTATAGGGCACCGTGCCGGTGACGACACTGACGGCGCGATCACTCATGTGCGCTTCTCCCACGCGGCAACCCGCCCCGGTTCAAAACCGCCCCTCCTGGAAATCGACGAACGCCTGCATCAATTCCTGCTTGGTGTTCATCACGAACGGGCCATGCCGCATCACCGGCTCGTTGATCGGCCGGCCGGCGACCAGGATCAAGCGCGCGCCGGCAGCACCGGCCTGCAGCCGCAGCCGCTCGCCACCGCCCAGCACCGCCAGGTCCTGCGCCGGCAACGGGCGTGCGCCCTCGCCCTCGCCGACCGTGGCCGCGCCTTCGAAGGCGTACGCGAACGCGTTGTGGCCGGCGGGCAGCAGATAGTCCCAGGACGTGTCCGGCGTAAGTGCGATATCCAGGTACAACGGCTCGGTGGCGGGCTGCACGATCGGCCCGTGCACATCGCCCACCGCGCCGGCAATCACCTTGACCGTGACGCCCGCAGCCGGATGCGCGACCGGGATCTTGTCCGGCGCGTATTCCTGATACTTGGGGTTGCTCATCTTGTCGCGCGCGGGCAGATTCACCCACAGCTGGAAACCACGCATGCGCCCGGATTCCTGTTCGGGCATTTCCGAATGGATCAGGCCGCGCCCGGCGGTCATCCACTGCACGCTGCCTGGGGT
The DNA here is from genome assembly GCF_041520885.1 of Xanthomonas sp. NCPPB 2922. NCBI lineage: Bacteria > Pseudomonadati > Pseudomonadota > Gammaproteobacteria > Lysobacterales > Lysobacteraceae > Xanthomonas > Xanthomonas sp. NCPPB 2922. The sequence continues at coordinate 132,289 of NZ_JBGOFY010000003.1, read as the reverse complement.
CAGCAGGCCTTCGTTGCCGTGGTTGTCCTTGTGCCGCATGCGTCCGTCGAGCATGTACGTGACGGTCTCGAAGCCGCGGTGCGGATGGCTCGGAAAGCCGGCGATGTAGTCTTCGGCCTGTTCGGTGCCGAACTCGTCCAGCATCAGGAACGGGTCCAGTGCCGGCAGCTGCGGCGTGCCGATCACGCGGGTCAGCTTGACCCCGGCACCGTCGGAGGTGGGCATGCCGCGAATGGTCCGCAGCACGTGTGCCGCCGTGGAGGTGGTGGTGTCGCTCATCGAACGCTCCCTGTGCGCAAGTGGATGCCTTGCATGATGGAGGCCGCCAGCGCGGCGCCCAACCGCGACGCGTGCAACCGATCGTTCCAAAACGCCACGGCGCGCAGGCGCAATGCCGCACTGCAATGCCAGACACCATACGACCAAAGGCTTACCTGATCCCCGGGCGGCACCATTGACCGCGGACAGCCGGCGGGAGGACCCTTAGCGGGATCGTTCCTGAGGGGCATGCATGAAAGGTATCTCGAAGCTGGCCTGGGGCGCGCTGGCGCTGCTGGCCGCGTTCTGCCTGGGCACCGTGGCGCTGCGGCGCGGCGAACACATCAACGCGTTGTGGATCGTGGTGGCGGCGGTGTCGATCTATCTGATCGCCTACCGCTTCTATGGCCTGTTCATCGCCGACAAGGTGATGCAGCTCGACCCCACCCGTGCCACGCCAGCGGTGACCAACAACGACGGCCTGGACTACGTGCCCACCAACAAGCACGTGCTGTTCGGGCACCACTTCGCCGCGATCGCCGGCGCCGGGCCCTTGGTCGGCCCGGTGCTCGCCGCGCAGATGGGCTACCTGCCCGGCCTGCTGTGGCTGGTGGTCGGCGTGGTGCTGGCCGGCGCGGTGCAGGACTTCATGGTGCTGTTCCTGTCCACGCGCCGCAACGGCCGCTCGCTGGGCGACCTGGTGCGCGAAGAGATGGGCCAGGTGCCCGGCACCATCGCGCTGTTCGGCGCCTTCCTGATCATGATCATCATCCTGGCGGTGCTGGCGATGGTGGTGGTCAAGGCCTTGGCCGAGAGCCCGTGGGGCATGTTCACGGTGATCGCGACGATGCCTATCGCGATCATGATGGGCGTGTACATGCGCTACATCCGCCCCGGCAAGATCGGCGAGATTTCGGTGGTGGGGTTGATCCTGCTGCTGGGTGCGATCTGGCTGGGTGGCCAGGTGGCCGCCGACCCGACCTGGGGCCCGGCCTTCACCTTCACCGCCAAGCAGATCACCTGGATGTTGATCGGCTACGGCTTCATCGCCTCGGTGCTGCCGGTATGGCTGCTGCTGGCACCGCGCGACTATCTGTCCACCTTCCTCAAGATCGGCACCATCCTGGGCCTGGCGATCGGCATCCTGATCGTGATGCCCGACATCAAGATGCCGGCGCTCACGCAGTTCGCTGCCAGCGGCGATGGCCCGGTGTGGAAGGGCGGCATCTTCCCGTTCCTGTTCATCACCATCGCCTGCGGTGCGGTATCCGGCTTCCACGCGTTGATCGCCTCCGGCACCACGCCCAAGCTGCTCGCCAACGAAGCGCACATGCGCTACATCGGCTACGGCGGCATGTTGATGGAGTCGTTCGTGGCGATCATGGCGCTGGTGGCCGCGTCGATCATCGAACCCGGCATTTATTTCGCGATGAATAGCCCGGCCTCGCTGGTCGGCAGCGATACCGTGGCGGTGGCCGCCAAGGTCAGCGAGTGGGGCTTTGCGATCACTCCGGAAGTGCTGGAAGCGACCGCGCGCGACATCGGCGAGCACAGCATCCTGGCGCGCGCCGGTGGTGCACCCACGCTGGCGGTGGGCATCGCGCAGATCCTGCACCACGTGCTGCCGGGCGAAAACACGATGGCGTTCTGGTACCACTTCGCGATCCTGTTCGAAGCGTTGTTCATCCTCACCGCAGTGGACGCGGGCACGCGTGCCGGCCGCTTCATGCTGCAGGACCTGCTGGGCAACTTCATCCCGGCGCTGAAGAAGACCGAATCGTGGACCGCCAACATCATCGCCACCGCCGGTTGCGTGGCGCTGTGGGGCTACCTGCTCTACACCGGCGTGATCGATCCGTTCGGCGGTATCCAGACGCTGTGGCCGTTGTTCGGCATCTCCAACCAGATGCTGGCCGGCATCGCGCTGATGCTGGGCACGGTGGTGCTGTTCAAGATGAAGCGTGACCGCTACGCCTGGGTCACCATCGTGCCGGCGCTGTGGCTGCTGTTGTGCACCACCTACGCCGGGCTGATCAAGATCTTCGACAGCAACCCAGCGCAGGGTTTTCTGGCGCAGGCGCACAAGTTCCAGGCCGCCATCGCCAGCAACACCATCACCGCACCGGCCAAGACCGTGCCGCAGATGCAGCAGATCGTCACCAACGCCTACGTCAACACCGGGCTGACGGTGCTGTTCCTGTTCGTGGTGGGCTCGATCCTGATCTACGCAGTCAAAACGATCGTGGTCGCCCGCCGCAGCCCGCAGCGCAGCGATCGCGAAACCCCGTACGTGGCACTGCAGCCACACCAGATGGCGGATCTGTAATGGGCACTCAACTCGTTCTTGCCAGCCAATACCAGGCCCATCGCCGCATCTGGCGCCGCCTGGTGCAGACCGCACGCCTGTGCTGTGGCATCCCGGACTACGACAACTACGTGCGCCACATGCTGGAGAAACATCCGGACAAACCGGTGATGGACTACCCGGCGTTTTTCCGCGAACGCCAGGAAGCGCGTTACGGCGGCAAGAGCGGGTTCCGCTGCTGTTGATCGGTAATCGTGATCGACAGATATACACACAACAGGGCGCGATGCGAATCGCGCCCTGTTGCGTTGATGTGGACGCGAAATGTGGTTTTCTTTATGCGATTGGACGGTGCGGCAGATTGGCTGCAGAGCGGTTGATCTGCGGCTTGGGTGGAGGCCCCTTGCCCGCTCACCGTCGCGGGACACGCTGCAAGGTAGAGCGGCTGATCTGCGGCTTGGCTGCACAGCCTGCTCGCTCACCGTCGCGGGACACGTCGCAAGCTGGACAGGCTGATCTGTGGCTTGGCTGCAGGGCCCTTGCCCGCTCACCATCGCGGGACACGCTGCAAGTACGTCCTTGTAAGCTCTTACGCGGCATCTATGCCGCGTAAGGTCCCGCGACGGCGAGCGGGCAAGGACCAGTCAGGCGTGTCGGTGTGCATGGTTGCACGCAGCGCAATACGCGCGTTTTTTGGATGACGGCGAATGACGGCGCGTCCGATCAGCGTCGCAACGCGACGACTAACAGGCAGGCTTTCAACAAAGCGACCTACGAACGTTCTGGTGCGGTGCCCTCGCCGCTTGCGGGACCGTGTGGCGGCATGGATGCCGCCACCGAGCCTACAGGGAGGTACTTGCGGCGTGTCCCGCAAGCGGTGAGGGCACCGCACGCGCGACCGACCAGACTTTTGATCCAAGCACTGACTGCAGCCAAACGAAGCAACGACGCGACACCCTCAACCAGCGCGCGTTTGCGCGAGCCGCTCGAACAATGCGTGCAAATCGCGCATATCGTCGAACACCTCCAGCACGCCGATCCGTCGCAGGGTGTCGCCGTGCCCTTGCGGAATATGGCTGGCACCGGTAAAGCCCAGCACCTGCATGCCGGCCGCCAGCGCGGCGGTCGCACCGGTGGGGCTGTCTTCGATGACCAGGCAACGCTCCGGTGCTACACCGGCCGTGCGCGCGGCCAGCAGGTAAACATCCGGTGCGGGCTTGGGCCGCTCCACCATGTCGGCGCTGAAGATCCGCCCTGCCGCACGCGCCGTGAGCCCAGCCCGCTCCACCGATGCAATCACGTTGTGGCGGCGACTGTTGGAGGCCACCGCCAGCGGCAGCGGGATCTGCTCCAGCGCCTGTCGCACGCCCGCAATCGGCTGCACCTCGGCGGCGATCAAGGCTTCGCTGCGCGCCTGGATCTGCGCCAGCAGGGTTTCCGGCAACTGCAGCGCAAAGTGTTCTTCCACCCGCCGCAATACCTCGCGCGTGGTCTGCCCGAACGTGGTTTCCAGCAGATGTTCCAACGGCTCGGCCGGCACGAACGCTGCCAGCGCCTCACGCATTACCCGGTCGGCCAGGATTTCGCTGTCGACAAGAACCCCATCGCAGTCACTGATCAGTAGCTCGTACGCCATTGCACCCATCTGCTTGCAAAGCGCCATTATGCCGGCCCGGTCGTGACCGTCGGCTGTGGCGCAGTGCCCGCGCACATGACGAAGACGCCCGCGCGTCCGTCAACAAGGTCCGTCAACAAGGTCCGTCGCCAAGCAGACCCGGCCAGACGCCCGGCCTGCGCGCCCATGTCACGAAATCTTACCGTTTGGGATTTTTACAGCTGGTAGGATCGGCCCCGCTGTGGCGGGACGTGCCGCAGCGTCATCAGGAATGCGATCAGGAGAAGGAGATTTCGATGCAGACGCGATTCCCCACCCTGCTCGTTCTTGCGACCTCGTTCTTCGCGGTCTCATGCACCGCCTCGCCCGGTGCCAAGGAGCAAACCACCATGTCAGCTACGCTGCAGGACCACGCCGTCGCTTTCCGCGACCCCGGTCTGACCGACATCGCCAACGCCATCGCGCACGGCGACATCGCACGGATCAAAACGCTCGCCCCCACCGTCGATCTGGCCGCACATGGCGATCAGAACGTGACCTTGCTGGAATGGGCGATCTGGAACGAACAACCCCGCGCCCTGGACGCGCTGCTTGACGCAGGCGCGGACCCGGCGTTGCCGGGCATGGACCAGGAAACGGTCGTGCACATGGCCGCCATGGCGCAGGACCCGCAATACCTGAAGATTCTGCTGCAGCACAAGGCACCGATCGATGTGGTCAGCGCGCGTGCCGGCTGGACGCCGCTGTTTCGCGCGGTGCAGAGCAAGCGCGATGCGCAGATCGGCCTGTTGCTCGACGCAGGCGCCGACGTGCAGCGCGTCGACCATACCGGTAACAGCCTGCTGCATCTGGCCGCGCAGAGCGGCGCCTCCAGCCCGACAGTGTTGCAATTGCTCAAGGCCGGTGTGGACCCCACGGTGCGCAATGCACAGCAGAAGACCTTCCAGGCGTATTTCTTTACCACGCCGGACCGTCTGCTCAATGCCACCGGACGACAGGTCAGATCGGATGTGCGCGCATGGTTGAGCGCTCACAACATTCCCGCGGAAAGCAGCCGCTAAGCGCGCTTTCCGTACGACGCACGCAAGGAACCGCGCATGTCCCCGTCAGAATCCACATCCTCCACCGCCGCATCCACTCCGTTCGCAGAGTCGATGCGCGGACAACAACCGCAGCCGCAGGACCGGCAATTTCCGGAGCTGCTGCAAGATCTCTATGCCACTGCCAATCAACGCCGCGAAGGCGGCGCAGAAACCTTTGCGCCGCTGGCCAATGGCTGGTCGCGCATGGACGACAGTGCGCTGCAGCAGGCCGGCATCGATCCGGCACTGCTGCACGACGCCAAAAGCGGCTTCGACGCCGCGTTCTATCGCAACAATCAAGGCCAGGTGGTACTCGGTTTTTGCGGGACCGACGAAGGCAAGGACTGGAAGCACAACATCGGCCAGGGCCTGGGCTTCGACGATGCGCAATACGCATCGGCAATCCAGCTCGGCAGCCAGGCCAAACAGGCCTTCGGTGACCAGGTGGTGATCTCCGGCCATTCGTTGGGCGGCGGTCTGGCATCGGCATCGGCCATGGTCAACGACATTCCCGCAGTGACGTACAACGCGGCCGGCGTCAACGACCGTACCCTCGAACGCGAGGGCCTGGATGCGTCGGCAGCCAAGCAGTACGCCAGCGAGGAGTTGATTCGCGGTTACCACGTCAAGAACGAAATCCTCACCCATCTGCAGGAAGACAGCATTCCGCTGAAGTGGACGATGCCCAATGCGGCTGGCCACCAGATCGAATTGCCGGAGCCGGACCCGCTGTCGTTCGGGCAGCGGCTGGTACCCGGCATGGTGCTCAAGCACCGTCTGGACCTGCACGGGATGGACTCGGTGATCAAGGCGCAGGACATGCAATCGCCCGACCAGGCACGCGGCGCGTCGCTGCAGCCGGGCAGCCAGCTGTTCAATGACGCGGTGGTGCAACTGGATGGCCAACGCGAGCGGCTGGGGCTGCGCGACGACACCGCGTTTCTCAACACCGCCGCCAGCGTGGCCGCGCGTGCAGGCAACGACGGCCTGCAGCGGATCGACCATCTGGTGCCCAACCGCGATGGCGATAGCCTGATCGCGGTGCAGGGCCGCATGGACGACCCCACCCATCTGCGCAGCCATGTGCAGACGGCGGCCGCGGCCAACGAACCGGCGCAGACCAATGTCGGCCAGCTGCAGCAGCACAACCAGCAGCACGCGCATCCGCAGGCCCAACAGCAGGACGAGCAACGCCGGGTGATCCAGCAATAAGCTGCTCGGCAAACCGTGCCGCATGCAGTCCTCGTCAGGTGGACGCGTGCGGTGCGGGAAGGTCCAGCAAGTGATCATCTCTTTACTGCGGTCGACCAAACCGACCCGAGATGCCATGGAGCTGTTGCAGGCAACAGCTCCATGACGCCGGCAAGGCAGCGTTAACCTGCCCCGGCCATCGCCCGCAAGGTAATGCCGACCAGATACGCCAGGTAGGTGCCGGTGGCATAGCCCATGGTGCCCAGCAGCACACCCACTGGCGCCAACGCGGGATGGAAGGCCGCAGCGACCACCGGCGCGGAAGCCGGCCCGCCGATGTTGGATTGCGAGCCGATCGCGAAATAGAAGAACGGTACCCGCAGCAGGCGGCCCAGGCCCCACAACAGCACGATGTGCACGGCAATCCAGATCAGCCCGAGCAGGAACAGCCACGGGCGATCGAGCAAGGCCAGCAGGTCCATCTGCATGCCGATGCAGGCGATCAGGAAATACAGCAGCAAGGTCCCGATCTTTGAAGCGCCCGCGCCTTCCAACGTGCGCGCGCGGGTGAAGCTGAGCAGCAGGCCCAGGCTGGTCGCCAGCACCACGACCCACACGAACGGTGTGTCCAGACTGAACTGGCGCGCCCAGCTCAGGTGCGCCTTGCACCAGCCGGCCAAGGGGGTGGCGAGCGCATGCGCCAGGCCCACCCCGCCGAACGCCACGGCCACGATCACCATCAGGTCCGACAGGCTGGGAATGCGCGCGTGCTCGGCCTGGAAGCGCGCCATGCGCTCCTGCAAGGCATCCAGTGCGCGGGTATCGGCGCCGCTGCGCGCATCGATGCTGCGGGCGCGCCCGGCCAGGAAAATCAGCACCGCCATCCACACATAACCCACGCCAACATCGACCACCGCAAATTGCCCGAACGTGGTGGCATTCACCGCGAACACCTCGCGCATCGCCAGCATGTTGGCGCCACCGCCGATCCAGCTGCCGGCCAACGCCGCCATGCCAGCCCAGGTATCGCCGGCCACGGTGGCCGGGTGCAGCCAGCGCATCACCCAGAACGCGACCACCGCGCCCAGCATGATGCTCAGCGATGCGCCCAGATACATCGCCACCAGCTTGGGGCCCAGGCGCAGGATGGCGCGCAGGTCGATGCTCAGGGTCAGCAGGATCAGGGCGGCCGGCAGCAGCACGTCGCGGGCGATGGGGTTGTACAGCCGCGTGTTGGCGCCATCGATCAACCCTACCGTGTTGTAAATGCCCGGCAGCAGGTAGCAGAGCAACAAGGCTGGCACCACCGCGTAGAACCGCTGCCAGGGGCCGCGTTCGCGGGCGGATGTCCAGAACACGGCGCCGAGGGTGGCGGCGATCAGACCGAACACGACAATGTCGTTCTGGATCAGTGCAACAGGGGGTGGGGTCACGAGCGATGGAGATCCTGGCAGATGGCCGCGCAGTGGCGGATCGTCCAAGCGTGGCCGATCACCCGAATCTAGCCGACCGGCGTGCCTGCGCAAAGCGCGGGGATGGATTCGGGTTTTCCTGTGCGCACGCCTCGGGCATGTGCGCACCGGTCTGTCAGGCAACCGGGCACCTGCGGGGACTTCTTCCCCCTGACGGCTGACTCTCAGCAGACGTTGGTTGCGCTTGTTGCTGGAAGACGCCGCCAGCTCCCGTCCGCGAGGTCGCAAGCTCAGCCGTAACGCCGGACCAAACGATCGCCGTCGCCGGTACTGAGCACCACGCCGCTCGGCTCGCCGGTGGTCAGGCAGTGCAGTTTCGCCATCAGTTCGGCCTGTGCCAGGGCGCCCTGCTCTCTCAGGTAGCGCAGCGGCGACCACTGCGGGCGCGTGACCCACCAGCCGTTCTTTTCCGAATGGATACGTACGACGTAACGGGAGTCGTCCATCTGGCCCTCCGGCCGGTGATGCAGCAAAGCGAGGCAACCGGCCTGGAGAGGCGGTGCCTGCATGGGAATCGGTGTCTGGCAGGTGTGCCGGCGCGCCCTTACTCAAGGGGCCGCGGGAGAGTGGCCCAAGGCCCCGCGTCCGGCATAGCCAGCATGTGCCTGTGGCTATGGCTGGCGCCGTCAGGGGGACACTGGCTCGCCGGTAGGAAAATTCTTACGTGACACACGTCACGCGCAGCGCTACATTTCGGTACAGATAAGTGCCTCTGGGGAGGGTTTGCATGTATCTGCTGAGGAAGTTCCAATTCCCGGTCAAGACCGCCATGGTCGTTGGCTATGTCCTGGTGATTCGCGAAGCGGTGGTGCTCTGGATCTGAGCGCTTCGACTGCACATTGAGCTGACTGGCCGAAGATGCATGGCTGCACCTTCGGCGTTGGTGTGGGTGCTTTGCAGCAGAACGCAACCGCACGCGGCGATGCTCAGGAGCTGCGCATTGCCGCTAGATCGTGAAGTATCTGGTAGGTGGTGCACGGCTGCACCGTCTGTGTTGGTTTGGCTGCTTTGCACCAACCGCACGACTGGTCATGCCCGCGTCACGCATGCGATCAATGCCGCGCCGTGAGCTGGGCGATGCAGCGGGGCGACTAGGCGTCTCATAGCGATGCACTTGGCGATGCACTTGAACCACCGCGCACCGCAATTGCAGCCGCTTCCGTGCAATGTGTTTTTCAGCGCAACGCGTTGTCGAGATGCTTGTCGCGTACATCGCTGCCGTCGCGTGCTGGCGCAGCGTGCGCGTGACCTCGCGTAGGTTGAGATAACGCACTTCCGTGCGGCATGGCGAAGTATCGACACTGCACGCATTGGCACTGCAGCACGTTCGCGACGTGCCGCGGACACTTGCTAACCGGCCTATCTATACCAACAGCACGCGCGGCTCACTCCGGATCGATCCAGCCACGCGCTTGCGCAGCAAGCAGGTCGGCCGGGGTGTCCACGTCCAGGGTGAGTGCCGGTGCGGTGACGCAGCCCAGCGTCTGCGCATCCAGGCTGGCGAACAGCGCGCGCAGGCCGGTGTCGGCCAACAGCGGCACTTCGTTCCACACCGCGTGCGTGACTACCACCGGAATCCCGCGCACGCCTGCATAGCCGCTGGTGGCGCAGCCCGATGCGGCCAGGTCGGCTTCTTCCAGCAAGCTGCGCAGATGCGGCGTGTCCAGCGCGGGCTGGTCGCAGCCGAGGATCAGGCTGCGGCGCAGCGTGGTGTCCCCGTGTACGTGCGCGCGCAACGCGGCAAGACTGGTGCCCATGCCGTCGGCCCAGCCGGCGTGCCGCACGATTTCCACATCCAGGCCGCGCAAGGCCTCCATCACCAAATCGGCATCGGCGCCCACCACCACCACACAGCGCCGCGGCGCGGTCTGCAACGCAATGCGGGCTGCGCGCCGCACGAGCGGTTCGCCATCGCGCGTGAGCAATTGCTTGGAGCGACCGAGCCGCCGCCCCGCGCCCGCCGCCAACACCAGCGCGGCATGGTCGCTGCTCACGCGCCTCGCCCCGCACGCCATGCAGCAAGCACTGACGTATCAGCCGGCGCACTGCAATGCTGCACACCTGATCGCGCTGCCAACACGGTGTGGCGCGCGTGCGCGGCGGTGCGTGATGGCGCGGCGTACGCTGGAAGCAAAGCGATCATGAGCGGGCTGTCTTGCATGTAAGGATGCCTGCAGCGTAGGACCAAACATGTGCGCAGTGGGTGACCACGCAGCAAAGCCGCGCACAGCGGAGGTGTGCATGCGCGACCACGGCGCTCGCTGGATCTTTATGCGCAATCGCATGACTGCGAGAGAAGTCTCATCTGCGTAGTGATTGACCGCGCCGCATAGCCGCGCGCCTACAGACGTGCGGACATGGCCACCAAGTTTTTCGCTGCTTTACGCGCAACATTACGACTTCGGGAGAAAACCCTTCGCGATAACACCATCGTCAAGCTGGGACACGCGCACCACAGCGACTAGCGTGACCTGCAATGCACTGCGACGTTGCGCGTCACGCTCGGTGAGCGATGTCGGCACGACTCAAATCGATAAGTCCTGACGTCCTGCGACCTACAGAACGACCACCAAGCACAGCGTTTCGGGGATGATGCCGAGGCAACGCCCGGCGACCACGCTGGCAGCAACCCAGGCCCGCGCATGACGCCCTACGCGCAATGCGCCCACGGCTGCAAAAAACCGAGAGTTCCTAAAGCGCTGCAGCCTGTAAATCGGACACTGCTTGCGTGGCTTCGGCAATGATGCCGAGCGCAATCCCGTGCGGCGACGATGGCCCCAGGCGGATGCCGGCAGGCAGGCGCACGCGTTCCAGTGCGGCATCGTCATGACCGAGTGCGCGCAGGGCCTGCAATCGTGCCTGCCGTTTGCTGCGACTACCCAGGATGCCGATGCAGGCCACCTGGGACGACAGCCCGCGATGGGCAACCTGCAAATCGATGTCGCCATCGTGGGCAAGGCTGTACAACGCGCAATGTGCGTCCAGTTCCACCTCCGCCAACGCCTGCGCAAGACCACGGCGATCGTAGTGCTCTGGGGCCAGCCCCGGTGGCGGTTCGACCGGGCCATGCGGGCGCAGTACGCGCACTTCGATCCCGGCCTGCGTCGCCAGCGCGACCAGCGCCAGTACCGACGGATCCGCACCCACCAGCACCAGCCGCAGCGGCGGCCGCCGCGAGAACACGAATTCGCCGGGAGTGGCATCACTCGGTGTAGCCAGGTAACGCAGCGTGCCGTGCATGCGATCCAGCGCAACATGAAACGCGCGACGGTGCTGGCGCGCATTGCGCCAACGCGCGAGATACCCGCCCAGATCCTGCACCGCACACACCAGCACGCCGATGCGCCCACCGCAGCTCAGCTGGATATCGAGCACCTCGCTGCCTTCGCCGTAATCGAGCAAGCGCGGGCAGCCATCCTCCAGGACCGCCAGGGCTTCATGCGCGACCGCCGCTTCAACGCAACCGCCCGACACATACCCGGCCACCTGCCCGGTGCTGCTGATCGCCATCTGGCTACCCAGCGGGCGCGGCGAGGAGCCGCGCACCTCCACCAGCGTGGCCAGCGCCACGCGCTGCCCGGCGCGATGCCAGGCAGACAACGTCGGCAACAGGTCATCGTGCAGGGCGTACTCCGGCCAGGCCGGCCACGCGGCGGCAGCCGGCATACCGTGGCTGACAGGAGCCGCCACTGCATTCACGCGCGCAGCGGCTCAGGCAGATGCGGCAGCAGCTTGTCCAGCGTCACCGGGTAGTCGCGTACGCGCACGCCGGTGGCGTTGTAGACCGCATTGGCGATTGCCGCGGCGACGCCACAGATGCCCAGCTCGCCTACGCCCTTGGCCTTCATCGGCGAGGACATCGGGTCGGTTTCTTCCAGGAACACCACGTCCTGATGCGGGATGTCCGCATGCACCGGCACTTCATAGCCGGCCAGATCGTGGTTGACGAAAAAGCCCAACCGCTTGTCGACCACCAACTCTTCCATCAACGCCGAGCCGGCACCCATGGTCATCGCGCCAATCACCTGGCTGCGTGCTGTCTTGGGGTTGAGGATGCGCCCGGCCGCACACACGGCCAGCATGCGCCGGATCCGCACTTCGGCGGTCACCACGTCCACGCCGACCTCGACAAAATGCGCGCCGAAGGTGGAGAGCTGCTGCTTCTTGGCCAGGTCGCCAAATTCGATCTTGTCCTCGACCACCAGCGGCCCCTGGGCAGCGGCGTCACCCAGGGCGATGCGCTTGCCGCCGGCACGCACGTGCCCGTCGGCAAATTCGGCCTTGCTCGGATCCAGCCCCAGTTGCGTGGCGATGGCCTCGCGCAGTTTCACCGCCGCGGCATACACGCCGGCGGTGGAACTGTTGGCGCCCCACTGCCCGCCGGAACCGGCCGAGACAGGAAAGCTCGAATCGCCCAGGCGCACGTCCACCCAGTCCAGCGGCACGCCGAGCATCTCGGCCGCCGTCTGCGCAATGATGGTGTAAGAGCCGGTACCGATATCGGTCATGTCGGTTTCCACCACCACGCGGCCGCCCTGCTCCAGGCGCATGCGCGCACCGGAGGTGGTGGCGATCGCGTTGCGGAATGCCGACGCCACGCCCATGCCCACCAGCCAGCGCCCATCACGGGTACTGCCGGGTTTGGCCTTGCGCTTGGACCAGCCAAATTGTTTTGCCCCGTCTTCCAGACACTTGACCAGCTGCCGCTGCGAAAACGGCCGCTGCGGGTTTTCGGGATCCACCTGGGTGTCGTTGACGACGCGGAACTTCACCGGATCCATGGCCAGCTTCTCGGCCATTTCGTCCATGGCCACTTCCAGCGCCATCAATCCCGGTACCTCGCCAGGCGCGCGCATGGCGTTGCCTTCGGGAAGGTCCAGCACGGCCAGGCGTGTGGTGATCAGGCGATTGGCACCGGCATACAACAACTGCGTCTGTGAGGCAGCAATTTCCGGCGCACCGCCAGGCAGATCGCCCGACCAGCTCTCATGCGCAATGGCAGTGATCTTCCCGTCGCGCTGTGCGCCGATGCGGATGCGTTGCACGGTCGCCGGGCGATGGGTGGTGTTGTTGGCAATCAACGGCCGCGGCAGCATCACCTTCACCGGCCGCTTCACCTGGCGCGCGGCCAGTGCAGCAAGCACCGCATCGGCACGCAGGAACAACTTGCCGCCGAAGCCCCCCCCGATATACGGCGACATCAGGCGCACGTTTTCCGGCGGTAGACCGAGCGTGCGCGCCAGATCGCCGGCACCCCAGTTGATCATCTGGTTGGAAGTCCAGACATTGAGCTTGTCGCCTTCCCACATGGCAATGGACGCATGCGGCTCCATCATCGCGTGGGAATGATCGGGGGTGGTGTATTCGGCATCCATCTGCACCGGTGCGGCCGCAAACGCACCGGCAAAATCGCCGACAGTGCTGTTCGGTGCGCCGCCTTCCTTGGTGACCTCGGCCTTGGGACGCGCGCGTGCCAGATCGTATTCGCCCACGTGGCGGCCGTAGTCCACCTTGATCAACTGACCGGCCGCGCGTGCCTGCTCAAATGTCTCCGCCACCACCACCGCAATTGCCTGGTGATAGTGCTGAATCTCCGGGCCACCCAACAACTTGGCGGTATTGAGCTTGCCTTTTTGCAGCTTGCCGGCGTTTTGCGCGGTGACGATGCCGAGCACGCCGGGCGCATTGCGCGCAGCGCTCAAATCAATACTGCGAATCGTGCCCTTGGCAATGCCAGCGCCGACCACGTGGCCATAGGCCGCCTTGCCGGGCAGATCATGATGCTCATACGCGTACGGCGCCATGCCAGTGGTCTTGAGCGGGCCGTCGATGCGGTCGACCGGCTTGCCGACGATCTTGCCCTGGTCGATGGGATTGGTACCGGCGGGAGTGTCGAATTTCATGTCAGGCCCTCGTGTCCGCCAGGATCGCGCTCAAGCTGCGCTCCACCAGCGGCACCTTGAATGCGTTGTGTTCGGTGGGCTGTGCGCCCTCCAGCAGGATGGCCGTGATGGCACGCCCGCCCTGGCGGGTCTGTGCTTCGGCGACCTCGTTCCGCCATGGCTTGTGCGCCACGCCACCAATCGCCACCTGCGCATTGCCACTGCGTGGCACGATCGCCGCTACCGAGATCAATGCAAAGGCGTAGGACGCACGGTCGCGCACCTTGCGGTAGACGTGCGCGCCTTCCACCGGCTTGGGCAGGGTCACGGCCGTGATCAGTTCGCCACGCTCCAGCACGGTTTCGATATGCGGCGTCTTGCCCGGTGCGCGATAGAACTCGGCGATCGGGATGGCGCGGGTTTGCCCATCCGGGCGCACGGTTTCCACCACCGCATCCAGCGCGCGCATGGCCACCGCCATATCGCTGGGATGGGTGGCGATGCAATCTTCGCTGGCGCCGATCACGGCCAGCTGGCGGTTGAAGCCGCCGATTGCCGCGCAGCCACTACCCGGCAGCCGCTTGTTGCACGGCTGGTTGGTATCATAGAAATACGGGCAGCGCGTGCGCTGCAGCAAATTGCCGGCGGTGGTGGCGCGATTGCGCAGCTGCCCGGACGCGCCGGCCAGCAGTGCGCGTGAGAGCACTGCGTAATCGCGGCGCACACGTGCATCCGCGGCCAGATCGGTATTGCGTACCAGCGCGCCGATACGCAGGCCGCCCTCGGGCGTCGCGTCAATGGTGTCCAGCGTGAGGCCGTTGACATCGATCAGATGCGAGGGGGTTTCGATCTGCAGTTTCATCAGATCCAGCAGGTTGGTACCGCCGGCGATGAACTTGGCGCCGGGCTGACGCGCGGCCTTGGCTGCGGCATCTGCCGGGGAGGTGGCGCGCTCGTAACTGAAAGCCTTCATGCGCGGTCTCCGGCAACTTCGGTGATCGCCTCGACGATGTTGGAGTACGCACCGCAGCGGCAGATGTTGCCACTCATGCGCTCCTGCAACTCCAGCGTGGTGAGCCGCGTCTTGGCAGTGAGATCGTCGGTGACGTGGCTGGGGATGCCGCGCTTGACCTCATCCAGCACCGCCACCGCCGAGCAGATCTGTCCCGGTGTGCAATAGCCGCACTGGTAGCCATCATGTTTGACGAAGGCCGCCTGCATCGGATGCAGCTTGTCGGGCGTGCCGAGCCCTTCGATGGTGGTGACCTTGGCGTCCTGATGCATCACGGCCAGCGACAGGCAGGAATTCATGCGCTGCCCGTCGACGATGACGGTGCAGGCACCGCATTGGCCGTGGTCGCAGCCTTTTTTGGTGCCGGTGAGATGCAGGTGCTCGCGCAGCGCATCCAGCAAAGTGGTGCGGTTGTCCAGCGTCAGCGTCACCGGCTTGCCGTTGACTTCAAAGGCCACCTCGCTGGATGCGTTGGCGGGTTCGGCGGCCTGGCGCTGCGACAGCGCGTTGGCGGCGCCTGCAGCCATGGACTGACTGGCAGCGACGCTGGCGGCAGACGCCGTGCCAGCGATCAACACCTCGCGTCGGGTCATCTTGATATCTCTCATGGCTGGCATCTCCAACAATGCTGGCTTATACAGTTCTTAAATAATGTGCAGCGCTGCCGGTCACAAGCGCGTGAGCGCGGCTGTGCGCGATGGCGGCAATGCAGTAGGTTGCCCCGATTCTAAGGCGCGGTTCTGCCGGCATTAGCTGCTGTAGCCGCATGCGTCTATGAAACACACTCATCACTGCCACGCCCGAATTAGACGGCCCCTTCACTCAGTGATGCGCTGTGCGTGCCGCCACCTCTGTCGAGATCGCTGACACCCTCTGCCGCCACGCCGCACATCAGCAGCGCTATCGCATGACGCGCCGCAGGCAGGGGTTGGACCCTGCCCGCGCGCGCCGCGCCAGGCTCAGAATTCCAGCACGATCTTGCCCAGGTGACCACCGGCGTGTTGCAACGCAAACGCCTCGGCGATGTCCTCCAGCGCAAACGAACGATCGATCACCGGCCGCAACGGCAAACCGTCCAGTGCCCGCACCAACTCCTGCTGATGCCGGCGGCTACCCACCACCAAGCCTTGCAGCCGTTGCTGGCGTCCCATCATCTCGGCGGTGGGCACCGGGCCCGCGGCGCCGGTGAGCACACCGATCAAGGCGATGTGCCCACCCACGCGCGCAGCCTTGATGGACTGCGCCAGCGTTCCCGGGCCGCCCACTTCCACCACGTGGTCCACACCGCGCCCGTTGGTGATCTCCAGCACCTGCGCCGCCCATTCGGTGTGCTGGCGATAATTGATGCAGTGGTCGGCACCGAGCGTACGCGCCGTCTCCAGCTTCTGGTCCGACGACGAGGTGACGATCACCGTGGCGCCCATCGCCTTGGCGAACTGCAGCGCGAAGATCGACACGCCGCCGGTGCCAAGCACCAGCACGGTGTCGCCGGCCTTGATCCGGCCATTGACCACCAGGGCGCGCCACGCCGTGACGCCGGCGGTGGTCAAGGTGGCAGCTTCGGCATGGCTATAGCCGCGCGGCGCATGCGTGAAAGCCTGCGCAGCCGCGACCACGGCCGAGCGTGCATAGCCGTCTACGCCGTCGCCAGGCGTGGTGGCAAAGCCGGCATGCAACGGCTCGCCATCCAGCCACTGCGGGAAGAACGTAGACACCACGTGGTCGCCCACGGCGAAATCGCTGACGGCCTCGCCTACCGCTTCCACCACGCCAGCACCGTCGGACATCGGGATGCGGCCATCGGCGGTTGGCATCTGTCCGCTGACAATGCCCAGGTCATGGAAATTCAGCGAACTGGCATGCAGCCGCACGCGGATCTGGCCTGCCGCGGGCTGGCCGGGATCGGGCAACGCGACGGAGCTCAGTGACGCCAGGCCTGCTAGTTGCTGCAAACGAATGCCACGCATCGTGGTCTCCTCATACTGATGGGCCGCCCGGGATACCACGCGCGCCGTTACGCGCATGCGGTCGCGTCTGCTGTGTGCACTTGCCACGCCGTGAACAATTGCAGCGGACCTGCGTGACGCAATACATCGCCAACGTCAGCAGGCAAGCGGGCTATACCGCGACATCAGAAATCGCGGCCGCGATGGGCTGAGCGGTCAGTCACAGATCCGGATTGCACGCGCGCCGCGCCGCGCCGGCATCGGGCGCCACCACGTACGCTGGCATGGCGGTTGCATCGGCTCTGCGTCCTGGACAAGGAAACACAGTGGTGTCGACAAGCAAGCAGTGGCGGCAACGTGCACAGCGCATCGCGCTGCATTTCGTGTTGACCGCATCCTGGATACTTCTGCTCGGTTCCGAATACTGGTCGATCCATGAGGAGCGCGTCAGCGCCTTGCAGGCCGCGCAGACGCAGTCGTTGAACCTGGCCGACTCGCTGGCGCAGCACGCCAGCGACACCATGACCATCGCCGATGCGGTGTTGTCGGGGCTGGTTGCACGCCTGCAACAGGACCGCGGCTCGGCAAACGAACATGCCGCGATGCATGCGTTTCTGGTCAGTGAGGCCCGCCGCTCGGAGCGCCTGCATGGCATTTTCATCTACGCCGCCGATGGCCACTGGGTGAACTCGTCGCTGGGCAGCCTGCCGCGCACGCACAACAATGCCGACCGCGCGTATTTCAAGTACCACCGCGACCACCGCGACGCACTGGTGTTCGTCGGGCCACCAGTGCAGAGCCGCTCGGACGGGCGCTGGGTGATCACATTGAGCCGCCGCCTCACGACGCCGAGCGGCGAGTTCGATGGCGTGGCGCTGGTGACGCTGCGGCTGAAGTATTTCCAGGACTACTACAGCCGCTTCCAGGTTGGGGATCACGGCACCATCGGCCTGTTCAACGACGATGGCGTGGTGATCGTGCGGCGGCCGGAGCGCGACGACCAGACCGCCAGCTCGATCGCGGGTACGTCGCTGTACGTGACCATGCGCAACGAGCGCCGCGGCACGCTCACCTACCGCTCGCCGCTGGATGGGGTGCAACGCATTTCCAGTTTTGTGCCGGCCCGGCCCTACCCACTCACCGTGCTCACCGGCGTGGCAGTGGACGATGCGCTGGCCAATTGGCGCGCATCCGCACGCCAACGCATCATCATTGCCGTGCTCGGCTTCGTGCTGCTGCTGGCGGTGGGCATCTGGCTGGACCTGCAGCTGCGCCGCATGCATCGCAATGAAGCGCGGCTCAGCTCCGAGGTCTGGGTGGACGCCTTGACCGGCATCGCCAACCGGCGCGCCTTCGACCACCGCCTGTCTGAGGCCTTGCAGGATGCCGTACACACGCAGGCGCCGCTGTCGGTGCTGATGATTGATGTCGACCACTTCAAGCTCTACAACGACACCTACGGGCACGTCAACGGCGATGCCTGCCTGCGCCTGATCGCGGGCGCGATTGCCGGCTGTGCCCGGCGCAGCGACGACATCGCCGCGCGCTACGGCGGCGAGGAATTCGGCATGATCCTGCCGCACACGGACGTCGCCGGCGCGCTGCGCCTGGCCGATGCCATTCGCACGGCGGTGGCGGAACTGGGGTTGATGCATCTGACCAGCCCGACCAGTGCACATGTGACGGTCAGCGTTGGCGCTGCCACCTTTGAACCGGGCGAAACACCGCTGACCCCCGATGCGATCGTGCGCGACGCGGACGGGGCGCTGTATCGGGCCAAACAGGGCGGTCGGGACCGGACGTCTGCCTGAGCTGCCACGTTGTTTGGGGTGGTCGTCGTTTGCGCGCGGGTGGCGTGATGTTGGCCAGGGCTATTTGAAAATCGCCAGAAGATCGCTGTAGCTGCCCTTCGCTGTCAGCGCTGGTAAATCGCGGCGACTACGGCTGGAAGTCGATCACCGCAAGCGTGCCCTGCGCCGCAGAGGATTCCAGATGCAGGCGCCAACCGAAGCGTTCGCAGATGCGCCGGGTGAGGAACAGCCCCAGTCCCGCGCCACCGCCTTGCTTGACCGATTGCTTCAATGAGGCGGTGTAGCGTTGCGCCGCCAGCGCGGTATCGAAACCGTCGCCGGAGTCGCGGATGCTCAACCGGTGCGCGTGCAGGCTCACCTCGATCTGCCCCACGTAGGTGTGATCGGCCGCGTTGCGCAGCAGGTTGCCCACCGCAATGCGCACCATCGATTCCGGTGCGTGCAGCGTGAGTGGCTCCAGCGCGGTGACCACCACCTCCACCGGTTTTTCCGAAAGCAGATACAGGTGGTCCTGCACCAGTTCGGGCAGTAGCGCGTGCAGGATGGTCACCTGCTGCCGCTCGGCCGGGGTGGATTCGCGCGAGAGGTAGAGCAGCGCTTCCATGATGCGGGTGAGGTTGTCCACTGCCTCGTCGATCCGGTGCAACGGCCCCTGCGCCCGCTCCGGCAGCTGCTGCTTGTGCAGCACATCGGCTGCACCGGAAATCACCGCCAAGGGCGTGCGGAACTCATGACTGGCCTGATCCAGCAGACTGCGTTCGCGTTCGATCGCGCGCTCCACGCGTTCCAGATGCGCGTTCGCCTCGCGCGCGATGGTGTTGAGTTCGCTCTTGCCGTAGTCGGTGGGCAGCCGCTGCGCCGGCTGCAACGGATCCAGCCGGCGCATGCGCCTGGCAAGGTCCTGCACCGGCCGCGCAAAGCCCAGGAACAGCCACCAGATCACCAGCCCGATCATCGCCAGGTTGCAGATAAAGAACAGCACGCTGAGCTGTACGCTGCCATTTTGTTTGTCCTCCAGCGCGGTGATGTCGATGCTCATGATCAGCCGCCCTTGCGGTAGCGCGGAGACCAGCGCCGAATAGCTGCGATCGAGTCGCATGCCATCTGCATCGTTGGCGAACGGCCCCCAGTGCGGCCGAATGATGGACAGGAATTTTGCCGCGGTAGAGGGGTCGCCCTGCGTGTCCAGCTGGCCTTCGCCGTAGTAACCGGGTGCCAGCTCGGCGAAGAAGGGCGGCATGCTCGCCGGCAACGGCGCACCGTCGCGCAGCAGCCAGCCTTTCACCGGGCCAGTGCTGGGCAAGGCCTGCTGCAGGCGCTCGGGCGGCACGCGCGTGACGTTCTGCGTACTTGCGGTGAGCAGCTGCCGCCAGATCGGATCTTCGATCAGTTCCTGGCTCAAAAAGCCCTGCACCGACAACCCCAACGCCAGCACCGCGCAGGACATCAGCAGGCTGGCGCTGATCAACCACTGCAGGCTGCGCAGGCGGCCGTCTCGACTCATTCGGCTGGCCCGCCCAGCCGATAACCGACGCCGGTGACGGTCTGCAGCAGCTTGTGCTCGCCGTCGTGATCCAGCGCGCGCCGCAGCACATGCATATGCGAGCGCAACAGGTCGCCTTCGGGCACCGCATCGCCCCAGATCAGTTGCTCCAACCGGTCACGCCGCACCACACGCGGTGATTCCCGCATCAGCAGTTCCAGCACCGTGCGCAAGGTACCGGACAGCACCACCGCGCGGGTGCCGCGCGACACCGCCAGGCGGTCCAGGTCGTAGCGCAGGTCATGCACCTGCAGCACGTTGCCCGCCGCCGCGCTGGCGCGGGCACGGCTCACCATCACCCGCAGGCGGATTTCCAGTTCCGGCAACGCCACCGGCTTGACCAGGTAGT
Organism: Xanthomonas sp. NCPPB 2922; assembly: GCF_041520885.1. Classification (NCBI taxonomy): domain Bacteria; kingdom Pseudomonadati; phylum Pseudomonadota; class Gammaproteobacteria; order Lysobacterales; family Lysobacteraceae; genus Xanthomonas; species Xanthomonas sp. NCPPB 2922. The sequence goes on along the minus strand of NZ_JBGOFY010000003.1, from coordinate 111,823 downwards.
CGTCGGCACCGTTCTCGAAACCCAGCAGCTTGCCTTCCAGCTGGTCCTTGGCGGTGAGCATGATGATCGGCGTGCGGCAGGCGTGTTCCTCGCGCAGCTTGCGCAGCACGCTCATGCCATCCATGCGCGGCAACATCCAGTCCAGGATGATCGCGTCGTAGCGGTTGCTGATCGCCAGGTTCAAGCCCGACTGCCCGTCCGGCGCCGCATCCGGGCGGTGCCCGCAGGCTTCCAGGTAATCGAAGATATTGGCTGCCAGGGCGCGGTTGTCCTCGATGATGAGGACCTGCAGAACCTGCGCCTGGGCGACCGGATGCGTCATCGACATGGCAATTCTCGGGAATGGAAACATCATACGCAGCGCGCGGTCCATGGCCTGGGCCGATGCCCGCAGGCCGCACCACCAGCGCACCGCCCAATGGTGCCTGCGCTCAGCCATGCAGCAGCCATCGCAGCACACCAACCCCGGCAGCAAGCAGTGCAAGCATGGCGCCCAGCAGACTCAGATTGATCGTCCACTTGAGCAACGCATACAGCGGGCGGTGCTGCGCGCGCAGGCGCCTTCCGTAGGCCATCAGCGGTGCGACAGCCGCATACAACGCGCTCACCGGGCCGCGCCGGTCGCGCGCGTCGTTGGGCGTTCGCGCTGCACGTGCGAGCTGCGTATAGACCAGGTTGAACCACCGCCCTGGCCAGCGCATCGGCCGCTCCACATCGCACATCAGGATCAGCCGCGGCGCATCGGTGTCGTTACGCACGAAGTGCAGGTAGGTCTCGTCGAACACGAACGCATCGCCGTCCTGCCAGGCACGGTTGCGTCCGTCCACGTTGATGAAGCACTGCGCCGCATTGGGCGTGGCCAGGCCCAGGTGATAGCGCAACGAGCAACCCAGCGGGTCCGCATGCGGCGTCAGCACCGAACGCGGCGGCAACACGGCGAACATCGCCGCCCGGATCTCCGGGTAGCCGGCCAACAGGTCCAGCGTGCGCGGGCAGCTGGCACGTGCGGAGGCATACGGCGCGCCATACCAGCGCAGGTAGTAGCGGCTCCACCCGTATTTGTAGAAAGTGCGGAAGCCCACATCGAACGCGGCCGGTGAGCCGTCGCGCCGCACCTCGTCGAAGCTGCCATCTCCCAGCAAGGCCATTGCTTCGTCGCGGATGCACTCCCAGTGCTGCGCCAAGGCCGGAAGCCTGCGATATAGCTCCAGCGGCACGAACGGCCCGCGCGCCGCCGTGCGGGTGAAGGCATACAGGATGACGTTCGGCAGCGCGAACACCGGCCAACTCTTGCGCAGGTACTGGCGCAGGCTGGCGTAGCGCCCCTGGCCGCGGAAACGGTAGACGTAGGTCATCGCCGCAATCCAGCTGGCGATCACGCACAGCAGCGTGGTGGCGATCATGTGCGGACCGTCCTGGCCGCGCGGCGGGCGGCGCCGGGCATCACTTGAGTGCGGCCCATCAGAAGCCCCGCGAGAACCCGATCAACACCGAGCCGACTCCGTCGCTATCCGGCGCGAGCAGCGGGCTGTCACTCAGCGCATCGGGCAACACGCTGTACTGCAGCCGGGTCAGGAACTGCCAGCGTTTGCCGATCGGCCGCATATAAGTCAGCCCCACTGTCGGCACGGTCGCCGCGCCCGGCTTGTAGTCCACGACGCCGCGCGCGACCTCGGCATCGAGCGTGCCGTAGTAATAGTTGGCCATGTCCTTGGACAGGTGACTGACACTGATGCTCGGTGTGAGCTGGCCACGTCCGACAGCGAAGGCATAGCCGTAACGGGCGGTCAGTTCATAGCCTTCGCTGGTGCCGGTGACATCGGCCTTGGCAGTGAGTTCCAGCTCGCCGGCGGCACCGCGCCACGCACCGACCAGGCCCATGTCCAGGCTATCGTCGCGGTCGTCCAACAGGGCACGGTCGATGCCGTTGCGGGCCAGTTCGGCCACGCCCAGATCGTCCGCAGCCACGCCATCCAGGCGCAGCGCCACGATGGCATCCAGGCCGAAGCTGTCGCCCTGGACCAGATGCGCCCCGCCGGTGATGCCGCGGAAGAAGAAGCGCTCACCTTCGAACAGGATCAGCGGGATCGGATTGGTGCGCGTTCCCTCGCCGGCAAACGGGCTGTCCGACGCCACCACGCCCACGCCGATGCCCCAGCGATACCGACCTTGCTCGGACAGCGATGGATCGGTCTGCGGGGTGGTCTGGGCGACGGCAATGGCGGGCAGTGCGAACAGCGCAGCGAGCGCAAGGCGGGAGCAAGTCATGGGCGGGCGTCTTGAGGGGAAGGAGTGCCGCGCTGTTGTGGCCAACCGGATTGGCGCCTATCGCAGCGGTGCGGCGGCAGCGTGCCGCAGCGATGTCGGTCAAATGTCGTCGTGGCAGACAACGCCGCCGCTGCGCGCACACGACATGCCACCGACATCGGCCTGCCATGGTCAGTGCCGCCCCGTAGACGCCAGATGCCATCCGATGCCAGCGAACCTCGCGCCACCGCCCTGCCCCGACACCGCCATCCTTCAGCTCGCCGGCCTGCTCGTACCCGCGCACGAAGCCAGCCGCTGGTTCCAGCACGACCCCATCGACGAACTCGGCGGCTGGACCGCCGCGCAGCTGAGCCGGATGCAGCGACAGCCACAGGTCATCGCGTTCCTGCAGTCGGTGCTATGCGGCGAGCGCGGCTGAGGGACGCTGCGATCACTGCATTCCGCTGGGCTGCAATGCATTGCATTGCCATGAATTGCATCGGCAAGTATTTGACGACGCAATGGCGAAAGCTTGCGCAGAAGTCACTCTGCCGCGTCGCTCACCACGCCGTTCCGCCAACGAAAAAGGCCCGCGCGAGCAGGCCTTTCGAGTGTGCAAGCAACGATCGCCGGGATCAGAACGGGATATCGTCGTCCGCAAAATCGTCCATCGGCGGCGCCGACTGCTGCTGGGCCGGCTGCTGACGGCGCGGTGCGTAGTCCTGACCGCCACCACCACCGCCGCCACCCTGCTGCTGGCGCGGGGCCTGCGTGCGCTGCGGGCGATCGCCGCCCATGCCACCGCCGCCGCCTTCACCGCGGCCGCCGAGCATCTGCATCTCGTTGGCGACAATGTCGGTGCTGTACTTCTCTACGCCGTCCTGGCCGGTGTACTTGTCGTAGCGCAGCTCGCCTTCGACATACACCTGCGAGCCCTTGCGCAGGTACTCACCGGCGATCTCGCCCAATTTTCCAAAAAACACCACGCGATGCCACTCGGTGCGTTCCTGGTTATTGCCTTCGCGGTCCTTGCGCATGCTGGTGGTGGCCAGGCTCACGCGGGTGATCGCCATGCCGGCCTGGGTGTACTTGGTGTCGGGATCGTTGCCGAGGTTGCCGACGAGGATGACTTTGTTGATGCCGCGGGCCATAGGTGCTTCCGAGATGGTGCGCCGGCGCCGTGGGGCGCGAGGCGATGAATGTCTGTTCTGGGGGCCAATGTTACCGCACCTGCCTGCCACCGCACCTGACGCATTCCCCCACTGGCAGGCCGGACAACCGCGCGTGGCTGGGTCGGGATCCTGCGCACCCGCAGCGGCGAAATGCCCGCCACAGCTGGTTCCGGGGCCACCGCGCCAGGGCTGGAACAGGCGCGGCGGGACGGATCTGGCCCAGGCACCTATAATCGACCGACATCTCGATTTGCCTGCGCATGACCATCGCCCAAGACCTCCCCACCGTACTGGGCCTGCCCCAGATCCAGTCCCTCGCCGCGCCCGACATGGCGGCGGTCGATGCCTTGATCCGCCGCCGTCTGGCGTCGGACGTCGTGCTGATCAACCAGATTGCCGATCACATCATCTCCGCCGGCGGCAAACGCCTGCGCCCGATGCTGGTGATGCTGGCCGGCCACGCCGCGGGCGGCTCCGGGCCGGAGCACCATCAGCTTGCGGCGATCATCGAGTTCATCCACACCTCCACGCTGCTGCACGACGACGTGGTGGACGAATCAGACCTGCGCCGCGGCCGCAGCACCGCCAATGCACTGTGGGGCAACGCACCCAGCGTGCTGGTGGGCGACTTCCTGTATTCGCGCAGCTTCCAGCTGATGGTCGAACTGGACCGCATGGAAGTGATGCAGATCCTGGCCGACACCACCAACCGCATCGCCGAAGGCGAAGTGCTGCAGCTCTTGCATGTACACAACCCCGACACCGATGAAGCCGCGTACCTGCGCGTGATCGAGCGCAAGACCGCGGTGCTGTTTGCCGCCGGCACGCGCCTGGGCGCACTGGCCTCGGGCGCGAATGCCGACGTGCAGCAGCGTCTGTACGACTACGGCATGCAGCTGGGCTTTGCGTTCCAGATCGCCGACGACGTGCTCGACTACGCCGCCGATGCCACCGACCTGGGCAAGAACCTGGGCGACGACCTGGCCGAGGGCAAGGCCACCCTGCCGCTGATCCACGCCATTGCGCATTCCGATGCCGCCACCCAGCAGCGCCTGCGGCAGATCGTCGAACAAGGCGATGCCGAGGCGATGCCGGAGGTGTTGACGGCCATCCGCGCGACCGGCGGGCTCGATTACAGCCGCCAGCGCGCCGCCGAATACGCCGCCGCCGCCGAACAGGCCCTGGACGGCTTGCCGCCGAGCCCGGCAGTGGCCGCATTACGCGGTCTGGCGCGTTATGCGGTGGAACGGACGCACTGATCGCAGCACGCGGCGCTGGGCGAGTGTCCGGCGCCGCCACCGAGCGAAGTGTCCCGCAAAGCGCTTGTGGTTGTCAGTCCGGCACCGCCCTGCAGGGCCGTCCTGCAGGCCACAACAGCTGACAACGCTCATCCAAACGACACGCGCCACTGCGTTCCGACAGTGACGCGCTGAAACACGGCCGCTGCATCCGATCAAGTGGAAACGCTGGCGCGCAGGACATGCCGCACGCCAGCGCCACCCTCACTTACCGAAACGTTCGTCGAAGAACCCGTGCAGCATGCCGAACGCACGCTTGGCCGCACGCGCGTTGTACAGGCAGCCCGGCGGGCTGTTGGCATCGGCTTCGGCGAAGCAATGCACCGCGCCGCTGAAATTCACGAACTGCCAGTCTGCGCCGGCGCCGTTCATTTCGGTTTCGAACGCGGCGATGTCGGCCTGGGTCACGCTCTTGTCATCGGCGCCGTTGAGCACCAGCACCGGCGTCTTCGCGGAGTTGGCGGCCGCCGGCGCGGGTGTGGAAATACCGCCGTGCAGGCTGACCACGCCGGCCAGCTGCGCGCCCGCGCGCACCAATTCCAGCACCGTGGTGCCGCCAAAACAGAAACCCACCGCACCGATGCGTGCTGCATCCAGCGGTGCGCTGCCGGCCTGCGCCTTGAGCACATCCACCGCCTTGAGGGCACGCGCTTGCAGCGTGGGCCGGTCATCGCGCAGCGTCTTGGCCTGCGCGCCGGCTTCGGTGTCGTTCTTGGGCCGGATGCCCTTGCCGTAGACGTCCGCCACCAGCACCACGTAGTCGTCGCCGGCCAGCTGCTTGGCCTTGGTCACCGCCGAGTCGTTGACCCCGCGCCAGTTGGGCACCATCACCAGGCCCGGGCGCTTGGCGGGGCCGGCATCGTCGTACACCAGCACGCCGCTGAAGCTGTCCTTGCCGATGGTCCATTCCAGCGGCTTGGCCTGCATCGCCGCCGTGGCCGGACCGGCCATCAACGCCAACAGACCGGCCAGGCCGGCGCGTTTCCATTTCGATTGCGTCTGCATGCACATGCTCCCGGGGATGTGCAGCGAGTCTAGGCGTTTGCGCAGTGCCTGGATGGTGACGGCGCGCGGCGTGTAGCCGGCCCGCCATCCATTCCGACAAACCGGACCACAGGCTTGCAACCCGAAACGCGCAACGTGAAAGACAGCTTGGAGCTACTGCACACCCAGACCGGGAATCGCACTGATCGCCGCAGGATCGAACCCCGCCAGCTGCGCAAAGTGGCGGCCACGCGCCACGTAATCGCTATACACGCCAAAGCTGGGCGCGCCGGGCGACAGCAGCACCACCCCGCCCTGTGCACCGAGCGCGCTGCGTGCCAGCTGCATCGCATGCGCCAGGTCATCGGCGGCATGCAGGCCAAAGCCGGCGCTCTGCGCCAGTGGTGCCAGCAACGCATGGATGCGCGGGCCGTTGGCGCCCATGGTGACGATTTCCAACGGCGCCTGCTGCGCCATGTGCGCGGCGAAGTCCTGCCAGTCCAGCCCACGGTCGTGCCCACCCACCAGCAGCGCCACGCGCTGCTGTGCGAAGCAGGCCAAGGCCGCCAGCGAGGCATGCGGTGTGGTGCTGATGGAATCGTTGACGTATGCGATGCCGTCCACGCTGCCGAGCCACTGCAGCCGGTTGGGCAACGGACGAAAGGTCAGTGCCGCCGGCGCCAATGCCGCCGCATCCAGGCCCAGGGCCTCCACTGCCGCCAGCACGGCGCACAGGTTGCGCCGGTTGTGTTCCCCCGGCAGCGGCACCTTGGCGGTATCGAAGATCGGCTGTTGGCCGCGATAGACCACATCGCCACGCAGGTGCCAGCCGTCGGGATGATTGAACCAGCGCACCTCGCTCTCAGGCAGCTGCAGCTGCGCCAGATGCGGGTCGGCGGCATTGAGCAGCGCGATGCGCGGGCGGCCGTCGGTCACCAGCGCCAGCTTGTCGCGCACGTAGGCCGCTTCGCTGCCGTGCCAGTCCAGATGCTCGGGGAACAGGTTCAGCACCAGCGCCAACTCCGGGCGCGCGCCACTGCGCCCCACCTCACCGGTCTGGTAGCTGGACAACTCGATCGCCCAGTACGCAGGCGGCGGCTGTGGGGAGAGCACTTCCAGCAACGGCTGGCCGATATTGCCGACCAGCGCGGTGCGATGGCCGTCGGCGCGCAACAGATGCGCCAGCAGCGCGGTGGTGGTGCTCTTGCCCTTGGTGCCGGTCACGCAGATCGCGCCCGGCACGTAGCCGTCCGGCTGCGCGTGTTCGGCAAACCACAGCGCGGTGCCGCCGATGAAGCGCGTGCCCTGCGCGGCGGCGGCGCGTGCCTCCTCACGGTACGGGCTGATGCCCGGTGACTTGATCACGACCTCGAACGCGGCCAGCGCCTGTGCGCTCGCTTCGGTCTGCACCTGCAACGCGGGGTCTGCCAATGCGGCAACGTCGCGTGCCTCTTCGGCGTTACAAAAGACCGTCAGCGCCTGCGCAGGCAGCTGTTGGCGCAGCGCGCGATAGGCGGCGCGCCCTTCGCGCGCCCATCCCCACAACGCAACCGCCTTGCCCTCAAGCTGCGAAATTCGCACGCACGCGCTCCCACAGCGCCGAAGGAACGCGGTGCTCGCCATCGATGGTCATCAGGGGCTGCAGCTGCAGCGCGTCCTGCTCCAGCTGCGGTTGGATCTCGCGGATAAACCTCTTCACCAGCGCGTCTTCCTTCCATTCCGCACGGGTGGCCAGCACCGCCATCGCGGCGCGCGACTCGCGCCCCTCGCCCACGCATTCGAATGGCTTGTGGTCCTGGAATTCCAGCAACGCATCGTAGCCGCCGGCCTGGGCGGCATCGTCGAGCAGGTTGCGCCCGAAGATCTTGACCAGGCGCGTCTTCGGCATGAACGGCGCCAACGCCAGAAACACGAAATGGCATTTGGGGCACACCCCGCACCAGCGATGCACCGGCCGCTCGCCCATGATGTGGAAATTGCGGTTGCAGCTGGAAAAATGCGCGTCGTAATGATCGGTCTTGGCGAACTGCCGTGCCACTGCAAGCTCGGAGAGCGGCCGCAGCAGGGAGTAATAACGCAGGTCGGCGGCAACATGCTGCTGCACGTACTCACCAAAGGCTTGCTCGAACGCCCAGCCCTTGGACCATTGGTGATTGACCTCGCCGGTGCCGGGAATCTGGCTGCCATAGCTGGCCGAACGCTCGTTGGAAAACACCACCTGGTCCACGCCGGTGAGCAGCGCCGACAACACCAGGATGGCCGAATTCACCGCCGTCACCGGGATGTGCCCGTTCCAGGCACCCTGACGATTGAGCTCGAACAACTCCGGCGCCAGCACGCGGCCGATGTTGAGCACCGGCAGCCCGGTCCGCTCGGCGCAGGCGCGGATCAATTGCGAACCGCCGATCCAGCTGACGGTCTGATCCACCCCGGCCTGCCGCAGCGCTTCAATACTGACCAGCGAATCCTTGCCGCCGCCGATGGCCACCAGCGCATGCTCGCGCAGCCCTGCGGCCGGTGCCTGCTCAGCCGACGGCGCCGTCACCGGGAAGTGGATCTTGCCGTGCAGGTTCAAGCCATTGCGGTAGGCGAATTCGCCCAGGCCGTGCAGATAGACGCTTTCCACCAGTGCGGCGGTCTTCGCATCGATGGCGTAGTCGTCGATCTGGATGGTCGGCGGCACCGCCGCCTTGTAGTAGCTGACACCGGCGATCAGGTGCAGCAGGCGCAAGGCCTGTTGCACGGCCGCCGCACGCGTGGCGTCCAGCACGAACGGGGCACCGGGCACCGCCACGGTCTCCACCAGTTCCGGCCCCTGGTCGAAGGCATACACCAGCGTCGCCACGCCGGTCTGCGCATCCAGCGCGCAGCGGACAAAGCGGAACGTGGACACCTGATGTTTGTCGAAAGCGCTCATACACACCCTGCAGGCACACGTGCGCGACGCAGATAACGCCGGCACAGGAAATATTCGATGATGGAAAATGGCACAACGGCCCACAGCAGCGGCAGGCAACCAATCAGGAACACCAGCAGCAGTGCCTCCGAGCCAATGACTTCTGCGCTGCCAGTGACCGCCAACGCGATCACCAGATACAACAACAACAGCGGCGGATAGCTGAGTGCGTTCAACACCAGCGTGCGCAACGCCATGCCGCCGGCATGCTGCGCCGGCGCGCGACGCTGGCGCCAACGCTGCCAGCGCGCCGCACCCCATGCGCCTACGCCGGCAGCGACCAGCGCGGGCAGCGCCCACTTCAGGCTATCGGTCCACGGCATTGCCTGGCCGGCCATGTCGATGGCGGTGGACACCACCATCGACACACCACCGGCCAGCGTGCTCAGCGCGATGAACTCAGCCAGTGGCCGCATCGATCACCTCTTCGCGCGGCAACTCCCGCTGGTTGTAGGTGCTGGCCATGGAATACCCATACGCGCCGGCATCGGCGATCAGCATCACATCGCCCGGTGCGGTGGCCGCAGGCAGGCGGCGGCGCTTGCCGAACACATCGGAGGATTCGCAGATCGGCCCCACCACATCGAAGCTGCCATCGGCAGGCGCACCGAGCTGGCTGAGGTTTTCGATGTCGTGCCAGGCGTCGTACAACGCCGGGCGGATCAGGCTGTTCATGCCGGCATCCAGGCCGACGCGATGGATGCCGTCCTTTTCGATCACCTGGGTCGCCTGGGCCAGCAACACGCCCGCCTCGGCCACCAGATAACGGCCAGGCTCGATCGCCAGGCGGAAGCCCGGATGCACGGCCTTGACCTCGGCCAGGCCCTTGGCCCACAGTTCCAGGTCGAACGGCTCGTCTTCGGCGCTGTAGGGAATCGGCAGCCCACCGCCGATGTCGATGGTCTCAACGGTGCCGATGCGGCGCGCGAAGCCAGCCAGTTCGTCGTACATCATCCGCCAGTGTTCGCCGGTCTCCACGCCGCTGCCCAGATGCGCATGCACGCCGGTGATGGTGACTTCCAGCGTGCGCGCCAATTCGACGAACTCATCCACGCGCGTGGACGACAGCCCGAACTTGGACGCCTTGCCGCCGGTGTTGACCTTCTCGTGGTGGCCATCGCCGTGGCCCAGGTCGATGCGCAGCCACACGTTGCGGCCGCGGAACACCTCCGGCCAGCGCTTGAGCGCTTCGACGTTGTCCACGGTGACGGTTACGCCCAGCGCAAACGCGGCCTCGTATTCGCTACGCGGCGCGAAGCTCGGCGTGAACAACACGCGGCGTGGCGACAGCTCAGGCAACGTGTCGAACACGCGGCGCAATTCGCCGTGCGAGACGCATTCCAGGCCGAATCCAGCCTGTTCCAGCGCCATCAGGATGGCCGGATGCGAGTTGGCCTTGATCGCGTAATAGCGCTGATCCACTGCGGCAATTTGCGCCAGCGCTTGCGCGCGCGCGCGCACCGTGGGCAGGTGATACACGTAACGCGGCGTGCCGGCCTTGGACAGCGTCAGCAGATGCGCGCGCTCGGCATGCCACCACGGCGTGGGCCGCGGGCGCACCGAACCGATGATGTCACGCCAGCGTGGGCCAAACACCTCGCCTTCGCTGACCGGCATGGCGCCGCTATCGATCAATTCCGCATGCAAAATCGGCAACAGGCCGTCGGCATCGGATTCGTCGATGACGAAGGTCAGATTCAAGTCGTTGGACGACTGCGAAATCATGTGCACGCGCTCCTGCCCGAACGTGGCCCACACGTCGGACAGCTTGTGCAGCAGCGAGCGCATGCCGCGCCCGACCAGCGTGATCGCCGCGCACGGCACGATGATCTTGACCTTGCAGATCTGCGACAGGTCTGCCGACAACGCCGCCAGCACATCGGTGTTGACCAGGTTTTCGGACGGGTCCAGCGACACGGTGACGTTGGTTTCGGCCGAGCCGATCAGATCCACCGACAAGCCATGCTTCTTGAACAGCGTAAATACGTCGGCCAGGAAGCCGACCTGCTGCCACATGCCGATGCCTTCCATCGACACCAGCACGATGCCGTTGCGGCGGCTGATCGCCTTGACGCCGAGTACTGGTTCGGCGCTGCCATCGATGCTGGTGCCTGGCAGATCCGGGCGTTCGGTATCCAGGATCGCCATCGGCACGCCGGAATCGCGGCAGGGCTTGATCGAGCGCGGATGCAGCACCTTGGCGCCGGTGGTGGCGATTTCCTGCGCTTCGTAATAGTCCAGGCGGGTCAGCAGACGCGCGTCCGGTACTTCCTTCGGGTTGGCGCTGAACATGCCGGGCACGTCGGTCCAGATTTCCACCCGGCTGGCGCCGAGCAATGCACCGAAATACGCCGCCGAGGTGTCCGAGCCGCCACGGCCCAGGATCGCGGTGCCGCCATCGGCGTGCCGCGAAATAAAGCCCTGCGTGATCAGCAGGCGCGTGGGCTGCGCATCGAAACGCGCCCGCCATGCGGCATCGGATTGCCACTGGCACGACACCGACAAGCGCTTGGACCACTCGCTCTGGTTGGGCTGCGGCGGCAACGCCGACAACCACTCCCGCGCATCCAGCCAACCCATGTCCAGGCCGTTGGCATGCAGATATGCCGCACCGACCGTGGAAGACAGCAGTTCGCCCTGCCCCAGCACCTCGGCCTGCCAGTCGAGCGTGCGGCTGGCAGCGCGTGCATCGCCCACCAACGCGTGCAACGCGGCAAGCCGCGCACCCAGCACTGCGTCGGCATCGAGCTCGAGCTCGGCAAGGAATTCGCGATGCCGCAGTTCCAGTGCCGCCACACGCTGCGCGCTGTCGGCAGCACCATCGGCGATGGCAGTGAGCTCGTTGGTGACGCCCGACAGCGCAGACACCACCACCAGCACGCGGCCGCCGGTTTCGTTCGCCCGTTTGCTCGCCAGTTTTCCAATCGTGTCCCAGCGATGACGACGCGACACCGAGGTGCCGCCGAACTTGAGGACGATCCAACGATCGGTAGAAAGGGAAGCTGACATTAGATGTGGGCGTTTAGGATGGGGGGAGTTGCCCGGTACGCCGGGCGGAACCTCCGATTCTACTGCCAATATCCCAGCCATGACCCCTCCTCGCGTCACAGCCGCGCTGCCAGGCACCATCGCGCCCATGCACCCCGCGCGCCTGCAGCCATCGCTATCTGCGCGCACTGTCCTTTCACTGTAACGGCCGCCCTGATGCGCACATTTCGCTACCTGCAACTGGATGTTTTCTCCAACCGCCCTGGCGCTGGCAACCCGCTGGGCGTGGTCGTCGATGCCGGCGCACTGTCAGCGCAACAGATGCAACAGATTGCCGCCTGGCTGAACCTGTCGGAGACGGTGTTTTTCCTGCCGGTGAGCGCGCCGGGCGCGGATTACCACATCCGCATTTTCACCCCGCGCGCGGAGCTGCCGTTTGCCGGGCACCCCAGCGTTGGCGCTGCCTGGGTCGCCAGGACGCACGGCCTGGTGGGATACCGCCAGGACAACCGGCTGTACCAGCAATGCGCCGCCGGCGTGCTGCCGGTGGATGTGTTCGACCGTCACGACGTGGTGCTGGTGCGTCTTCGCGCGCCGCGCGCGCAGTGCAGCGACACCGGCACGCAACACGCCGCTGCGCTGGCGCAGGTCACCCGAGCGTTCGCCATGAGCGCGCAGGCGCCTGCCCTGTGGAACAACGGGCCCAGCTGGTGGTTGCTGGAGCTGGCCGACGAGGCCGCGGTGCGGACGGCTGTGCCCGACCTGGCCGCCATCGCCGCACTCACCGCGGCCAGCGGGGCGGTCGGGCTGGCCATCTACGCCGCCGCGGCTACCGATGCGGAAGATCTGGTGGTACGTGCGTTCTGCCCGGGCGACGGCATCCCCGAAGACCCGGTCACCGGCAGCGCCAATGCCTGCATCGCCGCGCGCCTGCTGGCCGAGGATCGGCTGCCGGGCAGGCAGGGCCGCTACGTCGCCAGCCAGGGCCGCGAGGTCGGCCGCGATGGCCGCGTGGAGGTGGAAGTCGACGCCGCCGGCGATGTATGGATCGGCGGCGCAACGCAGCAAGTGATCGAAGGCCGCATCGCTTGGTAAGCTGCCGCGCCCTGCTCGCGGACCCGCTCCCATGACCACGCGTCGATTCCTGCAACTGGATGTGTTCTCGGCCCGCCCCGGCAGCGGCAACCCGTTGGCGGTGGTGCTCGACGCGGAAGGCCTGGACGATGCCGCAATGCAGGCCATTGCGCGCTGGACCAAGTTGCCGGAAACCACCTTCGTGTTTCCGGCCCCCGATGACGCCAGCAGCTATCGCCTGCGCATGTTTTCGCCGCAAAAAGAGGTGCCCTTCGCCGGCCACCCCAGTGTCGGCACCGCGCATGCAGTGCTCGACGCCGGCCTGGCCGCGCCGCGCGACGGCGTGCTGGTGCAGGACGGCATCGCCGGGCAATTGCCGCTGCGCGTGGAGCAGATCGCCGGCCATCGCAGCATCGCCATCCGCACGCCGCGTGCGCGCGTCACCGAACAGGTGCAGGCCGACGACCCACGCCTGAGCGACAGCCTGCGCGGCTGGCCGCTGGGCGCATTGCCGCCAGCCCTGATGGACGGCGGGCGTACCTGGTGGGTGGTGGAACTGGCCAGCGAAGCCGCCTTGCGCAGCCTGGACCCGGACTGGAACGCGATTGCGACCTTGGCCGAATCCACCGGCAGCATGGGCGTGTTCGCCTACGCGCGTGCAGCGGCAACCGGCGCCTACGATCTGGCGGTGCGCGCCTTCGTCGGCAATGGCCGCCGTTTCGAAGACGCCGCCTCTGGCGCCGCCAACGCCGTGCTTGCGGCCTGGCTGGATAGCAAGGATGCCTTGCCCGGCACCGACGGCCGCTACGTGGTCAGCCAGGGCCGCGAAATCGGCTTCGACGCGCTGCTGGAGCTGCGCATCGATGCCAACGGCGAGGTCTGGTCGGGTGGACAGGTGCAGACGGTGATTCGCGGCACGCTGGATTGGGAGTGATTGGACTTCCCTTGCCCATCACCGGCACGGGAGACGGGACAGCTGTTCGTGATCGGTCATTGGAACATTGAACGCAAGAAACGCCAGGGCCGGATAGTGCGGCAACTCTGACGCTGAAGCCTTCGCGTACAGCGCGCACCGCGCGCGAGATGAAAAAACGCTGCGGTCTCCCGCAGCGTTTTGTCTATTCGAAACCCCAGGACCAGCAACCACCACATCGTAGGAGCGCGCTCGCGCGCGAGGGCGTTATCGGGAATGCCTCATCGCGCGCAAGCGCGCTCCTACACAGCCTATGTTGTTCTAGGCACCACTCCAAAAAACATCTGCACCACCCGCACGTGCCATGCACCCACCGCTGTATCCGCACTCCGGATGCAGCGCCCACCATCGACACTCAGTCGGGGCGTACATCCACGCGCACGCGGATGCGGTCACCGGGGTTGTAGTCGCTGCGGGTGTGGTACATCCGGCCGCCGTATTCGTAGGTCACGTCATAGCCGTCGACACGGTCGCGCTCACGGCGGTAGGACACCGGCTCGCAGACGCTGACATTGCCCTGGTAAGAGCGGTGATTGGCTTCGTAGATCGAGCGGCCCGCAGCGACGCCGGCCATGGTGCCGACCGCAGTGCCGACAAGGCGTCCATTGCCGCCACCGACCTGGCTGCCCAGCACTGCACCGGCGATGCCGCCGATCACGCTGGCAACCCCACGGTTGGAGGGATTCGCCCCGCCATAACCACCGTCATTGCGGTAGTAGCCGTCGTTGCTGGTGTAGTACCCGTCGGAGGGGCGGTTGTAGCAGCGCTCGCTGGTGCGCTCGGTGTACGCGTCTGAGACGATGATCGGATCCACGCGCACCACGCGGGCGTATTCGTAGCGCCCATCCTCGTAGCCGCCGCGGCCATTGTCGCGGTAGCCATTGTCGTACCGCTGCGCCGTCGCGTTGCCCGCAACAGCCAGACCCATCACCAGCGCACCAAGCAGAAGAGTTTTCATTGCGGCAGCTTCACAGGGAGGACACGCTGCCGATCCTCGGCTTGCTGCAGTGAAACCGCCCTGAACCGAACGGCATGCGCAAAGCCCTATTCAGCAAGCCGCCAGCTGCGTACATCGACGCCTTGCGCCGATGTACGCAGCCAGCGCCGCGGTCAGCTGGAAAACTCGGTTTCCAGGCTGATCGGCACAGCGCTCAGCGCCTTGGACACCGGGCAATTCTTCTTGGCGGTGTCGGCCAGCTCGCGGAACTTGGCTTCATCGATGCCCGGCACCACGGCCTTGAGCTTCAACCGGATCTGTGACAGCTGTGGGCCACCTTCCATCGACAGATCGACATCGGCGCGAGTATCGAGCGAGGTCGGCGGAAAGCCGGCTTCGGTCAACTGCGCGGACAGTGCCATGGTGAAGCAGCCGGCATGCGCGGCAGCGATCAACTCTTCGGGGTTGGTGCCCTTTTCGTCGCCGAAGCGGCTGCTGAAGGCATACCGGGTGTTGTCCATCAACCCGCTCTGCGGGGTGCTGAGCTGGCCCTTGCCGGTCTTGAGGTCGCCTTCCCAGTGTGCGGTGGCGTGACGCGAAATGCCCATTGCGGTCTCCTGCGATTGAAAGAGACCGTTACCTTAGGTGAGCGGGTGTTATGGCGTTGAGAGGTGGAATTGGGAATTGGGAATTGGGAATTGGGAATTGGGAATTGGGAATTGGGAATTGGGAATCGTAAGAGCGTGCGGCGTTGCGGGGGTGTTGTCACGCTAGACGAATGGAGTTAGTTCGAATGCTGGGCTTGGCCATGCTGCGTGCTTACCTGGCGGGAAAGCAGCCAAGCACGAAACAAAACGGGCGTCGCGATGATTGTCGCGACGCCCGTGAGAAGGCGGTCTTTTTGCATTCACTACGATCGCGCTGTTACGCGATCGCAGCAGCGTATGCGGGCCATCAGCCCAACAGGGTTTCCAGGACCGCCATGCGTACGGCCACGCCGTTGGCCACCTGGCGCAGCACGCAGGACTGCGCGCCATCGGCCACCTCGTCGGTGATCTCCACGCCGCGATTGATCGGGCCCGGATGCAGCACTGCCGCGTCGCGTCCCGCGCGTGCCAGGCGCTCGCGGGTCAGGCCATAGTCGGCGTGGTACTGCTCCAGCGATGGCACCAGGCCTTCTTCCATGCGCTCGCGCTGCAGGCGCAGCATCATCAGCGCATCGGCGCCTTCCAGCATCGCGTCGAAGTCCTCGCCGACCACGCAGCCGTCCAGCATGTCGTCGTCGGGCAGCAGGCTGGCCGGGCCGCACACGCGGATCTCGCCGGCACCCAGCGTGCGCAAGGCGTGCAGGTCCGAGCGCGCCACGCGCGAGTGCTTCACGTCACCGACAATCACCACCTTGAGCTTGGAAAAATCCGTGCCCTTGGCCTGGCGCAGGGTGAGCATGTCCAGCAGGCCCTGGGTGGGATGCGAGCTGCGTCCGTCGCCGGCATTGATCAAGGCGGTGCCCTCGCCGGCAGCCTCGGCCAGCGCTTCCACCGCACCGTCGTCGGGATGGCGCACCACGAAGCCACGCACGCCCATCGCCTCGAGATTCTTCAAGGTATCGCGTGCAGTTTCGCCCTTGCGGGTGGACGAGGTGGACGCGTCGAAATTGAGCACGTCTGCGCCCAGCCGCTGCGCGGCCAGGTGGAACGAACTGCGGGTGCGCGTGGAGGGTTCGAAGAACAGCGTGCACACCGCGGTGCCGGCGAGCACGCTGCGCTTGCCCACGCGCCCCACCGCCGCATCGCGGATCTGGCCGGCGCGATCGAGCAGCTGCCGCAAGGTGGCGCGCGGCAGTCCTTCCAGGGTGAGCAGGTGGCGCAGGCGTCCGTCCGAATCGAGTTGCATGGTGGTCATCGCAGGTCGGGAGAATCAGGGAAGAAGAGTGGCTTGCTCGGGCGCCGACAACCAGCGCTCGACGATCACCGCCGCGGCCATCGCGTCCAGCGCGTCGGCGTCGCGGCGGCGCTTGCGCCCATCGGCGCGCTCGCGCGCGAAGCGCTGCGCAGCCTCAACCGAGCTGGAGCGCTCATCGATCAGCACCACCGGCAGCGCATAGCGCTCGCGCAGTTCGCGTGCGAAGGCGTGCGCGCGCTTGCGTGCGGGCTGGTCCTTGTCGTCCAGGGTGAGCGGGTCGCCGACCACCAGGCCGGCGGGGCGCCATTCCTTGTGCACACGATCCAGCGCCACCCAATCGGGGCCGTTGGCATGCACGTTGATCACAGCCACGGCGCGGGCACCCGCGCCAAGTGCGGTTCCCAGGGCCACGCCGATCCGGCGCGACCCCACGTCGAAACCCAGCACCGTCGCGTCGGGGCGGATCGCGCCCGCCTCAGGCATGCCCGGAGTAATCCGTGAGCCGGAACAGATCCACGCCGATGCGGCCGGCGGCGGTCTGCCAGCGGTCTTCCAGCGCGGTATCGAACAGCACATTGGCGTCCGAGGGCGCGGTGAGCCAGCTGTTTTCGCCGAGCTCGAATTCCAGTTGCCCGGCGCCCCAGCCCGCGCAGCCCAGCGCCACCAGCGCATTGCGCGGGCCGTCGCCGGCCGCCATGGCCTCGAGGATGTCGCGCGAGGTGGTCAGGTAGACGCCCTGGCCCACTTCCAGGCTGGAATCCCATGCGCGCGCGTCGTCGTGAATGACGAAACCACGTTCCGGGTGCACCGGCCCGCCGCTAAGCACCGGTTGCTCGCGCAGGCGCTCGTCGCTGGTGTCGATCCCCATCTGCGACAGCACTTCGCCCAGGGTGTACTCGGACGGGCGGTTGACCAGCACACCCATGGCGCCGTTCTCGTCGTGCTGACAGATCAGCGCGACGCTGCGCGAAAAGGTGGGGTCGGACAGCGCCGGAAGCGCAATCAGCAGTTGGTTGGCCAGAGGCGTGGGCAAAACAGACATGCGGCCATTCTAGCGGTTCGTTTCGAACCGCGCTGGGGCGCTGCCATACTGAGCGCTTGCCTCAGCCATGGACTGCCGATGCTGCCCACATCTGCGCTGCACCCCGCCCCCGACGATCTGCCCCTGCCCCGCCAGACCCGCGCGTTCATCGTGCTGGTGGCCCTGCTGCAAGGCGGCCTGCTGTATCTGGCCGAATGGGGCGCAGACCACGGTGTGGCGCCGTTCGCTGCGCTGGGTGGGCGCGTGTGCTGGTACACCCTGGTGCTCACCGTTCCAAGCATGCTGCTGTTGAGCGTGCAGACCCTGCACGACCGTCGCCTGTGGCAGCAGTTGGCCGTGGTGGCGGCCGTGTTCGCCGCACTTGCCGGCTGGGCGGCGTGGAGCGCAACCGGGGCACCCGGCCTGGAAAGCAACAAGGTGCTGACCCCATTCGGCCTGAGCGTGGCGGCCGCGCTGTTGATCGCCCTGCCCTGGCTGCAGTTCCGTCAGCACCATGGCAGCTGGCGTGCCAGCTATCACGCGCTGTTCGAACACGCCTGGCAGAACACGCTCACGCTTGCGTTGGCACTGGTGTTCGTCGGCGTGTGCTGGGGCGTGCTGACGTTATGGGCCGAGTTGTTTGCATTGGTGAAGATCGATCTCTTCCGCACGCTGTTTCGCGAGGATGCCTTCATCTACCTGGCCACCGGCACGATGGCCGGCCTGGGCATCCTGATCGGGCGCACCCGCCAGCGTGCGGTGCAGGTGATGCGGCAGATCGTGTTCGCCCTGTGCACCGGCCTGGTGCCCTTGCTGGCCAGTATCGCGCTGCTGTTCATCCTCACACTGCCGCTGACCGGCCTGCAGCCGCTGTGGCAGACCCGCACGGCGGCGGCGATCCTGCTGTGCATGGTGTCCGGGCTGGTGCTGTTCACCAATGCGGTGTATCAGGATGGCGCGACGCCGCCTGCGTATCCGGGCTGGTTGCGGCGCGTTGTCGAGGCCGGGCTGCTCACACTGCCGCTGTATGCAGGCCTGGCGCTTTACGCGGTGGGCCTGCGCATTGCCCAGTATGGCTGGACCGGCGAACGCTTCTGGGGCGTGGTGCTGGCCGCGGTGGCCAGCGCCTATGCAGTGGGATATGCCATCGCGGTGCTGCGGCCACGCCCGGGGCAGTGGCTGGCGCCGCTGGCGCGCAGCAACAAGATGCTGTCGTGGGCGGTCGTTATCCTGCTGCTGTTGGTCAATACGCCTGTGCTGGATCCGTATCGGATTGTGGTGGCCAGCCAGCTGCAGCAGTTGGCACAGCGCGGCGGCACTGCAAACCCGGATCTGCTGCAGGACGATCTGGAATTCCTGCGGTTTGCCAACGGCCGCCGTGGTTATCACGCGGTGCAAGCGCTGCGGGACACCCCCGTCTTTGCCAACGATGCCAAGCGCAGCCGGCAGCTCACTCTATTGCTCGCGCGGACGCAACGTTGGCAGGAACCGCAGTCGGATGACGCACTGCGACGCACGCGCATGCACGACGCGGCCGAGCTGCAGGCACACCTGCTGCTCGCTGCAGGCAGCAACAGCCCGGACCCAGCCTGGTGGAGCGCCCTGGCGCAGGGCAGCTTGCACAACGACAGCTGCCTGCAGCGCGATGCCGACTGCGTGATCACCCGCCGTGACCTGGATCAGGACGGCCAGGACGAGGTGATGCTGTGCGATCTTTCAGCGAAGTTTGGTATCACCTGCACGCTGTATACCCGCGATGCGCAAGGCTGGTACCGGGTGGACACAGTGAACAGCTTCCCGCAGCGCAGCCAGCAGCAAGAAGCCCTGCGCGAGGCCGTGCGCCAAGGCAAACTCGCCACGCAGCCACGCCGTTGGCCTGACCTGCTGTTTCCCGGCGGTAAACCGATGCGCATCAACTCATCCGCCAACGCACGCAAGACAACGGAGACCCCATGAGCGGTTATTGCAGCATCGCACCCGGCCACCCGGTGCATGGCCACTATCACGATCACGAATACGGCTTCCCGCAGCGCGACGAACGCGAGCTGTTCGAACGCCTGGTGCTGGAGATCAACCAGGCCGGCCTGAGTTGGGAAACCATCCTGCGCAAGCGCGGCAACTTCCAGCGTGCCTATGACGGGTTCGACGTGGACACCGTGGCCGCGTACGGCGAGGCGGAGATTGCCAGGCTGATGCAGGATGCCGGCATCATTCGCAATCGCCTGAAGGTGCTGGCCGCCATCCACAACGCGCAGGTGATCCAGCGCCTGCGCGCAACGCACGGCAGCTTTGCCAACTGGCTGGATGCACAACATCCCCTCGACAAGCCGGCCTGGGTGAAAGTGTTCAAGAAGACCTTCCGTTTCACTGGCGGCGAAATCACCGGCGAATTCCTGATGAGCCTGGGCTACCTGCGCGGCGCGCACCATGCCGACTGCCCGGTATTTGCGGACATTCAGGCACTGTCGCCGCCGTGGATGCATAGCGCGTGAGCGACACCTTGCGTGCCGCGTGCGAGGCGCCTGTACTCAGCGCTGCGACCACACCGCATCGCACATTTCGCATGCGGCGCTTGCTGGGCATTGCTGGGTTACTGATTGCCTCCGCCGCGGCAGTGCCGCAGGCAGACGCGCACAAGGTGCCTAGGCTGTCGCTGACGCAGGTGCTGGACCAGTTGCGCCGCGACATTGCCGCCGTGCCGGCCAGCGACCCCACGCCGATCGACACGGTGATGAAGCGCTATGCCGATACCCACGGGCAAAGCTTCGACATCGCAAGCCCGGATCCGGAGCAAGACCCATCCGAGGCTGTGCCGCCCACGCAGCCGGCCGACGTCACCGATGCCGAGTGGCACGCGCTGCAGGCCTACCGCGCGCACACCACCAGCGAAGCAGACGATATCTCCGAGAACCGCAGCCACCACTACACCCTGATCGACCTGGACGAGGACGGCCAACGCGACCTGCTGGATGAGGCCTATGTCGGCGGCACTGGTTTGTTTACGCAGATCACGGTGCTGCAAGGCCATACCGATGGCTTCCGCGCCCCCACCGCCACGCCCACAGGTACGCCAGCGGATAGAGAAGCGGACGCTGGATTCAGCATCAACGGCCGCGGCGGCGACCAGGCGCTGTACTGGCTACGCATCGACGGACGCAGCTACGCGGCCTACCGCGACGGCGACTATTTCCAGGACACGCTGACTCTCTCGCGCCCGTTGTCGCCGCTGCCCGCCGAACGCCACCCGACCCAGGCACTGCAGATCCGCTATCGCTACCAGCACACGCTGGCGCCGCGGCGAAAAGATGCTGCCGAGCGCTTGCCAGAGGAACAGCAGGCGGACGACTGGCTGGCGCAACACCCGGCGATGCGTGCCGCGGTAGACACCCAGTTGCAGCACCTGCGCCTGGATGCACAAGGCCGGCAGCGTTCGCCTGATCCGGAGGCACGCTGCCCGAGTCCCGCCGAGAGCAGCGACCCCGAGCTGGAGGCGCAATGGCCATGGCATGACGCTGGGCATTACACGTTCGACTTTGTCGCCAATCTTCGCGTGCGCCATGGCAGCGACTGCTATAGCGCCAGCGTGGTGGCATTCCGCAGCAGCTTCCAAAGCGCCAATACCGCGTGCTGCGTGCTGTGGCTCTACGACGCGCCCGGCAACCAGGTTGCGAACCTGCCGCTACTGTCAAAGCGCACGCGCAGCGGCATTGCGTTGATCACGGCAGCGCCTGTGGATGCCTCGCAAGACTGACCGCACGTAGCGAGCCGCCAGCCAGACAGTGATGGCACCACAGTCGGGTGTTGGGTGCGCGCTCCATGCCCACTCCACGCACCGGCTGCGCCCACCTCGCGCGGCGCGATTGTTTCGAGAATGCCGCCCCGCTTATCCACTCGCACGCACCGGCGCACCAGATGACGCGGCCTTGCCACAGCATCCACGACCACTGCACACCTGCCGCGGCATGGTCGGCGCATGAGCATCCGCATCGGCATTTCGGGCTGGCGTTATGCACGCTGGCGCGGCACGTTCTACCCGACCGGCCTGGCCCAGCGGCGCGAGTTGGCCTATGCCGGGCGCTGTTTTCCCAGCGTGGAAATCAATGGCTCGTTCTATTCGCTGCAACGCCCGGAGAGCTACCAGAGCTGGCATGACGAGACGCCGGACGACTTCGTCTTCGCGGTCAAAGGCCCGCGTTTTGTCACGCATATGAAGCGGCTGCGCGATTGCGAACAGGCGCTAGCCAATTTCTTTGCATCCGGCGTGCTGCGGTTGGGCCCGAAGCTGGGGCCGATCCTGTGGCAATTGCCGCCAAGCCTGCGCTTCGATGAAGCGGTGTTGGATGCATTTCTCTCCAGCCTGCCGCGCGATACCGAGGCAGCACTCGCCCTGGCGCGCAAACGCGACACCACCTTGATGCATGGGCGCACGGACCTGCGCGTCGATCACAAGCGCCCGCTACGGCATGCGCTGGAAATGCGCCACCCCAGCTTCTGCGACCCGTCCTGCATGAAACTGCTGCGCAAGCACAAGGTGGGCGTGGTGGTGGCCGATACCGCTGGCAAATTTCCGTATCTCGAAGATGTCACCGCTGACTTCGTCTACCTGCGGCTGCATGGCGACGCGCAACTCTATGCCAGCGGCTACAGCGACCACGCCCTGGACCGCTGGGGCGAGCGGATTGCGGCCTGGGCCGCAGGTGGTGAGCCCTCCGATGCACAGCGTATAGGGCCGCGCGCCAGCAAGCGCGCACGGCGCGACGTGTACTGCTACTTCGACAACGACATGAAAGTGCACGCACCGTTCGATGCGCGCGGCCTGATGCAGCGGCTGGACCTGCCCACCGACTGCCCGGCGCGCGAGGAGGTCGTGTAACTCCGCTGCGCGCTCACACGCCCATATAGCGGTGCGGCCGGTGGTTGAACATCAGCACCAGGCTCAGCATCAACGCACCAATGGCCGAATACAGCACCTTGTCCGGCGTCAGCACGAAAAACGCGACCAGCATCAGCATCGCGTCGAAACTCATCTGCACCTTGCCCGCGCTCCAGCCGCGCTCGCGCTGCAGATACACCGCCAGGATGCCGATGCCGCCGAGGCTGCCGCGGTGGCGAATGAAGAACAGAATGCCCAGCCCGGCCAGCGCACCGCCTACCACCGCCGCAAACAATGTGCTCATGTGCGCGTAGTCGGCCCAGCGCGGCAGCAGGTCGGTCAAGGCCCCGCAGGCACCCACCGCAGCGAAGGTTTTCAGGGTGAATTCCCAGCCCATGCGGCGCACGCTCAGCCAATAAAACGGCAGGTTGACCAGCACAAAGACCAGGCCGAAATTCCAGTGCAGCGCGTAGTGCAGCAGGAACGCCACCCCGGCCATGCCACCGATCATCAGGCCGCCCTTGGCAAAGATCGCCAGCCCCAGCGAGGCCACCAACGTCGCCAGCACCATGCCTTGCGCATCTTCGGCCACCGAGTGGTGATAGGCGTGGTCATCGGCGCTGGTACCAGCCGAATCCGGCGGCGGCGTCAGCGGGCCGGAGGTGAACACGGCGCCATCGTCGGGCAACGGCTCTTGCTCCGGACGGAGATCGGAATCGGGAAGGCTCACGGGTCTGGGAATTGCTGTGGGGTGCGGATATTAGACACTATCGGCCACCCTGGTTACATCTGAAACGTCAGCCACCGATCACTGGTGGATGCATGGCTGCACTGGCTTGGCGCCCCACTGCACTCAATCGCCAGCGTTGGCTGCGAAGCACGACGCGCCCAGACTGATCGCAGCGCGTCGTTGGTACGCGCAGCGTTGGTCGCAACGCCGCCGCGTCATGAAGCGTGGCCGTGCGCCTTACCGAACCTCGGCAATCTCCACGCCATCCAGCCCCTGCGACAGCGTCTTGGCATCGCCGCCTTGCGAGAGCTTGATGCGCAGGCGTACCTCGTTCTGCGAGTCGGCGTAGCGCAGTGCGTCTTCGTAGCTGATCTCGCCCGCCTGGTACAGCTCGAACAGGCTCTGATCGAAGGTGCGCATGCCCAGGTTGGTGGACTCCTTCATGATCTCCTTGAGCTTGTGGATCTCGCCGTCGCGGATGTAGTCCTGCACCAGCGGCGTGCCGAGCATGATCTCCATCGCCACGCGGCGGCCGCGGCCATCCGGGGTCGGGATCAACTGCTGCGCCACCACACCCTTGAGGTTGAGCGACAGGTCCATCAGCAGCTGGTTGCGGCGATCTTCCGGGAAGAAGTTGATGATGCGGTCCATCGCCTGGTTGGCGTTGTTGGCATGCAGCGTACACAGCACCAGGTGCCCGGTTTCGGCGAAGGCGATGGCATGGTCCATGCCTTCGCGGGTCCGCACTTCGCCGATCATGATCACGTCCGGCGCCTGGCGCAGGGTGTTTTTCAGCGCATTTTCCCAGCTATCGGTATCGATGCCGACTTCGCGCTGGGTGATGATGCAACCCTCGTGCTTGTGCACGAACTCGATCGGGTCTTCGATGGTGATGATGTGCCCGGTGGAATTCTGGTTGCGGTAGCCGATCATCGCCGCCAGCGAGGTCGACTTGCCGGTGCCGGTAGCGCCGACAAAGATGATGATGCCGCGCTTGGTCATCGCCAGTGTCTTGATCACCGGCGGCAGGCTCAGCTCTTCCACGGTGGGAATACGCGTCTCGATCCGCCGCAGCACCATGCCCACCTGGTTGCGCTGATAGAAGCAGCTCACACGGAACCGCCCCACCCCGGACACGCCGATGGCGAAGTTGCACTCGTGGGTCTTTTCGAATTCCTCGCGCTGCGAGGGCGTCATCACGTTCAACACCAGGTCGCGACTCTGCTGCGCGGTCAGCGGCGTCTGGGTGATCGGGCTGATCTTGCCATGCACCTTGATCGCCGGCGGCATGCCAGAGGTGATGAACAGATCCGACGCCTTCTGGTGCGCCATCAGCTTGAGGAAGGAGGTGAAGTCGATGGTGCTCATGGCGTGCTCCCTCGGAGCAGGGAATAGGGAATCGAGAATCGGGAATTGGGTAAGCTGGAAACCGGGACCGGTCAGGGAAACGTGCTTTTGCAATTCCCCATTCCCGATTCCCTATTCCCGAGTCACTCGAATATCCGCTTGTCCTTGGCGTACTCGCGCGCCTGGTTGCGCGTGATCAGGCTGCGCTTGACCAGGTCCTGCAGATGCTGGTCCAGCGTCTGCATGCCGTATTGCTGGCCGGTCTGGATCGAGGAATACATCTGCGCCACCTTGTCCTCGCGGATCAGGTTGCGGATAGCCGGGGTGCCGACCATGATTTCCCAGGCTGCGGTACGCCCGCCGCCCACTTTCTTGAGCAATGCCTGCGAAATCACCGCGCGCAGCGATTCGGACAGCATCGAGCGCACCATCGGCTTTTCGCCGGCCGGGAACACGTCGATGATGCGGTCGATGGTCTTGGCCGCCGAGCTGGTGTGCAGGGTGCCGAACACCAGATGGCCGGTTTCCGCGGCGGTCAGTGCCAGGCGGATGGTTTCCAGATCGCGCAACTCGCCGACCAGGATGATGTCCGGGTCTTCGCGCAGGGCCGAACGCAGCGCCTCGTTGAAGCCGTGCGTGTCGCGGTGCACTTCGCGCTGATTGATCAGGCACTTCTGCGAGGTGTGCACGAATTCGATCGGATCCTCGACGGTGAGGATGTGGCCGTATTCGTTCTTGTTGATGTAGTCGATCATGCCGGCAAGCGTGGTCGACTTGCCCGACCCGGTCGGGCCGGTCACCAGGATCAGACCCTGCGGCTGGTCGATCAACTGGCGAAAGATCGGCGGGCAGCCCAGGTCTTCCAGCGTCAGCACTTCGGAGGGAATGGTACGGAACACCGCACCGGCGCCACGGTTCTGATTGAACGCATTGACGCGGAAACGCGCCAGCGACGGAATCTCGAACGAGAAGTCGACCTCGAGGAATTCCTCGTAATCGCGGCGCTGCTTGTCCGACATGATGTCGTAGACCAGCGCGTGCACCTGCTTATGGTCCAAGGCCGGAATATTGATGCGGCGGACATCGCCATCGACACGGATCATCGGCGGCAAGCCTGCAGACAGGTGCAGGTCCGATGCCTTGTTCTTGACAGAAAACGCCAATAGTTCAGCGATATCCATGCGCTGCTTTTCCCCTAGGCTGCGATTGGAAGATACTCCCCGGCCGGCAGTATAGCGTTCTGGCAGCGCCCTGGAAGCGCGCCGTGCGTCGGTTCAGCCCGCCAGCATGAATGCCGATGGCCGGCGTTTCCGATGTCCGGGGCGGCGGTATCGTTTGCCGCAGCGCGCCTTTATCCACCCCACCTCGCCGCAAGGACGATCCGCCGCGCCCGGCGCGCACCGGCACAACTGGAAGGAAAGGCACGGGCGCGGCACTATGGCCGCCTTGTTTACCCGTTGGCTGACCTGTGCCCGTTTCCTCGTTGCACCAGATGCTGGCCGCCATCCAGGCGGCAACCCCTCCCAACGCCGCGCCTGCGCGCCTGCTGGCGGTGTCCAAGACCCAGCCGGCCGACGCCGTGGCCGCGTTAGCCGCGCAGGGCCAGCAGGCCTTCGGCGAGAACTATGTGCAGGAAGCGGCCGCCAAGATCGCGCAGCTTCAAGCGCTGCAGCTGGAGTGGCACCTGATCGGCCACCTGCAATCCAACAAGGCCGACATGGCCAGCCAGTGTTTCGATTGGGTGCAGACCGTGGACCGCGCCAAGCTGATCGCACTGCTCGCCCGGCATCGCCCGGACGGCCGCGCGCCCTTGAATGTGCTGATCCAGGTCAATATCGACGATGAGGACAGCAAGCACGGCTGCGCGCCGGAGGCGATCGACGTCCTGGCCGCGGAGATTGCCACCCACCCCCCACTGCAGCTGCGCGGATTGATGGCGATTCCCGCGCCGTTTCCCGAGGTCACGCGCCGGCACCAGGCATTCGCGCGCATGCAGGCCTTGTTCGCAACACTGCGCAGCCAGTATCCGCAGGCAGATACCTTGTCGATGGGCATGAGCGCGGATTTCGCCGATGCCATTGCGGCCGGCGCCACCATGGTGCGCGTGGGCACGGCGCTATTTGGCCAGCGCAACGCGCCACCGGCCGCCTGACACGTCGGCCGTTTCCTTCCTCCTTCTTGATGGTGCTGCAATGACCCAGCCTTCCTCCTCCACAGCTGTGGCTGCACACGGCGATGTTCCGGTGGTTGCCTTTGTCGGTGGCGGCAACATGGCGCGCAGCCTGATCGCCGGGCTGCTGCGCCAGGGCGCGCCGGCCAGCGCCATCCGCGTCGCCGAGCCGGTCGCCGAACTGCGTCAGGCGCTGTCCGCTGACTTCGGCGTGCAAGTGTTCGACGACGCGCGCAGCGCCGTGGAGGGCGCCGCACTCTGGGTACTGGCGGTCAAGCCGCAGGTCATGTCCACCGTGTGCACGCAGCTGGCCGATCTCGCGCAGCAACAGCATCCGCTGCTGCTGTCGATCGCCGCGGGCATCACCGCAACGCAACTGGAGCGCTGGTGCGGCGGCACGGCCGCCGTGGTGCGCGCCATGCCCAACACGCCGGCCCTGCTCGGCGCCGGCGTGACCGGCCTGTACGCCAATGCACGCGTCAGCGCGGCGCAGCGCACACAGGCAACCCGGCTGCTGGAAAGCGCTGGCGTCACCGTCTGGCTCGACGACGAGGCACAGATGGATGCGGTCACCGCGGTGTCCGGCAGCGGCCCGGCCTATGTCTTTCTGCTGGCCGAAGCGATGGAGGCCGCGGCGCGCGCGCAAGGCCTGCCCGCCGAGACCGCCCGCACGCTGGTGCTGCATACCCTGCTCGGCGCTGCACGCATGCTGACCGAATCCGGCGAAGCACCGGAGGTATTGCGCCGGCGCGTGACCTCCCCCAACGGCACCACGCAGGCCGCGATCGAGGAATTCCAGGCCGGCGGTTTCGAAGCGTTGACCGCCACCGCGATTGCCGCGGCGACCGAACGCGGCCGCAGTTTGTCGGCAGCGAACGACTGATCCGCGGGAGCGATGCGTCGTCGCTGGCTGGCTGGATCGCTCGCTTGCCTGGAAACGCGCTATTCGGCGCATCGCTGTCCGAATGCGGAATGATGCGAGCCCCGGCTTCATCGAATGCGCTTCGTTTGGCGCCTGCAATCGATTGGCAGGGAGCACGCACGCCATGCTTCGCCACATTGGCATGCGCCCTTTGCTCGACCACGGCGCCCTGGCTGGGTCGAGGCATGCCTTGCCAAGCGAACGCATTGATCGACATGCGCCTGCGCAGCAGCTGCCCAGATTGCGCCAATCCGCGATCCATGCCGCGTCATCTTGACCTGCTGCTGTGCGTCAGACCGCGCGTAGCATCCCACGCCAAGCGAACCCACAGCGCTTTTTCTCGTGTTTTTTGGCGTCCAGTGAACGAATGCCCGTGCCAGGTCGGTCTTTTCGTGTTGTTTCATCGATTCCCTATTGGCGGCGCGCGGCAGTTGCCCTACATTTCGCGTTGCCGACTGGGTCGGCAGACCCAAACACCACCAACGAATACGGAACACATAACTCATGGCAAAAACCGCCGCTAAGAAGGCTGCCCCCAAGAAGGCAGTGAAAAAGGTCGCCGCCTCCAAGACCGCAAAGCCGGCCAAGGCCGCTAGCAAGACCGCCGCGCCGAAGCCGATCAAGGAAGCCCTGAGCAAGACCGGCCTGGTCGCGCACATCGCCGAAACCACCCAGCTGGCGCCGAAGGACGTCCGCGCCGTGCTGGCGTCGCTGGAAGCCACCGCGCACGCGTCGCTGAGCAAGAAGGGCGTCGGCTCGTTCGTCCTGCCGGGCATGCTGAAGATCACCTCGGTCAACGTGCCGGCCAAGCCGAAGCGCAAGGGCCTCAACCCGTTCACCAAGGAAGAGCAGGTGTTTGCTGCCAGGCCTGCGACCTGCAAGCTGAAGGTCCGTGCGATGAAGCGTCTGAAGGACGCCGCGCTGTAATCGCGCTGCATCCGGTTTGATCGAGACGGCCTTAGGGCCGTCTTTTTTTTGCGCGTTTGCCACGTCTTCTCCGCCTCCTGACAGGCACACCACATCGCACTCATCGCCGCTGCCCTACCCTGGCGGTGAGTTCGCAACCAAGAGTGCCCGTGACCGCGCCATCGCCCACCCGCAGCCCAGCCAGACGCGTGCGCCACCTGCTGGTATCGATCGTGATGCTGTGCGCGCTGGGTGTTGCCGCGCGCTGGGCCTGGCTGTCACCGATGGCCGAACGCCTGCGCACCAGCTGGGAGTTATCGCAAATGCCGGCACCCACGCAGTTGCACATCCCGGTAGACGGTGTGCGTGGTCGCCAGATTGCCGACACCTTCGGCGCCCCACGCGGACGCGACCGCAGCCATGCCGGTGTGGATATCTTCGCGCCGCGCGGCACAGCGGTGGTGGCTGCCACCCGTGGCGTGGTCAGTTCCATTCGCGACACAGGGCTGGGTGGCAAACAGGTGTGGGTGCTCGGCCCGGCGATGGAACGGCACTACTACGCGCACCTGGACGACTGGGCACCCGGACTGGCAGTCGGCGATGTGGTCGAGCCCGGCACTGCACTGGGCATGGTCGGCACCACCGGCAACGCGCGTGGTACGCCGCCGCATCTTCATTACGGGATCTATGGGCGCAACGGTGCGTACGATCCGCTGCCACTGCTCCGGCAACCCGCGCCACAGCAGGCACCCTGAGCGCGCTGGAACACTGCGTCATGGCCCGGCCTATCGAGACCCTGCGCATGCGCGCCTATGGTGGAGCCAGCCCCACAGTGACGCGACCTTCCATGTCCCGCAAACGCTACCGCATTACGGTCACGCCCATCGAAAACGACGGCAGCCCCTGCCATGACCGCTGCACCATCGAGTTCGAACAGCGCTCGCGCGCGGACTGGATGCGGCTGTTCGAAGAGCTGCACCTGCGCCGCGACCTGAGCAGTGACGAGTGCGCCGCGCTCACCGTCGGTTCGCAATTGCTCGAGGACCTGGCGGCGCGCCCACGCGCGCGGCCCAGCAATGCCCTGGACGCGCTACGGCCGAAATTGCAGCTATTGCTGGAGCGCCTGCAACACGTGCATCCCGCTGCCGGGCGCTGATCCGCGCGGTGCCAACTGCCGCTACACTGCGCCGATCGTGACGGGGAGCGGCGATGCGCCAACTGATCAGTGTCTTTTCGCTACTGCTGCTGGCCGGCTGTAGCTGCCAGCGCACGCCCGAACCACAGGCCGCCAACGGCTCGCCTGCATCGGCGACTGTCGCCACAACTGCGGCATCGCCCGTGGCCAGCGAGCGTCCCGGCGCTGCATCGACCGCCACCGATCCCAAACAGGCGCTTGCAAGTGCGAACTACGCGCAAGCAAGCGCAACCGTGCACCGTTATCTGGGCGCACTGCCCGGTGCTGCACGTGCCGATGCGGATGCCCTGTGGACCGGCGGCCATCCCGCACCCGTGCCGGACGATGCGGTGCTGCGCAACATCGGGCAGATCATCAGCCTGCGCATCAACAACGATCCGCCGATCGCGCTGGACCAACAGCACCCGCCGCGCTTGATCGAAGTGCCGGTGCAGCTGGCCGTGCGCACCACGACCGGCACCGAACGGCTGGTCGGTGCTTACCGTCTGCAGCCACGCGTTGGCAGCGACACCTGGGAAATCTATTCGGCCACCCTGCAGCCGGTGCTGCGTTAAAGCCGCCGTCCAAGCAATTGCACGTTCGCAGGCAGAGGTGGCGGATACCCGAGATCCGCAGTCGACACCCACAAACACCGAAGCGCATTCGCGGCGAGCACCCCAACCACCGCGGCACGCAGTGTCGTACTCATCCCGCCACACCGCAGCACGCTAACCCGTGGTTCACCGGCGCTGGCTAAGGTGATGCCATCCACCGCCGGAGTTGCCCGATGAAACTGCGTTTAGTTGCCGGATCCCTGCTTGCCCTCGCCCTGGCGATGCCACTGTCCGCAGCGTGGGCGGCGCCTCAAATCCAGGGGCGGCAGATCAGCGTGCAGGCCGCCGACGTGCAGCAGTACCTGGGCGGGCGCTTCCCGCAGACGCACGATGCACTGGGCGGCCTGATCGAAATGACGGTCAGTAACCCCGCACTGTCGTTGCCACCTGGCGACCGTTTGAAGATGGCGTTCGACCTTGCATTGGCCACGGCCGGCGGCGCGCCGGCGCCGGTGGGCAACGTCACCTTGAGCAGCGCGCTGCGTTACGACACGGCAAAGCAGGGGTTTTATCTCGACCAGCCAACGGTCGATGATTTCCGCCCCGCCAACGCCGGCGCCAAGTTGGACAGCAGCACGCGTCAGTTGCTCAACGCATGGTTGGCCGACTACGCACGCAAGGAGCCGATCTACAAGATCGACCCCGCCATTGCGGCCGTGATGGGCAATGTGCAGGTGGAGTCGGTGGCGATCCAGAACGGCCGGCTGGCGGTGAACTTCAACCAGGATATCGAGCAGCTGGTGCCGGCCGGCGCCATGCCAGGCAAGTAACCCATCGGCGCTGCGAGCACACCGCGCCTCTTCCAACGTGAAACCAAAAGAGCCCGGCGCAGCGATGCACCGGGCTCTTTTTTTAGCTGCTGCGTGACCTCAGGCAGCCAACGCCTTGGCAACCGCATCGGTGAATGCAGGAATATCGTCCGGCTTGCGGCTGGTGATCAGCTGGCCATCCACCACCACCTCGGCATCCTCCCAGCGGCCGCCCGCGTTGCTCAGATCGGTCTTGACCGACGGCCACGACGTCACCTTGCGGTCGCGCACCAGCCCACTTTCCACCAGCAACCACGGCCCGTGGCAGATTGCAGCCACCGGCTTGCCGCTGGCCGCAACGCTGCGGATGAAGTCGATCGCCTGCGTGTTGGTGCGCAGGTTGTCCGGGTTGATCACACCGCCCGGCAGCACGAGCGCGTCGTAACGGTCGGGTTTAGCCTGCGCAAGTGGCGTATCCACCGGCACGCTGTCGCCCCAGTCGGTGTGGTTCCAGCTACGAATCTGTGCCTCGTCGCCGGGCGCGATGACCTCGACGATGGCGCCCCAGGACTCAAGCAAGCGCTTGGGCTCCTGCAGCTCGGATTGTTCGAAGCCACTGGTCGCGAGCACGGCAACGGTCTTGCCGGAGAGCGAGTGGGTCATGAGGAACTCCTCAATCTGCAAAGGAGCCTGCACCCTAGGAATGCGCGTGTTGCGCATCCGTGAACCGATGTGCGCGCCGCGTCATGCCGACCGCAGCGCGCCGTCGCTCAGCGCTTGGGCTGCAACATGGTGCCGGTGCAATTCTTCGAACCGCAGCGGCATTCCCAGATCTTCTTCAAGCGCGGCGTATGTCGCTCGCCCAGGGTAATGCCGTAGTTATAGGTCAGCTCCTGGCCCGGCTTGATCGCACGCTTGGCTTCGATGAAGACCTTGTCCTTGCTGCGGTCGTCGCCTTCTGCCTCTTCGATCACTGCTTCGCAATTGGGATTGCAGCTGTGGTTGATCCAGCGCGCGATGTTGCCTTCGTAGTTGGCGTCGAGCACGTAGTCATCGCTCAGCGTAAACAGAAAGGTGTGCCCGCTTTCCACATCGCCGGTGTCGTCGGCATCCACTTCGGCATGCGTCCGCAGGCGCCCCTTGTACTGGATGATGCGTTCGCCCTTGCTGAGCGCAGCGACGGCGAACACGCCATTGCCATGGATACGTGACTTGCGGGCGGCAACTTTGCGCGACATGAAAGGGTCCGTTGATGGGGCCGCTCATTGTGACCGCAGCGCGCCCACGCGCCAAGCACAAGCGCACCTGCCACCGCAACGGGCTGGCCTTTCCGGCGGCTGAACCACGCGGTTGGACTGAGCGGAGCAAAAGAGTACAATTTCGGTCCGCTTTAGGGATTCACCTTCTTCGCATGTTGCGCGTCACCAAATTGACCGATTACGCCACCGTTGTCTTGACGGTGCTGGCTACACGGAGCGACCAGGTGCTCAGCGCGAGCGAACTGGCCGAACAGGCCGGCCTGGAAGCGCCCACCGTCAGCAAGATCCTCAAGCCGTTGTCGCAGGCTGGCCTGGTGGAAGGGTTGCGCGGTGTGCACGGCGGCTACCGGCTTGCGCGTGCGGCCAGCGCGATCACCCTGGTGGAGATCGTCGAGGCCATGGAAGGGCCGCTGGCCATCACCGAATGCAGCCAGGACCACAGTCAATGCGGGATCGCCCACCAATGCGGTGTGCGCTCCAACTGGCGCCTGATCAACGATGTGGTGGGCGATGCCCTGCGTCGCGTGACACTGGCGCAGATGCTGCACCCCCTCTCCCTCCCTGGCGACAACCGTCGGCGTTTCATCGCCGCGCGCGTCGCGACCACCTGACCCAGTAGGCAGCCGATGGCCACCGAACTTGCCCCCCCGCAGAATGCGCAGATCCTCGAACGGTTGGGCCGACGTTATGACGCCGGCTTCATCACCGAGATCGAATCCGATTCGCTCCCGCCCGGTCTGGACGAAGACATCATCCGTGCACTGTCGGCCAAGAAAGAAGAGCCGCAATGGATGACCGACTGGCGCCTGGAGGCCTACCGTCACTGGCTGAAAATGCCGATGCCGGAGTGGGCCAAGCTGAAGATCGCGCCGATCGATTTCCAGGCGTTGAGCTATTACTCCGCGCCCAAGGGCCCGAAGTACGCCTCGCTGGATGACGTGCCCAAGGAGCTGCTCGACACCTACGACAAGCTCGGCGTGCCGCTGCACGAGCGCGCGCGGCTGGCCGGCGTTGCGGTGGATGCAGTGTTCGACTCGGTCTCGGTCGGCACCACGTTCCGCAAGGAACTGGCCGAAAAGGGCGTGATCTTCTGCTCGATGTCCGAAGCGATCAAGGAACATCCGGAGATCGTCAAGCAGTACCTCGGCAGCGTGGTGCCGGTGGGCGACAACTATTTTGCCGCGCTGAACTCGGCCGTGTTCTCCGATGGCAGCTTCGTGTTCATTCCCAAGGGCGTGCGTTGCCCGATGGAACTGAGCACCTACTTCCGCATCAACGCCGGCCACACCGGCCAGTTCGAGCGCACCTTGATCGTGTGCGAAGACAAGGCCTACGTGTCGTACCTGGAAGGCTGCACCGCGCCAATGCGCGACGAAAACCAGCTGCATGCGGCCGTGGTGGAACTGGTGACGCTGGAAGATGCGGAAATCAAGTATTCGACCGTGCAGAACTGGTATCCGGGCGATGAAGAAGGCCGCGGCGGCATCTACAACTTCGTCACCAAGCGTGCCGAATGCCGTGGCGACCGCAGCAAAGTAACCTGGACCCAGGTCGAAACCGGTTCGGCGATCACCTGGAAGTATCCGTCGTGTGTGCTGCTCGGCGACGATTCGGTGGGCGAGTTCCACTCGGTAGCCCTCACCCATCATCGTCAGCAGGCCGATACCGGCACCAAGATGATACACATCGGCAAGCGCACCAAGAGCAAGATCGTCAGCAAGGGCATCAGCGCGGGCCGCGGCCAGAACACCTACCGCGGCCTGGTCAAGGTGGATCGCAACGCCGATGGCGCGCGCAATTACACCCAGTGCGATTCGCTGTTGATCGGCAAGCAGTGCGGCGCCCACACCTTCCCTTATATCGAGGTGAAGAACCCCGGCGCCACGGTCGAGCACGAAGCCACCACTTCCAAGATCAGCGACGACCAGCTGTTCTACTGCCGCGCACGCGGCATCAGTCAGGAGGACGCGGTGTCGTTGATCGTGGATGGGTTCTGCAAGCAGGTATTCCGCGAACTGCCGATGGAATTTGCGGTGGAAGCCAAGAAGCTGCTGGAAGTTTCCTTAGAAGGCAGCGTCGGCTGACACCTTTCCCCTTCTCCCCTCGGGAGAAGGTGCCGCGCAGCGCCGGATGAGGGGCGCCAGGAGGATCTCGAAAAGATTGGCTATGACGAACGCGTCGCCACGCGCCAGTCAGGTGAATAATCGAAGAGCTCCTGGATGTTCACTTCAATGGCGCGTGGCGACGCGTTCATCAGTCGCTGACGCCTTCGAAGTTGTTTGCGGCGCCCCTCACCCCAACCCCTCTCCCGGCGGGAGAGGGGCTACATACGAATTCTGACGGACCATCAGCATGCTCAACATTCAAAATCTCCACGCCAGCATCGCCGGCAAAGACATCCTCAAGGGCCTGTCGCTGGATATCCAGCCCGGCCAGGTGCACGCCATCATGGGGCCCAACGGCGCCGGCAAATCGACCCTGGGCAATGTGCTCGCCGGTCGTGACGGCTACGAAGTCACAG
Source organism: Xanthomonas sp. NCPPB 2922 (assembly GCF_041520885.1). Classification (NCBI taxonomy): domain Bacteria; kingdom Pseudomonadati; phylum Pseudomonadota; class Gammaproteobacteria; order Lysobacterales; family Lysobacteraceae; genus Xanthomonas; species Xanthomonas sp. NCPPB 2922. The sequence goes on along the minus strand of NZ_JBGOFY010000003.1, from coordinate 77,006 downwards.
CCGGCACCGTGCAGTTCGAAGGCACAGACCTGCTCGACCTGCAGCCGGAAGAGCGCGCCGCGGCCGGCCTCTTCCTGGCCTTCCAGTACCCGGTGGAAATCCCCGGTGTGAACAACACCTACTTCCTGCGTGCCGCGCTCAATGCGCAGCGCAAGGCGCGTGGCGAAGAAGAGCTGGATTCCATGCAGTTCCTGAAGCTGGTGCGGCAGAAGCTGGCGGTGCTGCATTTGAAGGACGAGCTGCTGCACCGTGGCGTCAACGAAGGGTTCTCCGGCGGCGAAAAGAAGCGCAACGAGATCTTCCAGCTGGCCGTACTCGAGCCGAAGTTGGCGATCCTGGACGAAACCGACTCCGGCCTGGATATCGACGCACTCAAGAGCGTGGCCGACGGCGTCAATGCGCTGCGCTCGACCGAGCGTTCGTTCCTGGTGATCACCCATTACCAGCGCCTGCTCGACTACATCAAGCCGGACGTGGTGCATGTGCTGTCCGATGGGCGCATCGTGCAGAGCGGCGGCCCGGAGCTGGCACTGGAACTGGAAAAGCACGGCTATCACTTCCTGAAGGACCGTGTGGTGCCGGAGGCCGCCGCCTGATGAGTGCCTTGTTGGAATCCCTTGCCAGCGGGTTTAGCGGCAACGCTGCACGGCGCGCCGAACTCGACGCGGCCTTGCAGACCGGCTTGCCCGGCGCACGCGCCGAAGCCTGGAAATACACCTCGCTGCGCCAGCTGGAACGCCGCAGCTTCCAGCCTGCACCGTTGGTGCCGGCGCTGATCGATGCCGCGGTGCTGGATGAGATCCCCACCCCGCGCCTGGTGTTCGTCAATGGCCGTGCGTCGGATGCGCTGAGCGATCTGTCCGAACTTCCGGCAGGCGTGCAGGTGCAGACGCTGTCGTCCGCACTGGCTGCCGATGAATCAGCGCAGCAGCTGCTCGGCCGCCGCTTCGAGCGCAGCGATGAAATCTTCGCGCGTCTGAATGCCGCGCTGGCCGACGAAGGCGCGCTCGTGCGCGTGGACGCAGGCGTCAAGGTGGCGCTGCCGCTGCAGCTGGTGTTCGTCAGCGTGGCCGGCGAGCACGACCTGGCCTGGCACCACCGCCATCTGATCGAATTGCGTGCCGACGCCGCGCTCGGCGTGGTCGAGCACCACCTGCATGTGGGCGATGCAGCGCATCTGGACAACAGCGTGATGCATGTCCATCTGGCCCAGGACGCTGTGCTTTCGCACGCACGCGTGCAGGCCGATGGCGCACGCGCCACCGCGTTCGCGCGGACCGATGCGGTGCTGGCGCGCAATGCGCAATACCAGCGTGTGGATCTGGAGCTGGGCGCGGGCCTGTCGCGGCACGAACTCAATGCGCGGCTGGAAGGCGACAATGCACGGCTCACCGCCAATGGCGTACTGCTCGGCAATGGCCGCCGGCATGTGGATACCCGCCTGGGCATCGAGCACATCGCACGCGACACCGCTTGCGAGCTGGTCTGGCGCGGTGTCGGCGCCGACCGCAGCCGCGTGGTGTTCCATGGCGGCATCCACATCCGCCAGGGCGCCGATGGCACCGATGCACGTTTGTCGAACAAGAACCTGTTGCTCTCGGATAACGCCGAAATCGACACCCAGCCGGTACTGGTGATCGACGCGGATGAAGTGCAGGCCGCGCACGGTGCCACCGTGGGTCAGCTCGACGACAACGCGCTGTTCTACCTGCGCTCGCGCGGGTTGCCGCAGCAGCAGGCACAGCGCTTGCTCAGCGCCGCGTTCTGCCATGAGCCGCTGCGCGCACTTCCGTCGCCGTTGCGCGATTTGCTCGCCGTGCAGCTGGACCGCGCCCTGAATTCGGCGGGCGTGGCATGAACGCCTCCGTCGCCGCCACCCCGGCACCGGACTGGGAGCGCGTACGCTCCGATTTCCCGCTGCTGATGCGGCAGGTGCACGGCAAGCCGCTGATCTATTTCGACAACGCCAACACCGGGCAGAAGCCGCTGCAGGTGATCGCTGCCACCGACGAGTTCTATCGCCGGCAGAACGCCAATGTCAGCCGCGCGGTGCATGCACTGGGCACCGAAGCCACCGACGCGTTCGAGGGCGCACGCAGCAAGCTGGCGCGTTTTCTCAACGTGCGCGCCGACGAGCTGGTGCTGTGCAGCGGCACCACCTTCGCGATCAATCTGGTGGCCTATTCCTGGGCGCTGCCGCGCCTGGGGCCGGGCGATGTGATCCTGGTGTCGCGCATGGAGCACCACGCCAATATCGTGCCGTGGCAGCTGGTGGCCCAGCGCACGGGCGCCACCATCCGCGTGGCCGAGATCACGCCTGAGGGCGCGCTGGATCTGGATGCACTGCGCAAGGCGATGACCCCCGAGGTCAAGCTGCTGGCCGTCACCCACGTGTCCAACGTGCTGGGCACGGTGAACCCGGTGCGCGAGATCTGCCGTGAGGCACGCAAGCGCGGCATCGTCACCGTAGTGGACGGCTCGCAGGCCGCACCGCACCGCCGCGTCGACGTGGCCGGCATCGGCTGCGATTTCTACGCCATCACCGGCCACAAGATGTGCGGCCCCACCGGCACCGGCGCATTGTGGGCGCGCCGCGAACATCTGCAGGCCATGCCGCCGTTCTTGGGCGGCGGCGAGATGATCAAGGAAGTGAGCTTCGAAGGCACCGTGTTCAACGACGGCCCGCACAAGTTCGAAGCCGGCACGCCGAATATTGCTGGCTTCATCGGCCTGGGCGCGGCGGTGGACTATCTGGACGCAGTCGGCCTGGCGCATGTGGAAGCGCGCGAGACCGAGCTGCTCGCGCACTTCACCGAAGAGCTGCAACGCATCGACGGCCTGCGCATCTTCGGCACCACGCCGGACAAGGCGGCGGTGGTGTCGTTCCTGATAGAAGGCGCACACGCGCACGATCTGGCCACCCTGCTCGACCTGGAAGGCGTGGCCGTCCGCTCCGGCCAGCACTGCGCCCACCCGCTGCTGCAGTACTACGGCGTGGCCGCCACCTGCCGCGCCTCGCTGGCGTTCTACAACACGCATGACGAGATCGAGCGTTTTGTTGCCGCGTTGGTGAAGGTGCGGCAGCTTTTGGGCTGATTGATTGCGGGAATCGGGAATGGAGGATCGAACAAGCGGCTCTCCCACATGCTGTCGCTGGTCGGCAGAGGCGAAGTAGCTCATTGAGCGGCGCAACGCTTTTCCCGATTCCCGATAAACTGTTCCACATGCAGACCACCACCTTCCGCACCGCCACCGTCGACGATATCGATGCCATCGTCGCGCTCGTCACCTCCGCCTATCGCGGCGACAGCAGCCGCGTCGGCTGGACCACCGAAGCCGACATCCTGGACGGTGCGCGCATCGACCCGGCGATGTTGCGGCAGGACATCCTGCGCGGCCGCAGCCTGGTGCTGCTGGTGGAACAGGACGGCGCCCTGGTGGCCTGCGCGCATGTTGCCGACGAGGACGGCGCCGGTTACTTCGGCATGTTCTCGGTCAGCCCCACCCTGCAGGGCGGCGGTATCGGCAAGACCGTGCTCGCCGAAGCCGAACGCATCGCCGCCACCGAGTGGGCCCTGCCGCTGATGCGCATGACCGTGATCGACGTGCGCAACGAACTCATCGCCTTCTACGAACGCCGCGGGTATCGCCGTACCGGCGTGTCCAAGCCTTTCCCCTATGGCGACGAGCGCTTCGGCGTGCCGTTGCGCCAGGACCTGCGCTTCGAAGTGCTGGAGAAGCCGCTCGGCGAGGCCGCGTTGTGAGCGACAGCTGGACCTTTGTCTGCGCCAGCGGCGAGTTACTGCCGGGCGAGCTGAAGACCGTGTGGGATGAAGTGACCGATGCGCCGATCGTGGTGTTCAACCTCGACGGCGCGCTGTACGCGCTGGAAGACCGCTGCAGCCACGAAGATTACGAACTCTCGCCCGGCACCTTCGACGCAGCCGCCGGCACCATCGAGTGCCTGCTGCACAGCGCGCGCTTCGATATCCGCGATGGGCGTCCTCTGTGCGCCCCGGCCTATTCCGCAGTGCCCAAGTTCCCGGTGAAGCAGGAACACGGCGGTATCTGGACCCGCGACGACCGCTGAGCGCAGCGCCCAGCCGCCACTGGCAGCGCACTGCAGGGCCCCAATCTTTTGGGCGCATGCCTTCCGTCGGCAAAGATTGCAAAGAAGAATGATTTGCATTTAAGATCGCAGCCCTTCAGGCCTTCTTAACAACTGGCCTTCCTGCGATCCCATGCGCCTGCCCCTGTCCATGCCTTTTTCTTCCTGGTGTTCGTCCGCCCTGTGCCGTCTGGCGCAGCGCTGCCGCGTGCACGGACGCCGGGCCTGGCAGCAGGCGGCATCGGGCTGACAGGCGCGCATTCCCTTCCCGCATCCGCCGAGCCATCGCCAGGCCGAAGCATCGCTTCCCTCTTCGAGACGTCCCATGACTCCCAGGATTTCCCCGCTCACTTCGGCCGTGTTGCTGACGCTGTCCGCTCCTGCCTTCGCCCAGCCTGGCGACGCGCCGGCACCTCCAGGCGCGGTGGATCTGGATGCGATCCGGGTGCAGCAGGAACGTGCGCAGAAGCCGTCCTCGCCCAAGTACACCGAGGCGCTGCGCGACACCCCGCAGACCATCACCGTGGTCACCAAGCAGACCATGGACCAGCAGAACCTGCTGTCGTTGCGTGATGTGCTCAGCACCCTGCCCGGCATCACCTTTGGCGCGGGCGAAGGCGGCGGCGGCTATGGCGACAGCATCAACCTGCGCGGCTTTACCGCCAGCAGCGACATCACCACCGACGGCGTGCGCGACAGCGCGCAGTACAGCCGCAGCGACACCTTCAACCTGGAAGCGGTGGAGTTGATCAACGGCGCCAACTCGGCCATGTCCGGCGCCGGCTCGGTGGGCGGCAACATCAACCTGGTGACCAAGACCGCCGGCCAGGGCGACTTCACCAACGTGCTGATCGGCGGCGGCAGCGACCGCTACGGCCGGCTCACCGCCGACAGCAACTACGACTTCGAAAACGGCACCGCGGTGCGCTTGAACGCCATGGGTCACACCCAGGACGTGCCGGGCCGCGATGAGGAATTCCGTCATCGCTGGGGCTTTGCGCCGTCGGTGGCGTTCGGGCTGGGCTCGGACACGCGCTTCACGCTGAGCTACCTGCACCAGCACGACAACAACCTGCCGCAGTACGGCGTGCCGTTCGCGCTCAGCCCGTTCAACGATGGCCCGCTGCCGGGCGTGGACCGCGAAACCTATTACGGCTATCGCAATGTGTCGCGTCAGGAGATCGACGTGGACATGCTGACCGGCGTGCTGGAAATGGACTTCGACGACAACGTCAAACTGCGCAGCCTGGCGCGCGTGCAGCGCGTGGACCAGACCACCACGGCCACCGCGCCGGAAGGCACCTGGTGCCTGCCCAACAATACCAACGCCTACACCGGCCGCGCCTGCGTCGGCCAGCCGCCGTCCACCTGGAACCCGAACAGCGGCCCGCGCGGGCTGGTGCGCGAGACCGAAAACTTCATCGCCCACAGCCAGACCGACCTGACCGCCACCCTGCACACCGGCGCCATCGAGCACCGCGTGGTGGCCGGCGTGGCCTTCAGCAAGGAAGATTTCGAACTCGATAGCGGCAGCATCTTCCGCAATGCCGACGGCTCCACCACCGGCATCACCTACCCGCTGCAGACCTTCGACAACCCGTACAACATCTGGACCGGCCCGCAGAACTATTTCCGCACCGGACGCAGCAAGGGCAGCCTGACCAATCAGGCGGTGTACCTGTTCGACACGCTGCAGTTCAACGAGCAATGGATGCTCAACCTGGGCGGCCGTTACGAACACAACGAAGGCGACAGCACCACCTACACCGTCAATGCCACCGGCGGCGTAACCGGCGTGACTCCGGGGTTCCCGGCAGGCAGCGAAGAGGATCTGTTCTCCTACCGCGCCGGCCTGGTATTCAAGCCGGTCGACAACGCCAGCCTGTATCTGTCCTACGCCAACAGCAAGACCCCGTCCAAGGCCTCGGTCAATGGCTCGTGCACGCCGATCGCCACTGCCACCGTCGGCGCCAACTGCAATGTGGAGCCGGAAAGCGCGGTCAATATCGAACTCGGCGGCAAATGGGATGTGCTGAACGAACGTCTGGCACTGACGGCGGCGGTGTTCCGCAACGAGCGCGAAAACTACAAGGTCAACAGCGGCGACCCGCTGATTCCCGAGCAGGTGCTGGACGGCAAGGCGCGCGTGGATGGCATTGCGCTGGGCGCGGCCGGCTACCTGACCGAGCGTTGGTCGGTCTTCGCCAACTACACCTTCCTGGACAGCGAAGTGCTGCAGAGCGTTTCCAACCGCACCGCCAGCCTCACCGGCGACCCGATTGCCGGACGCGAACTGGTGCAGACCCCGCGCAACGCCGGCAATCTCTGGACCACGTATCAGCTCAACGAGTGGACGTTCGGGTACGGCGTCAATTACCAGGGCAGCTTCTATCCGAACAACACCTCGACCGCGGTCTACCGCAAGACCGACGCGTACTGGGTGCACCGCGCGATGGTCGGCCTGCGCGTCAACGACTGGCTCAGCCTGCAGTTGAACGTCAACAACCTGTTCGACAAGGAGTACTACACCAGCATCCGCAACAACCTCACCGTCAACGCCGCGGGCACCGTCACCGCCGGCAGCGGCTGGGCGTTGCCGGGTGATGGCCGCTCGGCGGTATTGAACGCGACCTTCAGCTTCTGATTCATCAACGCGCCGTCCGCAGTCCGCGGACGGCGTGGAGACCACTGCATGTTGTTGCCCATTCCCGACGTCCTGACGCCCGCCCAGCTGAGCCAGCTGCGTGAGCGTTTGGACGCGGCCGACTGGGCCGATGGCCGCATCACCGCCGGCCATCAGTCCGCGCAGGCCAAGGACAACGCGCAGTTGCCCGAAGACAGCCCGATCGCGCGCGAGGCCAGTGCGCTGGTGCTCGACGCGCTGTCGCGCAGCAGTACGTTTTTTTCCGCCGCGTTGCCGCGCCGGATCTATCCACCGCTGTTCAATCGCTACAGCGGCGGGCAGTCGTTCGGCTACCACGTCGACAATGCGGTGCGTTACGACCGCAGCCGTGGCGGCGCCGATCCGGTGCGCACCGACGTCTCCGCCACGCTGTTCCTCAGCGACCCCGAAAGCTATGACGGCGGCGAGCTGGTGATCGAAGACACCTACGGCACGCAGTCGGTGAAATTGCCGGCCGGGCATCTGGTGATCTACCCCGGCACCAGCCTGCATAAAGTGATGCCGGTGACGCGTGGCACGCGCATGGCGTCGTTCTTCTGGATACAAAGCATGCTGCGCGATGATGCACAGCGCCGCCTGCTGTTCGAATTGGACGTGTCGATCCGTCGTTTGACCCAGGACACGCCCGGGCATCCGTCGCTGATCCAGCTCACCGGCGTGTATCACAACCTGCTGCGGCAATGGGCCGATGTCTGAGCCGGCGCTGGACACCGCGCAGGTGATCGCCGCACTGCGCACGCAGCCCGCGCAGGCGGTGGCGTTGCTGCGCAAGGCGGCCGATCGCCAGGACGTGGCCGCACAGCTGCTGCTCGCACAACTCTACGCAGAAGGCCGCGGCGTCGCGGCCGATCCGATCCAGGCGATGCTGTGGTACGAAGTGGCCGCCAATGCCGGGCATCCGGAAGCGATGAACCAGCTCGGGCGTTGCCACGAACTGGGCTTCGGCACGCCCTGCAATCTGGAACTGGCGGCGCTGTGGTTTCGCCGCGCCGCCGCGCATGGCCTGGACTGGGGCATGTACAACCTGGCCCACCTGTACGCCTCCGGCCGCGGCGTCGCGCAGGACCACACCCAGGCGTTTGCGCTGTATCGCCGCGCTGCCGAACACGGGCACGCCAAGTCGATGAATTTCGTGGCGCGCTATCTGGAGCAAGGCCTGGCCGGCGCTGCAGATCCGCATGCCGCCCGCGACTGGTACCGCCGCTCCGCCGAGGCCGGCGATTTCCGCGGGCAGGCCGGTTTTGCGACGGTGCTGGCCGACGACGGCGACATCGATCAGGCCGAAGCCTGGATGCGCCGCGCCATCGCTGGCGGGCATGCCGGGTTCCTGCGCCAACTCACCCCGCTGCTGGCCGCCGCTCCACAGCCCCGCCTGCGCGCATTGCTGAGCGAAGTGCGTGCGCGGCAGTCGCCTGCGCCGCCCGCCACCACCACGGCGGCGGCCTGACCCACATGGCACCCGCCTCCTCCACCGATCAGCTCGGCGCGGCGCAACAACGGCGCGGCTTCTGGCTGCGCATGCTGCACCAGTGGCACTGGATCAGTTCGGCGGTGTGCCTGATCGGCATGCTGCTGTTTACCGTCACCGGCCTCACCTTGAATCACGCCGCGCGCATCGAAGCCACTCCTTCGACCGAGCACCGCACGCTCACGCTGCCTACCGCGCTGCTACGGACTCTGGGCACGCGCCAGGAAGGCAATGCGCCACTGCCGCCACGCGTCGCCCAGTGGCTGGGCCGCGAACTGGACATCAGCGTCGGCACGCGCGAGGGCGAATGGTCGCCGGAGGAAATCTATCTCGCACTGCCGCGCCCCGGTGGCGATGCCTGGCTGAGCCTGGACCGAAGCACCGGCGCGGTGGAATACGAACGCACCGGGCGCGGCGCGATTGCCTACCTCAACGATCTGCACAAGGGCCGCAACGCCGGGCCAGCCTGGGGCTGGTTCATCGACGTGTTCGCCATCGCGTGCCTGGTGTTTTGCATCACCGGCCTGTGTTTACTGCACCTGCACGCGCGTCAGCGGCGCATGACCTGGCCGTTGGTTGGCCTGGGTTTGCTGATTCCGCTGTTGCTTGCCCTGTTGCTGATCCACTGACCCTCGCCTCCGGAGACGACCATGCGCGCCACCTTGACCATCGCCCTGAGCGGCCTGCTCGCCATGCCGGCGTATGCGGCCACGCTCGATATCAACGTCGAGATCCCCAAGCTCAATGTCGCCGAATACCACCGCCCGTACGTGGCGATCTGGGTCGAAGGCGCCGACCAGAAGGCCGCTGCCAACCTGGCGGTCTGGTACCAGTCCAAGGACACCGCCGAAGGCCACGGCACCAAATGGCTGCCAGACTTGCGCCAGTGGTGGCGCAAGAGCGGGCGCACCCTGGAGGTGCCGGTCGACGGCGTTACCGGCCCGACCCGCCCCGCCGGCGCGCACGCGTTGTCTTTCACCGATACCAAGGGTGCGCTGAAGTCGCTGCCGCCCGGCCAATACACGCTGGTGGTGGAGGCCGCGCGTGAAGTGGGCGGCCGCGAGTTGGTCAAAGTGCCTTTCACCTGGCCGGCCACCGCTGCACAGACGGCCAAGGCCAGTGGCAGCAGCGAACTGGGCACGGTCAGCCTGGTCGCCAAGCCCTGACCGTGCGCTGCGCGCGGTCGCTCGCACGCGCCGAGTGCGATGCGAGTCCCCCACACGCACGGCGTTATTCGATCGTCCACGCATCCACGCGGCGCAGCTGTGCGCTGACCAGACACGCGACCACCCGCCCTCATCTTCTGCAAGGAGTTGCCATGAAACGTCCTCTCGTCCTGATCGCCCTGCTCGCCGCACTGCCAGTCACCGCCCTCGCGCACAAGGCCTGGTTGCTGCCTTCGCAGACCGTCCTCGCCGGCGAAGCACCATGGGTCACCGTCGATGCCGCGGTGTCCAACGACCTGTTCTACTTCAACCACGTGCCGCTGCGGCTAGATAACCTGAGCATCACCGCGCCCGATGGCAGCGCGCTCAAGCCGGAGAATTCGGCCACCGGCAAGTACCGCAGCGTGTTCGATCTGCAGCTCACCCAGCCCGGCACCTACAAGCTCAGCATCACCAACGCCGGCCTGTTCGCCAGCTGGAAGGAAGACGGCAAGCCCAAGCGTTGGCGCGGCAACGAAACCAGCTTCGCCACCGAAGTGCCGAAGAATGCGCAGGAACTGCAGGTCTCCCAGTCGCTCAATCGCGTGGAAACCTTCGTGACCCGCGGCGCGCCCACAACGACCGTGTTCAAGCCCAGCGGCAAGGGCATCGAGCTGATTCCGGTCACTCACCCCAACGACCTGGTCGCTGGTGAAGCCGCGCAGTTCACCCTGCAGCTGAATGGCAAACCGGCGGCCGGCCTGGAGATCGAAATCGTGCGTGGCGGTACCCGCTACCGCGATGCGCAGAACGAGATCAAGCTCAAGACCGACGCCAAGGGCGGCTTCAGCGTGACCTGGCCGGAGCCGGGCATGTACTGGCTGGAAACCACCACCGAAGACACCAAAACCTCGCTACCACAGGCCAAGCAGCGCCGCCTCGGCTATGTCGCCACACTGGAAGTGTTGCCGCAGTAATCGCCGCACGCACGCCACTGCATTGATCCTTTGATCAATGCAGTGGCGCTGTTGAGGCGGCACATGCTATCGGCGTGTACGGTCTACCGCGTGCGCAGCGCACGCTGCACCAACCGACGCATCCTCTGCTGCTTCAAAGGCACGCCGCGTGATGCAAACGGCACGTTTGCGCGTCACCATGGCTGCCTCAAGGCAGCGCCTGCTCGACCGGTCCACACATGCACCCAGTTTCTTCCGCAGATGACGCCGTTGCCACCCTGGGCGGCCGCAGCATGGGCACCACCTGGAGCGTGAAGCTGGTGGCGCCGCGCGGCCGCGACCTGCATCCGTTGCATGCGGTGATCCAGGGTGCGCTCGATCGCGTAGTCGCGCAGATGAGCACCTGGGACGCAGACTCGGACATCACCCGCTTCAACCGTGCTGCCGCCGGCACCTGGCAGCGGTTGCCGGACGCATTCCACCGCGTGCTGACCACGGCGCTGGAGATTGCGCGTGCCAGCGATGGCGCGTTCGATCCGACCGTGGGCCCGATGGTCGACCTGTGGGGCTTCGGTGCCGCCGGTGGGCCGCGCAAGGTGCCCAGTGCCGAGCAGATCGCCCTGGTCCGGCAGCGCTGTGGCTGGCAGCGCCTGCACCTGGAGGCAGACCGCGCACTGCAACCCGGCGCGCTTGCATTGGATTTGTCGGGCATCGCCAAGGGCTTCGGTGTGGACTGCGTGCAGCGCGCGTTGGCGCAGGCGGGAATCACCAGCGCGTTGATCGATGTCGGCGGCGAGCTGTTTGGATACGGCCGCAAACCCGATGGCAGCGCATGGCGTGTCCTGGTGGAATCAGCGCCCGACGAAGACGCAGGCACCGCACTGCCCGCGCGCGTGCTGGCACTGGATGGACTGGCCGTGGCCACCTCCGGTGACCGCTGGCACCGCTTCGAGGCCGGCGGCGTACGTTACGCGCATACCTTCGACCCACGCCTGGGCGCGCCGGTTGCGCAGGCAGCGGCCGCGGTCACCGTGCTGGCGCACGATGCGATGCATGCCGATGCCTGGGCAACCGCAATGACCGTGCTCGGTGTTGACGCGGGCCTGGCTTATGCGACGAACGCAGGGCTGGCGGTGCGCTTTTTGCAGCGCCGTGGCGCGGATTTGCAGGAATCCATGAGCCCGGCGTTTGAAACGCATCTGGCCGCCGCATGAGCCTCGCCTCCCCACGCGTGTGGCTTGGCAACGGCGTCATCCTGCTGGCCTTGGCGGTACTGGCCGCCTGGTTGGGCAGCCTGCATGCGGGCCCGTGGTGGAGCGCCCCCGCCCCACACCGTTGGCACTGGGCGGGCCTCAGCCTGGCGGCTTACGCCATCGTCTGTTTCGGCCTGTGGCTGCGCGGGCGTCCACGCGTTGCAACCGCGCGCGGCGATGACAGCAACCTGCTGATCGCCTGGGCGAGCCAGACCGGGTTCGCGCGCGAATTGGCCGAACGCAGCGCCACTGCCCTGCAGCAGGCCGGCGTCGGTGCGCATGCATTGCCGCTGGACGCGTTGGATGCCAATCAACTATCGCGCGTGCCGCGCCTGCTCTGCATCGTCAGCACCACCGGCGAAGGCGATGCGCCCGATCACGTACAAGCAGCCGAGCGCACCTGGCTGGCCGGCAGCGATACCGATCTGGCCGCGCTGCGTTACGCGGTCCTGGCGCTGGGCGACCGCCGTTACGCGCAGTTCTGCGCATTCGGGCGGCGTCTGGATGCACGCCTGCAGGCGCAAGGTGCAACCCCCTTGTTCGCACGCATCGAGGTCGATAACGCCGAGCCGCAGTCCCTGCAGCAGTGGCAGCAACGGCTCGCCGAACTCGCACCGGCGCTGGCGACGCAAGCGGATTGGAGTGTGCCCAGTTATGCCGACTGGCAGCTGCAGCAGCGCGTGCATGTCAATCCGGGCAGCGCGGGCGCCGCGGTGTATCGCTTGCGCCTGATCCCGTGCGACGGTCATTTGCCGCAGTGGAGCGCGGGCGACATTGCCGAAATCCGCCCGCAGCATGCGCCACAGGTGGTGGAGACCTGGCTGCAGCGGCATCTGCTGGACGGCACCCAACAGGTGCAGGGGCGTTCGTTGCACGCCTGGCTCAGCGGCGCGACCCTGCCTGACGATAGCCCCGACACCACTTCGCTGGATGCATGGGTACACACACTGGCAGCGCTGCCACACCGCGACTACTCGCTGGCCTCGCTCCCCGAAGAAGGCCATGCCGAACTGCTGATCCGCCAACACCTGCATGCCGACGGTACGCGCGGCCTGGGAAGCGGCTGGCTTTGCCAGGCGGCTCCAATCGGCGCGCGCATCGCGCTACGCGTGCGGACCAATCCCGGCTTCCACCCGCCCGCCGCCGCGCAACCAATGCTGCTGATCGGCAATGGCACCGGGATCGCCGGCTTGCGTGCGCACCTGCGCGCGCGCATCGCCTCCGGTGCGCGCCGCAACTGGCTGCTGTTCGGCGAACGCAACGCAGCCTACGACACGCTCTATGGCGATGAACTCGAACACTGGCAGCGCGACGGCTGGATCGAACGACTGGACCGCGTCTATTCCCGCGACAGTAGCCAGCCGCATCGCTACGTTCAACACGCCTTGGCCGCCGCGGCGGCGGACGTGCGCGCATGGGTGGCGCAAGGCGCCTGCGTGTACGTCTGCGGCAGCCTGCGCGGCATGGCCCCGGAGGTCGATGCCACCCTCGACAGCATTCTGGGAACCGACCTCAAACAGGCACTACTCAGCAGCGGGCGGTATCGTCGCGACGTGTACTGACGGTCGTTATTGCAAGCGAAACTCCACTGCTGTGAACGGATATGTTGCGCTTCACTTGTTAGCCGCAGTGCAGCGGCTTGCATGGATCTGCACATGCAACGGCCCCGTGAAGCTGCACCTGCACCTGCACCTGCATCTGAAAGTCCACCACCTCAGCCAGCCGGGCTCACCCGGATCGCCAGCAGTTCGCCGCCGCCATCCAGCACGAAGCGGCTGCGCGTTCGCGCCGACAACCACGCGGTGTCACCGGCCAGCAACGGCGGCAACCCGCTATCGCGGCCAAAACTTGCCTGCCCGGCAAGCAGATGGATCGCCCAGGCACTGCCGGGGTCGGCAAAGAACAGCATCGTGCCCACCAGCGGGCGGTGCAGCAGCTCGGTCTGCAACACAGCGCGCCGCCACATCAGGTTGAAGTCCTGCGTCGGCCCGTCGCCCAGCACCGCGGTGACCGCCTCCTCGCCCGCGAACCGCAGCCGCTGATACGGCGGCAGCAAGCTGTGCTGCCGCCCGTCGCCAAACTGCAGCTGCATGCCATTGCCACGCAGCAACACCAGCTCGCGGTCGATCCCGGGAAACGCGGAGAACGCCGCGTCCTGCTCGATCTCGGCAATCGACAGGCGCAGCGCCCAGGCATCGTCGGGCTCTCCCAGCCGCAGGATCTCGCGGGTCCAGCCCAACTGGTTGCGCCACCGCTCACGGCGGTACTCGGTGGCCGGGATCACCCGGCTGCTCAGGTCTGTCAGCTGCATCGGCGCATTGTGCCGCAAGCGTGCATGTGTGCCTGCATGAGTGTGTTTGCCTGCCTACTTGCCCATGTCCAGACGAGCGCACGCGCGCAATTGCCATCGCGTACGTCCATACCGAAAGTGCCATCATCAAGATGCCGAGACATCAGCATCAGTCTCCGGCGTACTGATGCGTACCGCAGAACACATGGCAGTGCGGAACACGTATGCAAGGTCGCGCGCGTACACCACGCAGCCCACCGTCAAGCCAGAGATCAGCGTCACGCCCATACCGGATCCGGCACTACAGCCACCTAACCCGGGCTGCGCAGCTGGCTGCTATGAAGCACCCAAACGAAAAACGCCCGGCTGCACATCCAAGTGCAACACCGGGCGATTTCACGTCCTTGTCGGCTTCCAGCCATCCCCCAGACATCCTGTCCAGTTAGGTTGCGGCCACGCATCCTCGCGTCGAACCGTATCTCGGATCCCTTCCCCTTAACGCCGTCCCACCGGTTTCACCGCCGCCCCCTTGGCAGCCTTCTTGGCGGGAGCCATCGTGGCGCCCACTTCGATCAGGTCTCGATTCCGTTCGACCGTCTTGAGTCCGATGCCCTTGACCAGTGCCAGTTCCTCGGCACTTTTGAAGGGACCGTTTGCCTGACGGTGCTCAACGATTGCCTCGGCTTTTGTTCGCCCGACATTCATCAGCACCTTGTCCAATTCCTCAGCAGACGCGGTGTTGATATCGACCTTGGCGAGTGCATACGCATTCGAGGACAACAACAACGCCAGTAGCAGGGACTTCAGGACTACGGTAAATGACTTCATTGCAACGCTCCTTGTGGCTTGGGTGATGGTCCTAGCCAGCATTCCTGCCGGCGGAGCCAGTGTCCCGCGCCACATGCAGCAATCCTATCGCCAACGAACTTTTCACACAGCCGGTGAACTGCGCGGTGCCTTGTAGGGAAATCCCTACCCCCTGGCTGCGGCGTAGAATGTGCCATTACGTCACGCATTCGGAGCCCGTATGGATAGCGCCAAGATCGACCAATTCGCCAGCGACACGTGGGATCGCGAGATCGTCCCGCAACTGGTCGATTACATCCGCATCCCCAACAAGTCGCCGATGTTCGATGCCGACTGGGTCGCGCATGGCTATATGGAACAGGCCGTCACCCTGATGGAAACCTGGGCACGCGCCCAGGCCATCAACGGCATGCAGGTCGAGGTGGTGCGCCTGGAAGGCCGCACGCCGTTGATCTTCATCGAGATCCCGGCCACCGGGCCGGAGTCTGGCGAGGACACCGTGCTGTTGTACGGCCACCTGGACAAGCAGCCGGAAATGACCGGCTGGGATGCCGATCTCGGCCCCTGGGAGCCGGTGCTGCGCGACGACAAACTGTATGGGCGCGGCGGCGCGGACGATGGCTACGCGATCTTCGCCTCGCTGGCTGCGGTGATGGCGCTGCGTGCACAAGGCCTGCCGCATGCGCGCTGCGTGGTGCTGATCGAAGCCTGCGAGGAATCGGGTAGCTACGACCTGCCCGCCTATGTGGACCACCTGGCCGAGCGCATTGGCAAGCCGTCGCTGGTGGTGTGTCTGGATTCGGGTTGCGGCAACTACGAGCAGCTGTGGTGCACGACTTCGTTGCGTGGCCTGACTGGCGGCAACCTGACCGTAAAGGTGCTGGAGGAAGGCGTGCACTCGGGCGACGCGTCCGGCGTGGTGCCGTCCAGCTTCCGCCTGCTGCGCCAGCTGCTGTCGCGGATCGAGGACGAAACCAGCGGACGCATCCTGCTCGATGGCCTGCACGTGGACGTGCCCGCCGAGCGACTGGCACAGGCCCGCAGTGCGGCGGCAACGCTGGACACGGCCATCTTCGACAAGTTTCCGATGGTGGACGGGCTGGTGCCGATGCACGAGGACCTCACCGAGCTGGTGTTGAACCGGACCTGGCGCCCGGCCTTGTCGGTCACGGGTGTGGATGGCATGCCGCCGCTGGCCTCGGCCGGCAACGTGCTGCGTCCGCAGACCGCGGTGAAGCTGTCGCTGCGCCTGCCGCCCACTGCTGACGGCAAGGCCTGCGGCGAGCTGCTCAAGCAGGCCTTGCTGCGCGACCCACCGAACGGCGCGCAGGTCACGTTGGAACTGGAAAAGGCCTCCTCCGGCTGGAACGCGCCGGGCATGGCGCCTTGGCTGGAGAAAGCCATCGACGACGCCAGCCGTGCCTTCTTCGACAAGCCGGCGATGTACATGGGCGAAGGCGGCTCGATCCCGTTCATGGGCATGCTGGGCGAGAAATTCCCCGGTGCACAGTTCATGATCACCGGCGTGCTGGGCCCACATTCCAATGCGCATGGCCCGAACGAATTCCTGCACATCCCGATGGGCAAGCGCGTCACCGCCTGCGTTTCTAAGGTGATCACCGAGCACCACGCCGCCTGCCTGCGTGGCGAAACCAGCGGCTCGCCGGTGGCAGCGGACAGCGGCACCCGGCATGGTGGACACGGCTGCTGCTGAGGCAGCGCACTGCGACGATCGGCCGGCCTGGCGCACTGCGGGCCGGCTGGCTGTCTTGACCGCACGGCTGCAAGCGCTCCTTGCAATCACCCCACGTCGATCTGCACATGGCGTCGGTGACGCGCAATGCTAGTCTGCCGCTCTTCTTCCCGCTGGTGCTGCAATGAACAACCTGTTTGGTAGCGACAGTTGGCTGTACATCATCCTGGTCGGCTTTGTGGTCGGTCTGCTGGCACGTTTCATCACGCCCGGCACGCAACGGCTGGGCTGCCTGCTGACCATCGTGCTGGGCATCGCCGGTGCCTTGCTGGCCAGTTGGTTCGGCCGCTACATGGGCTGGTACCACGCCGGCGAACCGGCAGGCTTCCTGGGCGCGTTGCTGGGCGCCATCGCAATCCTGGCCCTGCTGCGCCTGTTCAGCGGCAGCAAGCGCTAAGACATCCCTCCTTTCTGCGGCGTGCGCTGCGCGCCGTTTCACTGTGCGCTTTGCCATGACTTCATCGCTTTCTTCCGATATCTCGCGTGACAGCCAGCGCCTGCAGTGGGCGCGACAGGCACTGGGCGATCCACAGGCCACGCTGCAGCGTGCGTCGGTGGATGCCGGTTTTCGCAGTTACTGGCGCAGCCGCAGCGCCGGGCCGGATCGCATCGTGATGGATTCGCCGCCGGATCTGGAAAATGTCGCGCCATGGCTGCGCATGCGCGACCTGCTCGAGCAGCACGGCGTGCGCGTGCCGCAGGTGTTGGCGCGCGACCTGGATGCAGGCTTGCTGTTGCTCGAAGACCTGGGTGTGCCGACGCTGGCACAGGTGCTCACCGATTCCACGGCTGATGCTCTGCTTGAGGCGGCGATCAGCCAACTGCTGTTGCTGCAGCACATCCCGCCGCCCGAGGGCAGCGGTGTGTTTGGCGAAGCGCTGCTGCAACGCGACGCCGGCCTGTTCGAGGAATGGTTTCTTGGCCGCCACCTCGGCCTGCAGCTGGACTGCGCGCACGCGGAGCAATTGCAGCTGGTGCAGCGCCGTCTGATGGATAACGCGCTGGCGCAAGCTCGCGTGTTCACCCATCGCGACTTCATGCCGCGCAACCTGATGCCAGTCGCGGACGGCCCGGCGGTGCTGGACTTCCAGGACTGTGTGATCGGCCCGATCGCCTACGACCCGATCAGCCTGTTCAAGGACACCTCGGTGAGCTGGCCGCTGGCGCGCGTGGACGCGTGGCTGGCGCAATACCACGCACGAGCGCAGGTGGCCGGTTTGCCGGTGCCGGCGTGGCCGCAGTTCCTGCGCGATGCGGACTGGATGGGCGTGCAGCGGCACTTGAAAAACCTCGGTATTTTTTCGCGATTGAGTTACCGCGATGGCAAGCACTGGTACCTGGACAACGTGCCGCGCTTCATCACCTACCTGGACGAAGTGTTGCCGCGCCATGCCGAATTGGCACCCTTGATCGACTTGCTCGACCAGCAGATCAAACCCGCACTGGCCGCACGCATGGCACACGGCAACGCCAATGGAACCGCCGCATGAAGGCGTTGATCTTTGCTGCCGGATTCGGTGAGCGCATGCGTCCGTTGACCGAACACACGCCCAAGCCGCTGTTGTCGGTGGGCGGCACGCCGTTGATCGTCTGGCATCTGCGCAAGTTGGCTGCACTGGGCGTGGACGAGGTGGTCATCAATACGTCGTGGCTGGCTGCGCAGTTTCCGCAGGTGCTGGGCGATGGCAGCGCCTTCGGGCTGCGTCTGACCTATTCCTACGAAGGCAGCACCCCGCTGGAAACCGGCGGCGGCATGCTGCACGCGCTGCCGTTGCTGGGCGATGCGCCCTTCCTGCTGGTCAATGGCGACATCTGGAGCGACATCGACTTCGCCACGCTCGACATCGCAGCCGACAGCCTGGCAACGCTGGTGCTGGTCGACGCGCCAGCCTATGCGGCACGCGCGGATTTTGCGTTGACTCACGAGGGCAAGATCAGCAGCACGGCGATGCCGACGCTCACCTATGCCGGCATCGGTCTGTATCGCCCGGCCTTACTGCACGCGTGGGAACGTGTGATCGGGCCGCTTCCCAGCACCGGTGAGGCCCCGCCGCGCTTCCCGTTGGCGCCGATCCTGCGCGCGCAAATGGCGGCTGGCCGGATCGATGGCGTGCACCACCGTGGTCGCTGGACCGATGTAGGCACACCACAGCGGCTGGCCGAGCTGGATGCACAACTAACTCAGTGCCGCGACTGAGCGCGCGGCAGCGCCGTCGTCAGGACGTGCGGTCGTCGAGCACGCGGCGCAGGAACGGCACCGTCACCCGCCGCTGCGCAGCCAGGGATTCGCGGTCCAACCGGTCCAGCAAGGCCACCAGGCCGGCCAACTCACGCTCGCTGTGGGTCAGCAGCCAATCGATCGCTGCCTCGTCCAGCGCCAGCCCGCGCCGCTGCGCGCGGTCGCGTAAGACCGCCGCGCGTGCAATGTCGTCCAGCACCGGCAAATTGATGCGGACGCATTGCGACAGGCGTGAGCGCAGGTCGGGCAACACCAGCGCCAGGCCGTCTGGCATCTGGCGGGCGGTGTACAGCAGCGTGATCCCGGCAGCTCGCGCACGGTTGTGGAAATCGAACAGCGCCACTTCGTCCTCGCGCTGGCCGGCAATGCTGTCCACGCCATCCAGCGCCACCACGCTGCGCCCTTCCAATGCTTCGAGCGCATCGCGCAAGCGGCCAGCCGCCGCCTGCAACGGCAGGTAGGCCGAGCTGCGCCCGGCCTGCTCGGCCGCCGCGCACACCGACAAGGCCAGATGGGTCTTGCCGGTGCCGCTTGGGCCGGCCAGATACAGCCAGTCGCTCAGCTGGCCGGCGGCGAACGCCTGCAGTTGCGCGATCAAACCGTCCGGTGCGGCGATATAGCTGTCCAGTCGCTGGTCGGAAGGCGCACGCAACGCCAACGGCAATTGCGGCACGCTCACGACCGATCCGCGTCCTTGCTGGCGTCGATGATCACGCTGCGCTCGGGCCCGGATTGCAACACGATGCCGGCACGCTCGCCGGCATACAGATCGCTCTGGGTGTAGCGCTCATGCGCATAGCGCAGCAGCACGTTGGCCACCGCCGCCACCGGCAGCGCCAGCAGCATGCCGAGGAAGCCGAACAGCTGGCCGCCGGCCATCACCGCAAAGATCACCGCCACCGGGTGCAGGCCGATCTTGTCGCCGACAATGCGCGGGGTCAGCACGTAACTTTCCAGCAGCTGGCCGACGGTGAACACCACGCCCACGCCGATCAGCAATTTCAGGTCGAACCCCTGCGCCTGCACGATCGCTGCCAGCAACGCGAGCACGATGCCGGTGGTGGCGCCCAGGTACGGAATGAAGCTGATAAAGCCGGCGATGATGCCGATCAGCAGGCCCAGGTTGAGCCCGATGATGGACAGGCCGGTGGCATAGATGGCGCCCAGCGCCAGCATCACCAGGAACTGGCCGCGAATGAAGCCACCCAGCACGTCGTTGGACTCCAGCGCGAGCCGGCTCACGGTGCCGATGTAGGCACGCGGAATCACCGCCGCCACGCGCTCCACCATGCGGTCCCAGTCGCGCAGGAAATAGAACGCCAGGATGGGCAACAAGGCCAGGTTGATCACCCAGGTGACCATTGCAAAGCCCGAGCGTGAGACATAGCCGAAGAAGGTCTTGGCAACGCCGCCCGCCTGCTCCCAGTGGCTGCGGATCCACTCTATGAGGCGTTCCGGGTCCAGCCAGCCCATCAGCTCCACGCCGGTGCGGCGCTCCAGCCAGGGAATGGCGGTGCCGATCGCCCAGTCGCGCATCTGCGGCAGCGCATCGATCAGGGTCATGATCTGGCGCTCCATCATCGGCACCAGGATCATCAGCGCCAGCACCACCAGCAGCACCATGAGAATGAAGACGAGGGTGACCGCCATGTTGCGCGAGCGCCCGGCACGTTCGATGCGGTCCACCAGCGGGTCGCCCAGCCAGGCCAGCAACAGCGCCAGCACGAACGGGGTGAGGATCGGCGACAGCAGCGATACCACCCACAGCACGCCGACGATCACCGCCGCCCATTTGAGGCGGCGCAGGAACTGGGCGATTTCCGCCTCGGGGGTCAGGATCATTTGAGGCGGTACTCGGCGTGCTCGTTTTCGAGAATGATGGGGCCTTCGGTCGGCACGGAAACCGAGATCAGCGGGCTGTTGTCGCCGAGCATACGGTTGAGCCCGGAAATTCCCGTGAGCAGTTCCAGGTCCAGCTCCATGCGATCGCCATTTGCGCTCACCGGGCGGATGCTGCGCACCACCGACACGCCCTGCAGCGCAGCGGAAACGCGCAGGTAGTCGTCGGCGCTGCTGATGCCGGTGATCACCACGCGGTAGACCCCGGGCACGCCCGAGTCCACCCGCTTGGCGTAGCGCTTGACCAGGGCATCGGCGGCGCCGTCGGCACCGGCGGCCATCGCGCGGCGGGCATCGCCGTCGCTGCTGGTCCAGCTGGAGAGCACGTTGCCGTTGTCCACGAACACCCAATCGGCGGTCCAGCCGCTATCGGTGCGGTAGAGCTTGCCGATCAACTGCATCGGCGGGCTGTACTTGGCCGACGCGCGCGCAACGGCGGCGGTGTCCTTGCGCCAGATGGCGCCAGCCAGGGCCTGTTCGGCGGCCGCGCCACCGGGTAGGCCGAGCCGGTAACCGCGCTCGATTGCGCGGTCGAGCACGCTGCGCGCGGCGTTGGCCTGCGCCACGCCGACCAGACGCGGGCCGCTGCCGTCGTCGATGGCCAGCCACAGCACCGGTTTCGGGCGCGGCTGCGGCCACACCGGCAGGCCCAGCGCGGCGATCAGGCCGTCGACGTCGGATTGCCGGAAGCGGGCCACCAGCACGGTGCGGAAGGTCGGCGCGCCACTGCGCGAGGTGCCCTGATCCTGGCGGTAGTCGTAGTGATCGACGTAGTTGGGCGCATTGCGCAACGCCTGCGGCACGCCGGGGCGGCTCATGACGCTGCGGTCGCCGGACACCTTGCCCAGCACCGCCCCCAAAGCACGCGCCAACGCGCCGGGGCGATCGGACTCGCTCTGGCTGTTGACCGGCACTTCGGCATCGTAGGCGCCCTGCGCCTTGGCGACGTCGCCTTCGGTGCGCAGATCGGCCTGGGCGTAGGCCGGCAACACGGGCATGGCGACCACGAGGGCGAGAAAGAAAGCGAGACTGCGGCGCATCGACGGTTCCATGACGTAAGCGTATCCGGGTGAATTGTTGCCCGAATGGGACGCTAGCGCCAACGTGGCTGTTAAAATCGCCGCCTTTACCGCCGAGCCACCCCACCCGTGACCAGCCCAACGCCTTCCAATCCCTCGCCCATGACCTACCGTGACGCGGGCGTCGACATCGATGCCGGCAATGCGTTGGTCGAACGCATCAAACCCCTGGTCAAGCGCAGCTTTCGACCGGAGGTGATGGGCGGCCTGGGCGGCTTCGGTGCCTTGTTCGACCTGTCCGGCAAGTACAAGGAGCCGGTGCTGGTCTCCGGCACCGACGGGGTGGGCACCAAGCTCAAACTCGCCCAGCAACTCGGCCGCCACGACACCATCGGCATCGACCTGGTCGGCATGTGCGTCAACGACGTGCTGGTGCAGGGTGCCGAACCGCTGTTCTTTCTGGACTACTTCGCCACCGGCAAGCTGGATATCGACACCGCCGCGGCGGTGGTCGGCGGCATCGCGCGCGGCTGCGAGCTCTCCGGGTGCGCGCTGATCGGCGGCGAAACCGCCGAGATGCCCGACATGTACCCGCCAGGCGAATACGACCTGGCCGGCTTCACCGTTGGCGCGGTGGAAAAATCGCAGCTGCTGGACGGCGCGCAGGTGCGCGAGGGTGACGTGCTGATCGGCATCGCTTCCTCCGGCCCGCATTCCAATGGGTATTCGCTGATCCGCAAGATCTACGAGCGTGCCGGGGCGCCGGCCGATCTGGTGCTGGACGACGGCGTGGCGCTGATCGATGCGCTGATGGCGCCGACCGCGCTGTACGTCAAGCCGATCCTGGCCCTGCTCAAGTCGCACGGCGAGGCGATCCACGCCATGGCGCATGTCACCGGCGGCGGGCTGACCGAGAACATCATCCGGGTGATCCCGGACGGCCTGGGCCTGGACATCGACGCCACGGCATGGACCTTGCCGCCGGTGTTCGCCTGGCTGCAGCGCGAAGGCGCGGTGGCCGATGCCGAAATGTGGCGCACCTTCAATTGCGGCATCGGCTTCGTGCTGGTCGCCGCACCGGCACAGGCCGCCGCGCTGGAACAGGCGCTGGACGCGCAGTCGATGGCGCATTGGCGCATTGGCCAGGTGGTGACGGCACAGGGCGACGAACGCGTCCGGATTGGTTGACCCAAGGAGCACTCGCATGGAAGCCGCGCCCGTTTACGTCTCTACAACTGCCACCGCCGAGGATCTGCAGCAACTGAAGTTGCTGTCGATCTTTCATTACGTGCTGGCCGGCATCACCGGGCTGTTTTCGTTATTCCCGTTGATCCACCTGTTCATGGGGCTGGCGATCGTCACCGGCCACCTGCCGATGACCACGACCAATGCCGACGCGCCAGAGATTGATCCCCGCTGGTTCGGCTGGTTCTTCGTGGTGTTCGCGGCAGGCTTCATCGCCTGCGGCCTGACATTGGCCGGCTTCATGGCGTATGCGGGTCGCTGCATCGCCCAGCGCAGACGGCATCTGCTGTGCCTGATCGTCGCCGGCATTTCCTGCTCATTCATGCCGTTCGGCACCGTGGTCGGCGTGTTTACGCTGGTGGTTCTGCTGCGGCCGCAGGTCAAGGCGTTGTTTGTCTCCAACGCGGCAGCCGCTTGAGCTGCGTCTGCGATACAACGATGGGCGTGATCGTATGAGCCTGCGCCTTGCCGTCCTGGCCTCCGGGCGCGGCAGTAATCTGCAGGCCATCCTCGATGCGATTGCCGCCGGGCGGTTGGCGGCCGAGGTGGCCGGTGTGTTTTCCGACCAGGAACAGGCGCCGGCCTTGCAGAAAGTGGACGCGTCGCGACGCTGGAGCGCCAGCCCACGCGCGTTCGCCGACCGCGCGGCGTTCGACAGTGCATTGGGCGATGCCATCGCCGCAGTGCAGCCGGATTGGGTGATCTGCGCCGGCTACATGCGCATCCTGGGCGAGCCTCTGGTGCGCCGCTTCACCGGCCGCATGCTCAACATCCATCCCTCGCTGCTGCCCAAATACCGCGGCTTGCACACGCATGCGCGGGCGCTGGAGGCCGGCGATGCCGAGCACGGTGCCAGCGTGCATCTGGTGGTGCCGGAACTGGATGCCGGCCCGGTGATCGCCCAGGCCCATGTGCCGGTGTTGCCGGACGACACCGCCGAGTCACTGGCGGCGCGGGTGCTGGACCGCGAACACCCGCTGCTGCTGGCCACGCTGCGGTTACTGGCCAGCGGCCGGGTCACCACGCCCGACGGGCGCGTGCATATCGACGGTCAGTGCCTGTTTACACCACTGCGACTAGAGTCCGCTGGCATCGCGCTCGTTTAGCGCGGACACGCGCCCCTCATTCCCTCTCGGACATCCTTGCGGCCCCGTGCCTCGCTCCCGCGCATGAAAGTCCTCCCCTTCGCTGTCGCGTTGTTCACCACGGCCCTGCTTTGCCAGGCCGGTATCGGCCGTGCGCAACAAGCGCCGGCCGCCGCGCCCATGCCCGCGCAACCTGCCGCTCCGGCCTTGCCGGCCAGCACCTGGACGCCGCCGGCGCTGGAGCCATTCGTGGCGACCTACCAGGCGTTCTACCGCGGCAAGGAAGCCGGCGACGCCACCATGCAGGTCAGTCACGGCGACGGCAACCAATGGCGTATCGACATGGCCGTGCGCGGGCGCAAGGGCTTTGCCAGCATCCTGGGACTGAACCTGGAGCAGAGCACCGTGTTCCGTGTCGATGGCGACACCTACGTGCCGCTGACCCAGAGCACCGTGCGCAAGGCGATGTTCTTCGGCAAGAAGGTCACCGGCGTCTACAACTGGCAGGCCGGCACCGCGCAGTGGGACGGCGACCTGAAGAAAGAGCGTCAGCAGCCGATTCCGCTGCAGCGCGGCGACCAGAGCGCGCTGTCGCTCAATCTGTCGCTGATGCGCGACGCACAGCCCGGCCGCAGCCTGAGCTACCGCTACGTCGATGTCGGCCGGGTGCGCCAATACGATTACCGCGCCGCCGATGCCACCGAAGTGGTGCAGGTGGGCGACCTCAGCTACGACGCGTTGCGCGTGTACCGCGTCAACAGCGGCGACAACGAAACCATCCTCTGGATTGCCAACGGCGTACCTACGCCGGTCCGCATCCTGCAACGTGACAAAGGTGAGGATCAGGTCGATCTGCGCCTGGTCGAATACCAAGGAGCCTGACCCATGAAGACGTTCTCCCGTACCAGTTCGTTGATTGCCGCAGCGGCCCTGGCGGTTGCCAGCCTGCCCGCGCTGGCCGTGCAGCCGTTCCAGGCCGATTACTCGGCCAATTACATGGGCATGCAGGCCAACGGCACCATGACCCTGGCCGCGGCCGGCGCCAACCAGTGGCGCTACACGCTCACCATCCAGAACCAGCTGGCCAACCTGACCCAGAGCACGGTGTTCGAAGAGGCCAATGGCCAGCTGCGCCCGGTCAGCAGCAACGACACCTCTTCGATGATGGTCAAGCGGCGCAACGTCACCGCCAACTACGATTGGAAGACCAGCCAGGCTACCTGGAGCGGCGACATCAAGCCGGACCGCCGCGGCCCGGTCAAGCTGCAGCCGGGCGATATGGATGCGCTGTTGATCAATCTGGCCATCACCCGCGACCTGGCCGCTGGCAAGCCGCTGAA
Organism: Xanthomonas sp. NCPPB 2922; assembly: GCF_041520885.1. Classification (NCBI taxonomy): domain Bacteria; kingdom Pseudomonadati; phylum Pseudomonadota; class Gammaproteobacteria; order Lysobacterales; family Lysobacteraceae; genus Xanthomonas; species Xanthomonas sp. NCPPB 2922. The sequence continues at coordinate 51,716 of NZ_JBGOFY010000003.1, read as the reverse complement.
CTACCGTATGGTGGACGAAGGCCGCATCAAGCCGATGAGTTACAAGGTGGTGGGCAAGGAAACCATCACCGTCAACGGCAAGCAGGAACAGGCCACCAAGGTGTCGCGTGTGGACGGCGACAAGGAATTGATCGCATGGGTGGTCAAGGACCTGCCGGTGCCGGCGCGCTTGCTGCAGAAGGAAAAAGGCCAGGACGCGCTGGATCTGACCATCAAGGCACTGCGCTGACGACTCGCCAGGCCGCCGCCTGATCTCGGGTGTGCGGCCGGACGTAGGAGCGCGCTTGCGCGCGATGAGGCGTTATCGATATAGCCCCATCGCGCGCGAGCGCGCTCCTACGAATGAAGATGGTGCATCTGCGGGTTCATTGCGCTGCGCATCGACCATCAAAAAGCCCGGCAGCGTGCCGGGCTTTTTTGTGTCTGCATGTGTCTCGCCACAGCTCGCACCTGGCACGACTCATCTCGCACATCAAGGCACATGCAAGACGCGCAAGGCTCTCAACGCCCTCACGCACTCACCTCACGGCTTGGCCGCAGCCTTGTCATCGCCGGTACTGAACACCGTGCGGCAATCCACGCGAATCTGCGCTTCGGTTGAGCGCCAATAAAACAGATCGCAATGGCGCTTGCCTTCGACGGTTTTCTTGACCGCCACCGCGTAGAACGATTGCGCGATTTCCTCGCGGCTGGCCGTGCCGTCGCCGTTCCAGTCCATGTCCTTGAACTCGACGCCCTGGGTGATGGCCATGCCGACCGACCAGGCGTAGACCAGCCACGCCAGGATCAGCACGATCACCCCCAGCAGCACCTTGCGGCGGGTGGTGAATTGGCCGCGCAGGATCATGCGATGCGCCGGATGGTCGCGCCCAGCGCCCCCAGCTTCTCCTCGATGTTTTCGTAGCCACGGTCCAGGTGGTAGATGCGATCGATGGTGGTGTCGCCGTCGGCGACCAGGCCGGCCAGGATCAACGAGGCCGACGCACGCAGGTCGGTGGCCATCACCGGCGCGCCGCTGAGGCGTTCGGCGCCGCGCACGATCGCGGTATGCCCTTCCACCTGGATATCCGCACCCAGGCGCAGCAGCTCGTTGACGTGCATGAAGCGGTTTTCGAAGATCGTCTCGTTGATCACGCCTACGCCCTCGGCCACGCAGTTGAGCGCCATGAATTGCGCCTGCATGTCGGTGGGAAACGCCGGGTACGGCGCAGTGGTCAGGTTGACCGCGCGCGGGCGCTTGCCGTGCATGTCCAGGGTGACGCTGTCGGCAGTGGTGGTGATCGTCGCGCCGGCTTCGGTGAGCTTGTCCAGCACCGCGTCCAGGGTGTCCGGGCGCGCGCGGCGCACGGTGACGCTGCCGCCGGTCATCGCTGCGGCCACCAGGAAGGTGCCGGTCTCGATGCGGTCTGGCAGCACCGCATGGTGGCCGCCGCCCAGGCGCTCGACGCCCTGCACCGTGATGCGCGGCGTGCCGGCGCCTTCGATCTGTGCGCCCAGCGCGATCAGGCAGTCGGCCAGGTCGGTGACTTCCGGCTCCATTGCCGCGTTTTCCAGCACGGTGGTGCCTTCGGCCAGCACGGCGGCCATCAGCACGTTCTCGGTGCCGGTGACGCTGACCATGTCGAACACGTAACGCCCGCCCTTGAGCCGGCCGTTGCTGGTGGCCTTGATGTAGCCGTTTTCCACGCTGATGTCCGCACCCAGCGCCTGCAGGCCCTTGATGTGCTGGTCCACCGGACGCGAGCCGATCGCGCAACCGCCGGGTAGCGACACTTCGGCGGTGCCGTAGCGCGCCAGCAGCGGGCCCAGCACCAGGATCGAGGCGCGCATGGTCTTGACCAGCTCGTACGGCGCGATCTGGTGGGTGACCGAGCGCGGATCGACCAGGATCGAGCGCCCCTTGGCCAGCGTGCCTTCATCGATGGTGACCTCGGCGCCCAGCTCGCTGAGCAGCTTCACCGTGGTGATCACATCGTGCAGGTGCGGCACGTTGCTGATCTCCACCGGCGCATCGGCCAGCAGGGTCGCGCACAGGATCGGCAGCACCGCATTCTTGGCGCCGGAAATATGGACCTCACCGTGCAGCGCTTGGCCGCCGGTCACTACGATTTTTGCCATGGGAACTCAGGGAATCCGAAATGAAGTCAGGGGAATGCGGAGGCGGTCAGGCGCACGCTGGAGCCTGGCGGTCACGCGCAGGGGCGCGCGTCCAGCCAGGTGCTACCAAAGGCTCAGGCCTCGTCGGGGGTCAGCGTCTTGAGCTGCAGCGCGTGGATCGCCCCGCCCATCAGCTCGCCCAGGGTGGCGTAGACCATGCGGTGGCGGGCCAGCGGCGCTTTCCCCACAAAGGCCGGGCTGACCACGGTCGCCTCGAAATGCACGCCATCCTCGCCCTGCACGTCGACGCGGGCTTCAGGCAAGCCGGATTCGATGAGTTTACGGATGGTTTCGGCGTCCAAAGGGCGTTTCCTCATAAAATGAGCGCACATTCTACTCTTCACCCGAGCCCTGCATGGCCGTCTCGCACTTGCCCTCCGCCACCGTCAGCGACGCCAGCCTGGTCGCCAGCGGGCAGCGCGTGCTCGAGATCGAGCAGGCGGCCCTGGCCGCGCTGGGCGCGCGCATCGGTGCGCCGTTTGCCGCCGCCTGCCGGCTGGTGCTGGCCTCGCGCGGGCGGGTGGTCGCCACCGGCATGGGCAAATCCGGGCATATCGCGCGCAAGATCGCCGCGACCCTGGCCTCCACCGGCACCCCCGCGTTCTTCGTGCACCCGGGCGAGGCCGGGCATGGCGACCTGGGCATGATCACCGAGGCCGACATCGTGCTGGCGCTGTCGTATTCGGGCGAATCGGACGAAGTGCGCATGCTGCTGCCGGTGCTCAAGCGCCAGGGCAACCCGATCATCGCCATGACCGGCCGCCCGGCCTCCACCCTGGCGCAGGCCGCCGACGTGCACCTGGATGTCAGCGTGTCTGCCGAAGCCTGCCCGCTGCACCTGGCGCCGACCTCCAGCACCACCGCCTCATTGGCGATGGGCGATGCGCTGGCGGTGGCCCTGCTGGACGCGCGCGGCTTCACCGCCGACGACTTCGCCCGCTCGCATCCGGCCGGCAGCCTGGGCCGCCGCCTGCTGCTGCACATCACCGATGTGATGCATGGCGGCGACGAGCTGCCGCGCGTGCGCGAGGACGCCAGCCTGAGCGAGGCGCTGATGGAGATGAGCCGCAAGCGCCTGGGCATGACCGCCGTGGTGGACGCGCAGGAGCGGCTGATTGGCCTGTTCACCGACGGCGATCTGCGCCGCGCGCTGGACAGCGACATCGACGTGCGCAGTGCCGGGATTGCCGAGGTGATGACCCGCAACCCCAAGACTATCGGTGCCGACCAGCTGGCCGCCGAGGCCGCGCGGCTGATGGAGGACTACAAGATCAATGGCCTGATCGTGGTCGATGCGCAGCAGCGCGCGGTCGGCGCATTGAACATTCACGACCTGTTGCGCGCCAAGGTGGTTTAACAGGTTCAGTTTTCAACCGCCGGACCCCGTTCTCACCGATTCGTGCCGATGCCCTATTCCCCCCTGCAAGACCTTCCTGCCGACCTCATCGACCGCGCCGCCCGCGTGCGCCTGGCGTGTTTCGACGTCGACGGCACCCTGACCGACGGCCGCCTGTACTACGACCACGCCGGCAACGAGAGCAAGGCCTTCAATGTGCTCGACGGCCAGGGCCTGAAGCAGCTGGAGCATGCCGGCATCCACGTGGCGCTGATCACCGCACGCGCCAGCCTGTCGGCGGAAAAACGTGGCCAGGATCTGGGCCTGCATGTGCAGATCGGGGTCAAGAACAAGCGCCTGTCAGTGCTGGCGCTGTGCCAGGAGCACGGGCTCTCGCTGGACGAAGTGTTGTTCATGGGCGATGACCTGCCCGATCTGCCGGCGTTGTTGGCGGTCGGCTTGCCGGTCGCGCCCGCCAACGCGCACCCGTGGATCGCCGAACGCGTGCAGTGGCACACCCGCGCACGGGGCGGCGAAGGCGCCGCGCGCGAGGTCTGCGACGTGGTGCTGGCCGCGCAGGGCCAGGTCGACAGCATCCTCGCGAGGTTCTCGGCATGACCTGGAATTGGCGCACCACGCTCGGCGCGGTGCTGCTGGCCGCGGCGATCATCAGCGGCTGGTCGGCCTGGCAGCAGCGCGCGCGTCCGGTTGCTGCGGCGGTGGACGATTCCAAGGCCGACTACGTGCTGCGCGACTTCGAGCTGATTGCCCTGGACAAGGAGAGCGGCAAGGAGTCGATGACGCTGCGTGCGCCGGAAATGCACCGCAACCGCGCCGACCAGACCTCGGAGATCACCACGCCGGTGTTCCTGCTGCCCGACAACGCCAACAACCCGTGGACGCTGCGCTCCAAGACCGGCTGGATCAGCCCCAAGGGCGATGAAATGCGCCTGCGCGGTGACGTGGCCGGCGACAGCCCCACCACCGGCAACACCCCGCCCACCACTTTCCGCACCGAGAGCCTGGACGTGTTTCCGCAGCAGAACCTGGCCAAGACCGCCGCGCCGGTCACCATGCGCCGGCCGGGTATCATGCAAAGCGGGGTCGGCTTCGAGGCCGATCTCAAGACACGCCAGTACAAGCTCCTTTCCCAGGTCAAGACCCGCTATGAACCGAATGCTGCCCGCTAAACTGGCGTTTGCCGCACTGCTGCTGCCCGCATTGGCGATGGCCAAGACCAGCGATCGCAATCAGCCGATGACGATCGACTCCAACAGCAACGATTGCAACATGCTCGATGACAGCGGCAAGTGCCGTTTCAGCGGCAAGGTGGTAATCACCCAGGGCACGCTGGAAATCCACGCCGACACCGCCGACATCTTTCAGAAGAACGGCCAGACCGATCGCGTGGTGCTCAACGGCAAGCAGGCCACGCTGAAGCAGGAGATGGACGACGGCGCGATGATGAACGGCCAGGCCGACAACATCGAATACAAGGTCGCCGACGAAATCATCATCCTCACCGGCAATTACAAGGTGGATTCGCCCAAGGGCACCAACGCTGGTCAGCGCATGGTCTACAACACCAAGACCGGCAACATGCAGAGCGGCGGCGACGGCAGCCGCGTGCGCACCATCATCCAGCCCAAGACTGCCGCGCCCGCCGCGGCGCCCGCACCGGCCAAGCCGCAGGGGAAGAAGTAATGCTGGTCGCCACCGGTCTGCGCAAGAAGTACAAGCAGCGCGAAGTGGTCAAGGAGTTCGGCCTGACCCTGGAGGCCGGCGAAGTGGTCGGCCTGCTCGGCCCCAACGGCGCCGGCAAGACCACGTGCTTCTACATGATCGTCGGGCTGGTCGAGGCCGATGCCGGGCGTATCGAACTGGACGGCCGCGACCTCACCGCCGAGCCGATGTACGCGCGCGCCAAGCTCGGCGTAGGCTACCTGCCGCAGGAGCCGTCGGTGTTCCGCAAGCTCAGCGTGGCCGACAACATCCGCCTGGTGCTGGAACTGCGCGACGACCTCGACGGGCCAGGCCAGGAGAAAGAACTGGCCTCGCTGCTGGAAGAACTGCAGATCACCCACGTGGCCGACCAGCTGGGCGCCAGCCTGTCCGGTGGCGAGCGGCGCCGTTGCGAGATTGCCCGCGCGCTGGCCGCCAAACCGCGCATGATGCTGCTCGATGAACCGTTCGCCGGCGTGGACCCGATTTCGGTCGGCGAGATCCAGCGCATCGTCATCCACCTCAAGGAACGCGGCATCGGCGTGTTGATCACCGATCACAACGTGCGCGAGACCTTGGGAATCTGCGACCGCGCGTATATCCTCGCCGAGGGGGGCGTGCTGGCGCAGGGGGCACCGGACGCTTTGCTCAACAATCCCGACGTGCGGCGCGTCTATCTGGGGGACACCTTCCGCCTTTGAGCGCGTCGCCGCGCCATAGGTCATCCAGCTAGTGTCCGCATGAAAGCCCGGCTCCAGACATCGTTAGGACAGCAGTTGGTCATGACGCCGCAATTGCGTCAGGCGATCAAACTATTGCAGATGTCCACCACCGAGCTGGAAGTGGAAATCGCCGAAGCGGTGGAGACCAATCCACTGCTGGAGTGGGCCGACGAAGCCGCACATGCGGCCAGCGAGGCGCCGGTCGAACCGTCGCCCTCCGCCTCCAACGAAGAACGCCAACGCGACGAGCCGGCGCCTGCCGAGCGCGACGACGACTGGTCGCAGGACGAGCTGCAATGGACCGGCACTGGCAGTGGCGGCAGCTTCGACGATGACGACAACGGCGACGCCGCCGAACGCGTGGCCGAGTCCGAAACCCTGGCCGACCACCTGTTGTGGCAGTTGCATTTGTCACCGCTGTCGCCAAGGGACCGCCAGATCGGCGCGATCCTGATCGATGCCCTGGACGAAGACGGCTACCTGCGCGAGCCGCTCAGCGCGATTCTGGAGACGCTCAACCTCGGCAACGTGGACGAGGCCGAAGTGCTCACCGTGCTGCACCAGATCCAGCGCTTCGACCCGGTGGGCATCGGCGCACGCTCGCTGGGCGAATGTCTGGCGCTGCAGCTGCAGGTGCTCGATGCGGCGACGCCTGCGCGCGAGCTGGCGCTGCAGATCGTGGCCGGGCCGCTGGAGCGGCTGCCGCGCAGCGGCATTGCTGGCCTGGCCCACGAACTCAAGCGCTCTGCCGCCGATGTCGAGCAGGCCGTGCAGCTGGTGCGCTCGCTGGACCCGCGCCCGGGCAAGCAGATCAGCGCGCTGTCGCAGGACACCTATGTGGTGCCGGACTGTGTGATCTGGCGCCAGCGCGGCGTCTGGCGCGCCGCCCTGGCCGGCCGCGCGCAACCCAAGGTGACCATCCACCGCGGCTACGAGCAACTGATCCGCAGCTGCGGCGAATCCGACGCCGGCTACCTGCGTGGCCAACTGCAGGAAGCGCGCTGGCTGCTCAAGAGCCTGGAGGCGCGCGGCGAAACCCTGCTGCGGGTGGTGCGCTGCCTGCTGCAGCACCAGGCCGGGTTCCTGGAGTTCGGTGCGCAGGCGCTGCGCCCGCTGACCCTGCGCGAGATCGCCGGTGAGTTGGGCCTGCACGAATCGACGATTTCGCGTGCCATCGCCCGCAAGTACGTGCGCACGCCGCGCGGCACCATCCCGCTGCGCTCGTTCTTTGCCTCCGGCATCGACACCGACAGCGGCGGCGAGGCCTCCAGCACGGCGATCCAGGCGATGATCCGGCGCCTGATCGATGCGGAAAACCCGCGCAAGCCGCTGTCTGACGCCAAGTTGGCAGATCTGTTGAAAACTTCCGGCGTGCCAGTAGCGCGCCGAACCGTTGCGAAGTATCGTGAGGCCATGAACATTTCCGCCTCCCACGAACGCGTGCGCATCGCCTGACGTTGCAACCACCGCAACGCGGGCCTGTGCCGGGTTCGCCGGACCACCGGAAAGGTTCATTGGCCCACCGACCAATGGAGGTATCCGATGCGTATCGAGACGTATGGCCACCAGCTTGAAGTGACCCCCGCCCTGCGGGACTACGTGGCAAGCAAGCTGCAGCGCCTGCAGCGCCACTTCGACCAGCACTGTGAAGTCCGAACTCAGCTGGCCGTCCGCAAGCCAGACCACCATGTGGTCGCCACCGTCAACCTCCCCGGCCGCATTCTGCACGCCGATGCCAGCGGTTCCACCATGTACGCCGCCATCGACCTGTTGGTCGACAAGCTCGACCGCCTGGTGCTCAAGCACAAAGAGAAGAAATGTAACCACCACGCCCGCGAGGTGCGCGACAATCCCGCATGACGCTTCTCGCTTGATGCCCTCATGCCTTTAACCGATCTGATGGCGGCCGTGCGCACCATGGTGTCGCCGGCCGCCGATCGCGACACCGTCCTGCATACCGCCGCCGAGCTGCTGTCCTGCCGCCAGGCCGGTACCGACGAACTGTTTGCCAACCTGTGCGAGCGCGAAGCCCTTGGCAGCACCGCCATCGGCCACGGCATTGCCATTCCGCACGGGCGCTGCCCCAACCTCACCGAACCGCGCGGCGCCTTGCTGCGGCTGCAGACGCCGGTGGAGTTCGGCGCCGAAGAAGCGGTGGACCTGGTGTTTGCGATGGCGGTGCCGGCGCACTACACGCATCAGCACCTGATGCTGTTGTCGGAACTGGCCGAGCGCTTTTCTGACAGCCATTTTCGCCAGCAGCTGCGCGCCGCGCCCGATGCGCAAGCGCTGATGGCGCTGCTGACCGAGGTACCGCCCCCACACGCGAGCGCCGCATGAATACCAGCATCACCGCACGTGAGCTGTTCGACCAGCAGCGTGACAAGCTGGCGCTGCGTTGGGTCGCCGGGCAAAAGGGCGAGCACCGCGAAATCGAAGCCGGCAGCAATAATGCGCGCCGGCCCTCGCTGGCCGGCTATCTCAATGTGATCTACCCAAACAAGGTGCAGATCCTCGGCACCGAGGAGCTGGCCTGGCTGGATTCGCTGGATGCGCGGCAACGCTGGGAGACGATCGAAAAGATCATCCAGGTGCAGCCGCTGGCACTGGCAATCAGCAAGAACCAGTCCTGCCCGGAAGACTTGCGCGCGGCGGCGGATGAATCCAATACCCCGCTGTGGATCTCGCCCAAGCGCGGCCATGAGCTGCTCAACCACCTTTCCTACCATCTGGCGCGCACGCTGGCACCGCGGGTCACGCTGCATGGCGTGTTCATGGAGATCTATTCGATCGGCGTGCTGATCACCGGCGAGGCCGGCTCGGGCAAGAGCGAACTGGCACTGGAACTGCTCAGCCGCGGGCACCGCCTGGTGGCCGACGACGCACCGGAATTCACCCAGATCGCGCCGGACGTACTCGACGGCACCTGCCCCGAGCTGCTGCAGGATCTGCTGGAAGTGCGCGGCCTGGGCGTGTTGAACGTGCGCGACATGTTCGGCGACACCGCGGTGAAGAAGAACAAGTACCTGCGCCTGATCGTGCACCTGACTCGCCCAATGACCGAGCCCACACCTTCCGGCTACGAGCGCCTGACCGGTGATTCCGGCAGCCGCCACGTGCTGGACCTGGACGTGCCGCTGATCACCCTGCCGGTGATGCCCGGCCGCAACCTGGCCGTGCTGACCGAAGCGGCCACCCGCCTGCACATCCTGCGCACCAAGGGCATCGACCCGGCGGCGATGTTCATCGCCCGCCACAGCAACCTGCTGGAGCGACGCACCCCATGAGCATTGCCGCGTCCACCTTGATGATCGTCAGCGGGTTGTCCGGGTCCGGCAAGTCGGTGGCGCTGAAGACCTTCGAAGACCTCGACTATTACTGCTCGGACAATCTGCCGGTCGAGTTGCTGCCGGACTTTGTGCGCAGCCGGCTGCGGGGCAACCCGCTCGGCGACCAGCGCCTGGCGGTGGGCATCGACGTACGCAGCCGCAGCGACCTGACCCAGCTGGCGCAGTGGCGGCAGGCCGCACAGGAATACGGCATCGAGGCACGCCTGCTGTTTTTCGAAGCCAGCGACGAAGCCCTGCTCAAGCGCTACGCCGATACCCGCCGCCGCCATCCGCTCAGCCAGCTCGGCCTGGCGTTGCCGGAAGCGATCACCCGCGAGCGCGAATTGACCGCGCCGCTGCGCGCGCAGGCCGATGCCATCATCGATACCAGCGCGCTCAACGTGCATCAGCTGCGCCGGCGTGTGGTCACCGAGTTCGCGCTGGGCAATAGCGACCGCTTGTCCCTGCTGTTCGAATCCTTCGCCTACAAGCGCGGCGTGCCGGCCGAGGCCGACTTCGTCTTCGATGCGCGTGTGCTGCCCAACCCGCATTGGGACCCGGAGCTGCGCCCGCTCACCGGCCGCGATGCCGGCGTGCGCGACTACCTGGACAAGGAGCCGGACGTGATCCGCTATTCGGCGCAGATCGTGGACCTGCTCGATACCTGGCTGCCGCGGCTGCGCAACGACACCCGCAGCTACGTCACCATCGCGTTCGGCTGCACCGGCGGCAAGCACCGCTCGGTGTATCTGGCCGAACGCATGGCGCGCCACGCACGCGAACAGGGCTGGCCGGAAGTGGCGACGTTTCATCGCGAGCAGGATTGAATCTCGGGATTGGGGATTGGGGATTGGGGAATCGGGATTCGGGAATCGTTGAAGCGTTGTGCTGCGGTCTGCGCCGCGGCTGGTCAGCTGGAGGGAGACTTGCGTTTGCCTGATGCGGTTACTGGTGCGCGCTTTATGTGATTGGGCGTTGTTGTCGCTGAGCAGGGCATGGCCGACGCACTTATTGCATTGCTCCATCTCCACGCGGTCGAGCACACTGACCCAAGCGCTACACGTCGGCACGCATGGCGAAGTAGAAACCCGGCAAAGGCGTCGCCAAGTCACGCAGGCTACGAGCATCGTCGCTGAGCACTCTGCTGCAGCGCTCGCTTGCCGCGATACCGATGCAGACGCAACGCACATCACATCGTCACCGTGTCAGCGGAGCGTACATCGCCCGCAATCCACTCCCAATTGCAGCAGGCTAAACGCCCATTCATTTCGCAACACATCGGTGCCCGGCAAACGCTATCGCGTGGTCATGCTGACCTGTTAACGTTTCGGCATGGCCTGTGGCATTCTCCTCATTACTCATCCCGGCATCGGCGCATCGTTCTTGGACGTGGCGACGGGGCTGTTGCGGCATTTGCCGTTGAAGACCGAATCCTTCGAGGTTCCGCTCGATGCAGACCTGGACGCGTTATTGCCCCAGGCCTCGGCAGCGATGCGTCGGGTCGACAGCGGCGACGGCGTGTTGGTCATGACCGACCTGTACGGCGCCAGCCCCAGCAATCTCGCCAGTCGGCTGGCCAAGCTGGGCACCCCGGTTCGCCGTGTGTCTGCGCTCAGCCTGCCCATGCTGCTGCGGGTGATGAACTACCCCGAACAAGGTTTGCAGGAGCTGCCCGCCACCGCGGCGGCCGGTACCCGCAACGGAGCGATCATCGACGATGCTTGAACGCGAACTCATAGTTTCCAATCGGCTGGGACTGCATGCGCGGGCAACCGCCAAGCTGGTGCAGACGCTGTCGTCCTTCCGCGCCAACGCCACGCTGGCGGCCAAGGGCCGCGAAGTGAATGCCAAGAGCATCATGGGCGTGATGCTGCTGGCTGCCGGCCAGGGCACCAGCGTGATGGTGCGCCTGGATGGCGAAGACGAGGCCGAGGCGCTGCAGGCGTTGGTGGACCTGTTCGAGCGCCGCTTCGACGAGGACAGCTGAGCATGCGCTGCGTCGGTGCCGTGCTGACCGACACGGCGCGGCTGCGCCAAGGCCGCGCATGAGTCTGCGCTTGCGCGGACATGCCGCCTCGCGCGGTAACGCATTGGGGCGCGCCCGCGTCCGCCAGAGCCACACGCTGGAGGTGGCCGAGCAACGCGTGCCGGCCAACCAGGTCGAAACGCAGCTGCAGCGTCTGCACGCGGCCATTGCCGCCGCACGCACCGAGATGCAGCAACTGCGCGACCGCCTGCATGGCGCGCTGGCCCGCGAAGTGGGCGAATTCCTCGAACTGCATGCCCTGTTGCTGGACGACCCGGAGCTGCTGCAGGGGCTAGACGATTTGATCCGCACGCACCGCTACAGCGCCGACTACGCGCTGCGTGTGCAACGCGATCGGCTGGCGGCCGTGTTCGACGGCATGGAAGATGCCTACCTGCGCAGCCGCATGGACGATCTGGACCATGTGATCGGCCGCATCCATGCGTTTTTGCACAAGCGCGCGCCCGATCTCAAGGGCGTGGCCGGCGAGATCCTGGTGTGCGACAACGTGGCACCGTCGGAGCTGGCGCAGCTGCAGGCGCAAGGCGTGGTCGGCATCGTCACCACCGCCGGCAGTGCGCTCTCGCATAGCGCGATCCTGGCGCGCAGCCTGCACCTGCCCTTGGTGGTCGGCGTGGCCGATGCGGTGCAGCGGGTCAACGATGGCGACGTGCTGATCGTCGATGCCGGCTCCGGCCAGGTCATCGTCGACCCCACGCCCGAGCATCTGCGCGACTACCGCGAGCGGCTGCGCACGCTGGCCAAGGAACAACGCGAACTGGGCCGGTTGCGCTCCAAGCCGACCCGCACGCGCGACAACGTCGACATCACCCTGCTGGCCAATGCCGAGTCGCTGGAAGACGTGGCCAAGGCGCATGCGCTGGGCGCGAGCGGGCTGGGGCTGTACCGCACCGAATTCCTGTTCCTGCAGCGCAACGAGCTGCCGGACGAAGACGAGCAGTTCCACACTTACCGCGACACCGTGCTGGGCATGAGCGGCCGGCCGGTGACCATCCGTACGCTGGATCTGGGCGCGGACAAGGCCGACCGCACCGGGCTCACCCTGAGCGATGAGGACAACCCGGCGCTGGGCCTGCGCGGGGTGCGCCTGTCGCTTGCCCGGCCGGCGGTGGCCCAGGCACAGCTGCGCGCGATCCTGCGCGCGTCCGGCTACGGCCCGGTGCGCATTCTGGTGCCGATGGTCAGCGGGCGCGAGGAAATCCTGTTGGTGCGCAAACAGCTGAAAAAGCTCACCGCGCAGCTGCGCGACGAAGGTCACGAGATTGCCGAGCACATTCCGCTCGGCGCGATGATCGAGGTGCCGGCGGCGGCATTGGCGCTGGACTGCTTCATCGACGACATCGACTTTTTGTCGATCGGCACCAACGACCTGGTGCAATACCTGCTGGCGGTGGACCGCAACAACGAGGCGCTGGGCGAGCTGTATTCGCCGTTGCATCCGGCGGTGCTGCGATTGATCGCGCAGGTCATCGCCACCGGGCGGGCGCACAACAAGCCGGTGGCCGTGTGTGGCGAAATCGCCGGCGACCCGCGCTTCGTGGCGATGCTGCTGGCGTTGGGCCTCACCGAGTTCAGCCTGCATCCGGCCACCTTGCTGGAGGTGCGCCGCGCGGTGCGCGACCTGCATCTGGGCCAGTTGCGCGTGCATGGCGAAAAACTGCTGCGCGCGCGCGACCGCAAGGGCATCGAAAAATGGCTGGCAAGCGTGGCGCAAGGCCTGCTGCACTGAGCTGCGCCACACCCACGCCCGCAGCGCGCGGGCACCGCTGCACATGCACTGTATGTTTCGTCACCGTGCGCAAGCGATAATGCCCTGCTGATCCAGCACCGCGGCCTCTGAAGAGACGCGTTCACTCCACCAGGGAGCCGCGCATGGCCGAAGCCGTCCGCCACGACAAGACCGCGCGCCAGCTACGCCTGCTGTCCGACGCGCTGGACAGCGGGCGTCTCGGGCCGGTGCGCCGGCTGGTCAATACGTTGGCGCCGGCGGAGATCGGCAACCTGCTGGAATCGCTGCCGCCGGGCAAGCGCGAAGTGGTGTGGGGGCTGGTCGACCCGGAAGACGATGGCGAGGTGCTGCTGCACGTCGGCGATGAAGTACGCGAGAGCCTGCTCGCCGACATGGACCCGGACGAAATCGTCGCCGCGGTCGAAGACCTGGACATCGACGACCTGGCCAACCTGGTCGAGGACCTGCCCGATACCGTCATCGACGAAGTGCTCAAGTCGATGGACCGCGAGAACCGCGAGCGGCTGGAGCAGGTGCTTTCGTATCCGGAAGACACCGCCGGGCGCCTGATGAACCCGGACGTGGTGACGGTACGCGCCGACGTCAACGTGGACGTGGTGCTGCGCTACCTGCGCCTGCGCGGCGAACTGCCCGACCACACCGATCACCTGTACGTGGTGAGCCGGCGCCACCAGTATCTGGGCCGGGTGCCGTTGGCGGCGCTGGTCACCCATGAAGACAGCACGCCGGTCAATCGGCTGATCGACGACGAGCAGCCGGCGATCGATGTCGGCGATGGGTCGGACGAAGTGGCGCGCCGCTTCTCCGACCATGACTGGATCTCCGCCCCGGTAGTGGACGACAACAACATCCTGCTCGGCCGCATCACCATCGATGACGTGGTCGACATCATCCGCGAGCAGGCCGAGCACCAGGCGTTGAGCGCCGCCGGCCTGGACGAGGACGAAGACATGTTCAGCCCGGCGCGGCGCGCGTTCCGCCGCCGCCTGATCTGGCTGGGTATCAACCTGTGCACCGCGTTCCTGGCCTCCAGCGTGGTCAGCCAGTTCGAAGGCACCATCGAAAAACTGGTCGCGCTGGCGGCGTTGATGCCGATCGTGGCCGGCATGGGCGGTAATGCCGGCACCCAGGTGCTGGCACTGATGGTGCGCGGCCTGGCGCTGGGGCAGATCGGCTCGTCCAACGTGATGACCTTGCTCAAGAAGGAACTGACCGTGGCGCTGATCAACGGCATGGTGCTGGGCATCGGGCTGGGCGTGATTGTGCTGGTGTGGTTCCGCCAACCGATGCTGTCGCTGGTGATCGGCACCGCATTGACCTTGAACATGCTCACCGCCGCGTTTGGTGGCGTGCTGGTGCCGGTGACGCTGAAACGCCTCGGCTTCGACCCCGCGCTGGCGGGCGGCGTGATCCTGACCACGCTGACCGATGTGATGGGCTTTTTGAGCTTCCTCGGCCTGGCCACCTTGATCCTGCTGCGCTGAGCCGATGACGCGCGCCGCGCCCTCGCCGCAACGCGACATGCCGCGACACGCGTTGGCGGCGATACTGCAGGCCTGTCTTTGCCAGGGAGTGCTGCGTGATGCGTCGTTGTCTTTTGCTGGTGGTGCTCGCGCTGCTGCTGGCCGGCTGTTCCAGCTTGGTTGACCGGCACCAGGACACCCGCAGCGGTCACTTCGTGACGCGCTCGCTGGAGATCGAAGGCCGGCACTATCAGTACCAGGTGTTCGTGCCAGTGGGCACGTCACCGCAGCCGCGGCCGATCGTGCTGTTCCTGCATGGCTCGGGCGAGCGTGGCGACAATGGCCGTAACCAGGCCGAGGTGGGCGTTGGCCCCTACCTGAGCGAACACACCGCCGACTTTCCCGCCCTGGTGGTGTTGCCGCAGGTGCCGGACGACGAGGAATGGCTGGGGATCAATGCGCGCATGGCGATTGCCGCGCTGGATGCCACCAGTGCCGAGTTTTCCGCCGACCCGCAGCGCACCTATCTCACCGGTATTTCGATGGGCGGCTATGGCGCCTGGGAAATCGGCCTGATGCAGCCGCAGCGCTTTGCCGCCATCGTGCCGATCTGCGGCGCGCTCAAGGCCCCGCGCGATGAGCGCCGCACCTTGTACGTGAGCCTGGTGGCGCAGGAAGCCGACCCGTATACCGCAGCGGTCACGCGCCTGAAGCACGTGCCGATCTGGATGTTCCATGGCGCCAAGGACGAGGCGGTCCCGCCGCACGACGACCGCGCGCTGTACCGCGCCGCCAAGGGCGTGGGCGCCAATGTGCGTTACAGCGAATACCCCAACGGCAACCACAACGCCTGGGACGCCACCTACGCTGATCCGGCGATGTGGGACTGGATGTTCAAGCAGCGCCTGCGCTAGCCGGCTGGGAAGACCTAAACCTGGCGAACGATGGCGCAGCGGCGAGGCCGGCACTTCTGCGTGGCCTTGCTGCCTGGCTGCAGCTGCGGTTGTAGCGCAACAGATCGCGCTGCGGCCCACTGGTCACCACAGCGGCAAGGCCGTTGTGGCGACTCGGCGCTGCACGCAACCGCCCTGCCCTTGCAGGCTCGCAGCCGCGCCGTCGCTGCTCGTGCTCGCAGCACGGTACGCGCACACGGCGCGCTGCGCTGCGCACGCCCGCAGCCTTCAGTGGTGATAGCCAGTCTCGGCGGTGATCTTGCCGCGGAACACGCGGTACGACCACACCGTGTAACCCAGGATCAGCGGGAGCAGCAGCACCAGGCCGACCAGCGCAAACAGCTGCGAAGACGGTGGCGCGGCGGCCTGCCAGATCGTGTAGACCGGCGGCACCAGGTAGGGCCACATGCCCAGCACCAGCCCGAGGAAGCCGAGCACGAACAAGGCCATCGCCAGCAGGAACGGCGGCGTGTCCGGCTGGCCGGCGTCGGTGGCGCGCCACAACGCCACGCCCACCACCGCTACCAGCACCGGGATCGGCATCAGCCACAGGTAGTGCGCGCCTTCGAACCAGCGCTCCATCACGTGCGATTGCAGCGAGGGCAGCCACGCACTGACCAGGCCGATGAACACCAGCACCGTCAACGCGAGCGGCCGCGATAGCTGGCGCGCCAGTTGCTGCACGTGGCCGTCGGTCTTGAGGATCAGCCAGGTGCTGCCGAGCAGTGCATAGCCGGCCACCAATGCCGCGCCGGTGAGCATCGCGAATGGGCTAAACCAGCCCCAGATGCCGCCGACGTACCGGTCGTTCTCGATCGGCAGGCCCTGTACCAACGCACCCAGGATCACGCCCTGCGCAAAGGTCGCCAGGATCGAACCGGCGGCAAACGCGTTACTCCACAGCCGCCGCGAGCGATGCGCCTTGAAGCGGAATTCGAACGCCACGCCGCGAAACACCAGCGCCATCACCATCAGCAGCACCGGCAGATACAGCGCCGACAGAATCACCGCATACGCCTTGGGAAACGCGGCGAGCAGCCCTGCCCCGCCCAGCACCAGCCAGGTTTCGTTGCCGTCCCAGATCGGCGCGGCAGTGTTCATCATCAGGTCCAGCTGCGCTTCGTCCTTGCGAAACGGCGCCAGGATGCCGATGCCGAGCACGAAGCCATCCAGCACCACGTACATCAACACGCCAAAGCCGATCACCGCGAACCACGCCACCGGCAGGAAGGTCGTCATGTCCATCAGGCAGCTCCATCGATCGGTTCGTCGGCGGCCGACAGCGGCCTTGCGGGCGTGTGTTCGCCGTGATCCAGTTGCGGCGCATCGTGCGGGGTGGGCCCGAGCTTGCCGATCTTGACCAGGTACCAGATGCCCCAGCCAAACACGAAAGCGTAGCCGGCCACATACACCGCCAGCGAGATGGCGGTCATCAACGTCGACTGCGGGCCCACCGCATCGGCGGTGCGCAGCAACCCATACACCACGTACGGCTGCCGGCCCATCTCGGTCACGAACCAGCCCGACACCAGCGCGATGAAGCCGCTCGGCAGCATCCAGCGCCAGGTGGCCAGCAACCAGCGCCACTGCACGAGCTTGCCGCGCCACCAGGCAAACGCCGACACCCAGGCCACCAGCAGCATCAGGCTGCCCAGCCCGACCATGATGCGGAACGCGAAGAACACCGGCAGCACGGGCGGGCGATCGGCGGCCGGCACCGTGGTCAGCGGCGCGATGCGGCCGTCCAGGCGATGGGTGAGGATCAGACTGCCCAGCCGCGGAATGGCGATCTCGTAATCGTTGCGCTCTTTCGCCGCGTTGGGCACCGCGAACACCACCAGCGGGAAGCCCTCCCCCGGCGCTTCGTCGTGCCAGTGCGCTTCCACCGCGGCGATCTTCATCGGCTGGTGCTCGAGCGTGTTCAAGCCATGCATGTCGCCAACAAAGATCTGCAGCGGCACGGTGATCGCCGCAAACGCCACCGCCAGCTTGAGCATGCGCAGGCCTGCCTCGCGGTGCACGCCACGATGCAGATACCACGCACCCACCGCGCCCACTACGAAGCAGGTGGTGATGAACGAGCCCAGCGCCATGTGCGCCAACCGGTACGGGAACGACGGATTGAAGATGATCTTCAGCCAGTCCACCGGATGCACGATGCCGTCGACCACCTCGTAGCCGGCCGGCGTCTGCAGCCAGCTGTTGGACGACAGGATCCAGAACGTGGAAAACAGCGTGCCCAGCGCCACCATGCAGGTGGCGAAGAAATGCAGGCGCTCGGAAATCCGGCCCCAGCCGAACATCATCACGCCCAGGAAGCTGGCTTCCAGAAAGAATGCGGTGAGCACTTCATAGCTGAGCAACGGGCCGATCACGCTGCCGGCAATGCGGCTCAGCTCCGGCCAGTTCGCACCGAACTGGAAGGCCATGACGATGCCGCTGACCACGCCCATGCCAAAGGACACGGCGAAGATCTTCTGCCAGAAAAAATACAGCTCGCGCCAGACCGGCAGGCGGGTGCGCAACCAGCGCCATTCCAGAAATGCCAACAGGCTGGACAAGCCGATGGTGAACGCGGGAAACAACACGTGGAACGCGATGACGAACCCGAACTGGATCCGTGACAACAGCAGGGCGTCCATGGAGAAAGCTCCAGGAAAGTGGGGATGACCGCCAGCGCGCAGGCTGCGGATCGATCGCCGAGGAATCCCTGTGATGTGCGAGCAGATCCTTCGTGCGACAGGATCATGATAGGGACGCGTGCGCCCGTTCCCGATGCGACACGGCGTCGCACTGCGTCAACGTGTCGCGTCGCAATTGCGTTGAATCAAGGCATCTGGCTGCGTTGCGGCGCCGTACCGCGCGATTGCGAACGCGCGGCATCGCGCTATCGCGCAGGTATCACGCGTCTGCCATTGACTGCCGACACACACGGCCACGTGAGCGCCGTTCGCCACGCTGCTGCTAGCGGCGCACGTGGGCGCCGCCTGTCAGCCAATACGGTCTAGCGCTTGCGCATCCGCCGCGCCAGCTCGCTCACCAGCGCGATGCCGGCGGTGAGCCCCACCATCGACAGGAACTGCGCGCGGGTGTCTGCCGAAAATGCCAGCAGCACGAAGATCACCGCCAGGATCGCCAACGCCAGCAGCGTCAGCACCGGGTAGCCCCGCATGCGGAACGGCAAGGCGATGCCCGCGCGGTCGGCGCGTGCACGCAGGATCAGCTGCGACAGCAACGAGATTGTCCACACCAGCAAACAGGTGGCACCGACGATATTCAGCAGCATCGGCAGCACCTTGCCGGGATACAGCAACTCCAGCACCGCGGCGGCAAAGCCGAACAACACGCTGGCGATCACCGCTACCAGCGGCACCTGCTGGCGGCTGGTGTTGCCCAGCCAACGCGGCGCTTCACCGCGCTGGGCCAGCGAGAAGATCATGCGCGAGGCACCATAGAGATTGGCATTGAGCGCCGACAACAACGCTACCACCGCCACCAGCGTGATGCCGGTTGCCGCACCAGGAATGCGCGCCACTTCCAGCACTGCGGCAAACGGCGAACTCAGTGCATCACTGGTCCACGGCACCACCGCGACGATGACGCTGATCGAGCCGATATAGAACACCAGGATGCGCCAGGCCACCGTGCGGATGGTGCGCGCCAGGCTGCGTCCGGGGTCGGCGGTTTCAGCTGCCGCCACCGCCACGATCTCGGTACCGCCGAAGGCGAACACCACCACCAGCAGTGCGGTGCCGATGCCGGCCAGGCCCTTGGGCGCGAACCCGCCGTGCTGGGTGAAATTGGACAATCCCGGCGATGCCACACCCGGCAGTAACCCGGCCAGCAATGCACCGCCAATCATCAGGAAGATCAGGATCGCCACCACCTTGAGGATGGCGAACCAGAATTCGAACTCACCGAAATTACGCACGCCCAGCAGGTTGATCACGGTGAAGGTGGCCATGAACACCGACGCCAGCATCGGCACCGGCAAGGCCGGCCACACCGTGGCCAGCAGGCTTGCCGCGCCCACTGCTTCGGCGGCGATCACCACCACGATCTGCAGCCACCATAACCAGCCGACGGTTGCGCCGGCGGTGGGTCCCATGGCATCGGCCGCGTAGACCGAAAACGCGCCGCTGGCCGGCTTGGCCGCGGCCATTTCACCGAGCGCGTTCATCACGATGATCACCAGCGCGCCGGCGATCAGATAGGACACGAGCACGGCCGGGCCGGCCGCGTGGATGCCGACCCCCGACCCCAGGAACAGGCCTGCGCCGATCGCCGTGCCCAGGCCCATCATCATCAATTGCCGGGGTTTGAGCGCATGACGCAGCGCAGGCGCAGCGGACGAAGCAGTCTCAGCAACAGGATCGGTCGGAAGCGGCATGGACAGGATCGACGATGACGGGAACGCGACACGATACCGCGTCGCGCGCTCCGCCGCGCCTCTTGACGGCGGCACCGCCACCGCACTCCGGCCGCGAGCCCTGTCGCGGCGTGCGCGGTGCAACGGCGGCCACGCACGTGCAGGCCCCGCGTACCCGTGCGCTCCTTGCTGCAGCCGTGCGGACATCGCCACGGGCACGCATGGCACGCTGAAGCACGCACCTGGCAGGCGGCGACGGAACAGGCCGCGCGCCATGCGGTGAGCACCGCGCGTCGTCCTCGCCCCTCATCGCCCACGCCGCATCGCTCCCCCGTTAGCGCCTCGCAGGCCCAGCGATGCCGGTGGGTGTATTGGGCCATTCGCTTGGCAAACGCTTGCAAAAAGAAACCCCGGCCAAGGCCGGGGTTTCAGTCACACAGGGTGGCGCCACGCCATCACTCGGCCAGGTTCTTGCCCGCCCCTGCGGT
This sequence comes from Xanthomonas sp. NCPPB 2922, assembly GCF_041520885.1. Lineage (NCBI taxonomy): Bacteria > Pseudomonadati > Pseudomonadota > Gammaproteobacteria > Lysobacterales > Lysobacteraceae > Xanthomonas > Xanthomonas sp. NCPPB 2922. Next base: position 31,380 of record NZ_JBGOFY010000003.1, on the reverse strand, counting down.
GGCGATCACCTTGGCCTTGACCTGCGCGGCCGGCGTGACCGTGTAGATGTAGCCCAGCGATTCGGGGAACACCTTGGTGCTGATCCAGTTGGTGGCGTTGGCGTAGGGCTTGCTGCCATCGGGCGTGCCCCAGGTGATGCCGCTGCCGACGTAGTTGTTGATCAGGTCCCAGTAGCCGATCTCGCTGCTGTCGCGCGAGGTCACCGGGTTCTTGATGTTCTCGAAGTAATTGGACTCGATCTTGGCAATGCCGCCCATGCGTACATTGATGCCGGAGGTGGTGACGTTGTTGAAGTAGTTGTTGTAGATGTGGCTCAAGCCACGGCGCTGCAGCGGCACGCGCGATTCCACGTTCTCGAAGCGGTTGTGGTGGTAGGTGGTACGCGCGGCCGAGTTCTTGGAGTCGCTGTCGCTGTAACCGTTCAACGCCACCTTCTGGTAGTTGTAGACGTAGTTGTAGGACACGGTGACGTGATGCACGCCCTTCTTCATGTCGATGCCGCCATCGAAGGAGGCATCACCGGCGCCGGAGCACTTGGTGAGCGAGGCGAACACTGTGTTGTGGTCGACCCAGATCTTGGATGGCTCGCCACTGGAGTTGCCTTCCAGCGAAATCGAATCGGCATCTTCGCCGCCCTGCAACAGACCGATGGTCATGTTCTGGATGATCACGTTGTGCGCATTGCCCACCACGCGAATGCCGAAGTTGGCAGCCGAACCGTTGGCACCCTTGATGGTGACATCGCTCTTGTTCTTGATCTGCACGGTCTTGGCGGGCAGCTTCCACTGCGCGCAGACATCCTTGATGGTGCCGAAGTCGAACTTGCCGGTGTAGTTCAGCACCAGGCCGCCGCTGCCGGAGTAGCTGTCGATGGCCGACTGCATCGCCTCGAACGTGGCCACATTCACCGGAACCTTGTTGCCGCCGCCGGTGGTGGCGGCACCGTAGCCGACCGGACCTGCGATCGCGCCCGCAGCGCAAGCGGACAGTGCAAGCGCGAGTGCGCCCTGAAGCGCGCGTGCATCGCCGCTGGGGATCCATCGTGTCGTGTTTGCAAGCTCTTCCAAACCGGTTATCGATACAGGTTGCAGATGCGCGCCTGCAGCAGCAGCGCGATCGCCCAGAGTCTTACGGATGGCGCATGGGTCAATGCTGCGCACGCGATGATCGGCTGAGTCGGCCAAGCGAAAGCAACTACGGCTGAGCATGCACGAGTGGCGCAATCGCGCGCATCGCGTGGTGCTATCGAGCGCGGCGGCAAATGCTCCGCACAGTTGTGGGGGATGCAGCGCAACGTAGTGCGCAGCACTACCAGACAAGGCCGCAGCACGATGATGTACGCATGCTCGGCACGACGGTGTGGGCTTGGCCGGCCGGGAGGCGGCGATCAAGACGGGTCGAAGGCGCACATGGCTCGATGCCGCAACGTGCAGGGAGGAACCAAGGCAGAGCTGCCCATCATTCCGATGTCGTGTGCGTGGCCATGAACACGCTGCCACGCGCGCGCGAGGCTGGTGTGGCTCGGCACCTGATGGCGTCCGACTAAGAGCGGCTATCAAAACGACTGCGCAGCCGCCACGCGGGCGCGGCCGGTGCTCGAAATCGGCATGTATCTCCACACACTCCGGTTCCTTCGCGCCGTCCGCACCCACCTGATGACTGCTCGCTACGTTTTGTTAGCCGCCCAAAGTGCTCAAGCGCGCCCGTCTGCGGAACCGCGCGGTCGTCGGCATGTCTACCAAGGCCAGCAACCCGCGGCCCTGCAGCGTTACACCCGCTCAGACGGTGCGATTGGCCAGCGCCGAGGTGCGGGTCAGTTGCCCGCCTGGCCAAGGGCTGTGGTCGTCGAGGAAGTTGCCGACCAGGCGCATGCAGGGCTCGCGCTCTTCCACATGCGGCATGTGGCTGGAGTTGGGGAAGACATGCCAGCGCGCATCGGGAATCAACCGTGCGTAAGGCTCCACGGTTTCCGGCGTGGCTTCATCGTATTTGCCGGACAGCACCAGCGTCGGCGCGGTGATGCGGTGCAAGCGTTCGATGATGCTCCAGTTGCGCAGGCTGCCCACCACGTGGAATTCGGTCGGGCCGTTCATCGCGTGGTAGACGGTGGGATCGGCATCGATCGCGGCAAAGGTGCGCGCCACCTCCGCAGGCCAGGGCAGCACCCGGCACACGTGCTGCGCGTAGAACGCCTGCGTGGCGGCGCGGTAGGCGGGCGAATCCAGGGTGCCGGCGGCTTCGTGTTCGTCCAGGGCGGCCTGTACGGGCTCGGGCAGGCGTGCGCGCAGGCGCAGCGCGGCGGCCCGCCACAAGCCCATCGACGCGGGCGAGTTGGCGATGACCAGTGCGCGCAGTCCGGCAGGGCGGCGCACCGCGTGTTCGGCGGCCAGCATGCCGCCCCACGACTGGCCCAGCAGCGCGTACTGGGCCAGCCCGAGATGGCTGATCAGCGCGTGCAGCTCATCCAGGAACAGGCCCACCGTCCAGAAGCTGGGGTCGGCATTAGGCAGATGGGTGGAATGCCCGTTGCCCAATTGGTCGTAGTGAATGACCGCGCGGCCGCTGCCGGCCAGATCGGTAAAGCTGTCGACGTAGTCGTGCGTGCAGCCCGGACCGCCATGCAGCACGATCAGCGGGCACGCATCGCTGTGCAGGTCGCCGGTGATGCGGTACCAGGTGCGATAGCCGCGAAATTCGACGAAACCCTCGGTGCACTGCATGACCTGCGCCCACTTACGGCAATGAGAGCGGCGAGCCTACCCAGCGCAGCGGGTCGGGATAACTGGCAAATTTGCCAGGTTAGCCATGCATCTTGAGGCATAACAGATCCGCGGATGCCGTCTGCGCTGCGAATGCCCGCGCCCTTGGTGCCTGGGCTAAACAGCTTGATGCGTGCTTGGCCAGTTGCGCTGATTGCCTGCGCCAATCGTGGACACCACGACTCGTTCAATCTGACGATCGAGACCGCGTGCCGTCAGCATCCACGTTAAGTGCGATGACACCGGTCGGCAATTGCGAAACGCGCGAATTGCGACACTGTCGTGTGTGCGAGGTGCCCTGAGGCCGGCATGCGAACACCGGTCTGCCAGCGCTCCCCGAACATGAACAACCACGCCCGCGCCAACGACGCGGCCGGCAAACCCGACCAACTGAGCCTTCCTACAACTCCAGCAGCCGGTAATGCATGCCGCGTACCACCGCTTCCACGCGATTGCGTGCGCCCAGTTTGCGGGCCGCCGAATTCAGATGCAGGTTCACGGTGGCCGTGGAGCGGTTGAGCGTGGCGGCAATGCTTTTGGCAGTCATGCCCTTGGCCGAGTACTGCAGGCATTCGCGCTCGCGGCGGGTCAAGGCAATGTGGTGGCAGCGGCGCTCCTGCGGATCGAGCAGCTCCTGCGCGCGTGCCTGAAAGGCGTGCGCCAGCAGCAGGAATGGCGGCAGCTGGGCTTCGGCCAGGCGCGGAGCCTCGGCCTGGGTGGCATTGACCGCCGCGCTGAAGGTCGCAAACGCGCCACCGGGCAGGTGCAGCGGCACGGTGACACCGGTGCCCATATCGCTGTCGCACAGGTAGCGGGTGACCTGCCGATGCTGGTCGCCCACGTATTCCACGCCCTCGGTGCGGCCTTCGGTGCGGTACGACCATACGAACGGCGTGGTGCGGCGGGTGGCGCGCTGCTGCACCGGGTCGTTCTGGTAATAGCCGTGTTCGCACCAGACGTTGTGCATGTCGTCGGGCGCATTGCGCTGCAGGAACACCGACGGGGTGATCAACGCGCCCTCCATGCTGAGCGGCACCGGGGCGTAGTCGTACACCAGCGACTGGAATCCCAGCGCGCAGACATCGCGAAACACCCGGTCCAGGCAGGCATTGAGCGTCTCGCGGGCCTGGAGATCGCGGCCCAGGCTGGCCAATGTGTCAAACATGGTGCATGTCCTTCGGTGCCGGCGACTGCCACTGGATGACATCCAGCATGGAAAACCTAGCATTTTTACCAATGGATGGGCTCGCCGGGCGCTTTATGTTCACAATGCCGGGGCAACAACCGCCCCCACGGCACTGGCTGCGCGCCAGCGCCGCCAGGCACCGCCCGGCCCTTCCCTCAGCGGATATCTGCATGACCGACACCCCAGGCCGCAGCGACGCGGCCACGCTGGAACGCTTCGGCTACGCCCAGGAACTCAAGCGGCAGCTCAGCCTGAAGGACTTGCTGATCTATGGCCTGGTGTTCATGGTGCCGACCGCGCCGTTCTCGATTTTCGGCGGGGTGTTCGACATCAGCGCGGGAATGGTGCCGCTGACCTATCTGGTGGGCTTCGTGGCGATGCTGTTCACCGCACTGAGCTACCAGCAGATGTCGCAGGCCTTTCCGGTGGCCGGTTCGGTGTATGCGTATGTGGGGCGCGGTTTGAGCGGCGGCATGGGATTTCTGGCCGGCTGGGCCATCCTGCTGGACTATTTACTGGTACCCACCCTGCTCTACGTGGTCGGCGCCAACGCCATGCACAACGTGCTGCCACAGGTGCCGCAGCCAGCGTGGATCGCCTTCTTCGTGGTGCTCAACACGGTGGTCAATCTGCGCGGCATCGAGACCACTGCGCGTGCCAACCGCTTCTTCCTGTATGCGCAGCTCATCGTGCTGGCGCTGTTCGTGGTGCTGGCGACACTGGCCATCCAGCGCGGCGTCAACGGCGCACAGTGGACCCTGCGCCCGTTCTACAACCCGCAGGCGTTTTCGCCGCAGTTGATTTTCAGTGCACTGTCGGTGGCGGTGGTGTCGTTCCTGGGCTTCGATGCGATCTCCACGCTGTCGGAGGAAACCCGCGGCGGCAACCGGGTGGTCGGACGCGCGACGCTGTTGGCGTTGGTGCTGGTGGCCGGCCTGTTCGTGCTGCAGACCTGGCTGGCGGCGTTGCTGCAGCCGCACTTGCAGCGTTACCCCAACGCGCAAGCGTCCAACGATGCGTTCTTCGAGATCGGGCGGCTGATTGCCGGGCCGTGGATGCAGATTGTGATTGCGCTGACGGTGGCCATCAGTGCGGCGATCGCCAATTCGTTGGTGGCACAGGCGGCCACCTCGCGGCTACTGTTCGCAATGGCACGCGACCGCCAATTGCCCGCGTTCCTCCGCTATATCCATCCGCGCACTGGCGTGCCGCAGCGGGCGATCCTGCTGGTGGCGGCCCTGAGCATGGTGCTGGGAGAAGTGTTCGTCGGGCAGATCGCGTTGCTGTCCTCGCTATGCAATGTGGGCGCGCTTACGGCCTTCGTGCTGCTGCATGTGGCAGTGCTTTGGCACTTTCGCGCGCATGGCCGCAAGGTGCTGCACGGGCTGGTGCCAGTGATCGGCATCGTGATCCTGGCCTACGTACTGATCAATGCCGACCTGCATGCGCAGCTGGGCGGCAGCGCCTGGATGGTAGTTGGACTGGCCGTACTGGCCTTCCTCAAGTTCAGCGGACGCTCGACCGAATTCCGCGCTACTGACGCGTTGTAAATTCCAATGCTGCGTGCGTGCCTGCGTGTGTGCGCGTGCATGCGTACGTGCGGTGAGCGCACGTCGAAGCTACCGCGCCATCTTCGACGTTGAATGCAGCGCATGGACTGCGCCATGCGTCTCCATGCGGATGCCGCACGCAATGCGTACAGATGATGTCATGCGTGCTGCTCAGTGCTGCGCGCGCCACCGCCTGCAGATGCCGCTACGCCGTCGCGCAGCATGGCGACACTCAATGTTGCGTCGCGCAATTGCATGCGTTCGCGTGCCGCGCTGCGCTCAAGCATTCAACCGAGCACCGGTAAGGACTGCCGTTTGAAGCGGCAACCATCGATACAACGCGCCAGATCGCACATTTTCGTGAAAGTCACTTCATGAAAGAGATTTTAAGCACATATTCAGCATTGAACTTTCGCTAGTCTCGTGACGCGCCATCGATGGCGCACGCGGACCACGGCCCCCGCCGTTGCCCAGCGTTCCCTGACGAGAAGGACTATCCATGAATCGCAAGAATGCGTTGTATCTCGCGTTGTTCTCCGCACTTTCCGGCACGGCGCTGGCAGCGCCGCCGACCGAAATGGACGCCGCGCCGGTGACCACGGCGCCGCAAGCCGCCAAGTTGGGTGCCGCACAGCTGCAGTCGGCCAGCCTGCGTGGTGGCGTGCTGCCAACCCGTGTTGCGCAATTGGCTGCACCCGGCAGCAGCGAACTGGCACGCGTGCGCGAGCGTCGCATTGCGCAGGTCAAGCACGGGCTGCCGTTGCAGATCGGTTTCTCGCGCGCGGTGACGCAACCACTGGTCAACCTGTCCAAGCTGGATTGGCAGATGACCAGCGATGGCGGCCGCGTGGCAACGCTGACGCTCAGCTCTGCGCAGGCCGCTGCATTGCGCGCCTCGCTGGTGCTGCGGGGGGCCGGCGCAACGCCGGGCGATCCGTCCAAGGTGACGCTGCGTTTTGCCGGCGACGATGGTCGCGTGTTCGAGCAATCCGGTACCAGCTTCAGCACCAGCGGCAATGACATCGGCTGGTCGCCGACGGTCAACGGCGACACCTTGCTGGTCGAGCTGTCGCTGCCGGCTGGGCAATACCCGCAGAACTTCAGCCTGTCGGTGCCGCAGTTGTCGCACCTGGACATCAGCCCCACCGCCAGCCCGCGCGACATGATGACCATTGCCATTGGCGAGAGCGATTCCTGCCAGAACGACGTCGTTTGCCGCGCCAACCCCACCGCTGGTTTCACCAGTGCGTCCAAGGCCGTGGCGCGCATGGTGTTCACCACCAGCCAGGGCTCGTTCCTGTGCACGGGTACCTTGCTCAACAACACCAACACGCCCAAGCGCAATCTGTTTTGGACCGCCGCACACTGCATCAGCACGCAAACGGTGGCCAATTCGCTGCAGACCTATTGGTTCTACGATGCGGCCAGTTGCAACGGCAATACCGTCAGTGCGCAGGCCACCACGTTGACCGGCGGTGCGTTCCTGCGCCATGCCAACACCACGCGTGACACTGCATTGCTGGAGCTCAAGACCGCACCGCCCAGCGGCGCGTTCTACGCGGCGTGGAATAGCGCGGCCATCGGGGCCACCGGCACGTCGATCGTCGGCATCCATCACCCCTCTGGCGACGTGAAGAAGTACTCGCTGGGCTCGGTCACCGGGCTGAACACCTCCATCGACGGCAAGACCCCGCTGTACCGCGTGGTCTGGAACGATGGTGTGACCGAGGGCGGCTCGTCAGGCTCGGCCTTGTTCACCGTCGCCAGTGGTGGCGCCTACCAGCTGCGGGGCGGCCTGTATGGTGGGTATTCGTACTGCACCGCGCAGAGCGATCCGGATTATTACTCGCGGTTTTCGGATGTGTATTCCACCATCTCCAGCTTCCTGGGCCCGTAAGGCCTGATGGAGGGTCGAGCGACTGTGTAGCAGTGCTGCGTGCGCGATCCTTGTGGTCGCGCACGCGTTTGTCTGAAGCGTGCACCTTTGCGTGGCTCGGTGTCTTGCCAGGCGATGTACAAGTGGTTGTTAGGCATGTCGTGCAGCGCGGCGCTAGCTGTTACCGCTCATGCGGGCTCACTCTGAGGGTTCCACCGCCGCGGCGAGCGGCGATTTGCGCAGCAACGCCTTGCGCAAGGTGTCCGCATAACCGCGGTATTCGTCCGCGCGATGGCGGTACATCGCTGCGGTATTCGGTTGCGCACGGGTGTTGGAATCGGCCATCCGCGCCACCAAGGTGGCCCGCTCGTCGATGATGCGCAAGGCAATGCGCAGGGCCTCGTCCACCGACCCTTCGGTGGCCGACAGCAGACTCTCGCCTGTGTAGGCATGCCCGACCTGGCAGCGGAACCGCAGCACAGAACTCTGCGATATCTGCGACAGCACGCCGCCACATGCCGGGCAACTCATCGCAACCGGCGTGGCGATCTGCGCGGTGTCGTCGGTCGTGGTCAATGCACCGCGTGCGATCGCCACTTCAAGACGCAAGGCATCGGTGATCACCCGCGCCGGCCCTGCCGCTGTCTGCGCCAGTTCCGCAATCAGGCCACCCAACTCGGCGCTGCTGCGAACGGCATCGGCGGGCACCCGCTGCAGTGCACTCAGCGGCATGTCGCTGGCCACCGCCTCGCCAGGATCCTGCACCAGCACCGTGCCCCCGCAGGCGTGAATCGCGTCAAGACCTGCGGTGCCATCGTTGAGCATCCCCGATAGCAGCACCCCCACCGTTCTGGGCCCGAAGGCCACCGCCGCCGAGCGGAACAAGGCATCGATCGAAGGCCGCGACATGTTTTCGCGCGGGCCGGTGCCCAGCACGATTCGCCCGTCGGCCACCATCAGGTGACGGTCGGCCACCGCGACATAGAGCATGTGCGGTTCGATGCGCATGCCATCGGCGGCCTCGACCACGGTAATGCCGTTGGCACCGGCACTGACCGTGCGCATGATGCCGTGACCGTGCGCCGACATGTGCAGCACCACCAGAATGGCGGCAGGCGTCTGCGCTGGCAGCGCACCCAACAGGCGCCGCAACGCCTCGCCGGCGCCAGCCGATCCACCGATCACGATGACATCGCGGTGCTGCTGGGGGTGCAGGTCGTTGTCGACCATGGGCGACTCCAGTGATGAGCCAGTTTCACCATCGCGTGGGCCGTGTTGGCGCAGCGCGTAGAGCCATGTAAACGGCGACGAAAGAAGACGGTCTCTTCGCATCGGTGAAGCGAGCGCGGGCAGCGACCTCATGCAGCACGGTGCACACACTTGGCATCTGAATGCGTGATGGCACGCCTGCAGGCGCCCTTCGGTATCGGCGCCGATCCGCGGTGGTGCTAGGCTCAGCGCTCCATTCCGCGCGAGAGCCGGCATGACGGACACAACGGGATGCCGCGACCTGGCGCACGCGCTTGCCGAGCTCTGGCGTTTGAGCGAGCTGCATCGTGCAAACGAAAGCGCCTTCTGGGACGGCTTCGCCACCTTGATCAGCACGCTGGAGATCAGCGGCATGACCGCGCGCGAAGTACGTACCGTGCTTTGCAGCGAAATCATGGCATTACGCACGCTTGGCACGCGCACCTATCGCCCTGGCATGCTGCGTTACGCGGTACCGGTCATCGTGCAGCGCTGAAGCGCGGCGCGATTCGTCACTGAGGGGTAATGCGGTCTGCGGCGGCTGCCGAAGCAGCCATCACCCCACAACATCCCGCTTTCTTTTCCGCATGGTTGCGCTGCCGAGACAGCGCGTCCTAACCCATCGGCGGCACGGGGTAGCCGCACCCGTGCCGCCGCCAGCAGTGCCGACTCAGCGGTTGCCGCCGCCGCTATTCTCGCCACCCTTGCGGCCGATGTCGGCCATGTGTTCGCGGTCCTGGCTCACCGATTCACCGCCCTTGCGACCGGCTTCCCTGGCTTCTTCGGAGTCGAACTCATGTGCATTGCCGCTGGCGTGTGCGGCCTTGCCGCCCTTGCTCGCAATCTCGCGTTGCTTGTCTTCGTCCATCGATGCGAAACCACGGTTGCTGGTGTTTTGATCAGCCATTGGTGTACTCCTCAACTGTGTGGAACACGGCAGAAATACCGTAGGCGTAGTGTTGATCCGGGCCGATTAAACCCACGTCCAGCCGATGCCACGAGCACGTAGACGAGGCTGCCGCGCACGGGCGGCACCATCGCGGCGTGCTAACGCGGCGTTGGCTTGCGGCATCGCCTGCCACCTGCGTGCAACGGCGCGCATACTCCACGTGCGCGTGCCGATCATGCACACTGTTGGCCCCGCTCAGCCAAGGACGCGTATGCGCCACTCTTCCCCTTCCTCTGCCGTTGCCACGCTGGTGCTGGTCTTGGGCGTAACCGCTGCGCCGGCCATGGCCGCAGCCAAGCCCGCCAACAGCGAGGACGTCAAGGCCTATGCCCTGCAGCTGTGCCTGGATGCCAATTACCAACGCGCAGGCAAATATGCCGAAGACCAGTTGCGCGACCGCTCGTTTCTGACCACCACTTACGCGCTCGACAACGCACGGGCCGGGGCCACTGCGCGCTTGCACGAGTTCGTCGCAAAACAGACGGCCGACTTCCACCGCGCCGAGGTGCCAATGAAGGACGAGCAGCGGCTGGGGCCGTACAACCGGATCTTTGCGCAGTGCATGGCCTTCTATCGGTCAGCGCCACTGAGCGAGTTTGTGCAACGCCTGCGTTGAGCATCCCGAGTAGACGCGACTGCGACCTTGCTGTGCAGGCGCGCGTTCCGTTGCAGTCGCTTGATCAGCTGCGTGCGGCGGGCGTTGTGCCGGCACGTCCCGTCCAGGGTGCGTTGCTGCATGTCGCGGCACCGCAGTTATTTACGCACGGCGGCGATTACGCCGTGACCGGCATCGTGGTGCGCGAGGGGCCTATCGGTACCGACACCAGCGCAACGGAACTGCGGGTGCACCTACAGCTGCTGCCCCCGGCTTCACCGAAGTCCCCAGGCTCACCGAGCCCGCCCTGCTGCCGGCATCGATGCTGAGCACGTTCCCGCGCTTGCAGGCAACCGTGGCGCAGGCGCAGGTGAGGCGGTCTGTCCGCTTCTCGCCCTGGTATGGCCGTGGATGGATTGAAGTACCGCCGCACCTGTACCCGGATGCCGAGGCAAGTGCGTGTGTGTATGAGCAGGACCGCGTCATGGACGTACGCCTGGCGACCGTCCACGCCGCATGCCAGACAGCCGCTGCCCACACCCAGACTTGCGCCACCATCGGTGCGCGGTTGGCCGCTGAACGCGATGACCTGCAACGCTGCCTCAGCGAATAACCGAAACAGCGACAGCGGCGCTGGCGGGCCGCACCGCTGCGTGACGGCTTTACAGCGTAACGACCCTGCTGTCCGTTTAGCCCCAGGTGCTTTGATCCACCTTGCAGTAGCTGTCGATAAACGCCTGCTGGGTCGGCAGCTGTGTCACGACGTGCTGCAGTGGCTGGCGGATGCCATCCAGCAACTGCTGCAGATGCTGGTCGGGCAAGGCGCGCGTCAACGGATGATGCTGCGCGGGCGCGATGCCCTGCCCCATCAGCACATGCGTCCAGGAATCGACACGGAACAGTTCGTCGCCATCCTGCCAGGCGTGCGCGCCCTCGCGCCATGCACGCAGGCGCAGCTGCAGCGACTCCGGCAATTCCATCGCGCGGCATTGCCGCCACAGCGCCTCCTGGCGCTGGGTGGCGTGGTAATGCAGGATCACGAAATCGCGCACGTGCTCGGCTTCGGCGCGGCTGATGCGGTTGAACAGGTCCACCTGCGATTGCGCGATGCCATCGGCGGGGAACAGCGTGATCAGGCGCATCACCGCCACGATCGCCAGATGGATGCTGGTGGATTCCAGTGGCTCCACGAAACCGCTCGCCAGGCCCAGCGCCACCACGTTCTTGTTCCAGGTCTGCAGCCGGCGGCCGGTGACGAACGGCACCAGCATCGGGTCGCGCCGTGGCGTGCCTTGCACCGCTGCCAACAGCATGGCGCTGGCTTCATCGTCGGAGAGATGCGCCCGTTCGTAGACCAGCCCGTTGCCCACGCGATGCTGCAGCGGAATCTGCCAGCGCCAGCCGGCCGCATGCGCAATGGCGCGTGTATACGGCACCGGCGGCTCCACCGATTCGGTCTGCACCGCAACTGCACGGTCGCAGGGCAGCCAATGGCTCCAGTCTTCATAGCCGGTGTGCAGGGTCTGCTCGATCAGCAGCCCGCGAAAACCGGTGCAATCGATGAACAGGTCGCCCTCGACCACCTGCCCGTCTTCCAGCACTAGCGCCTCGACGAAGCCACTGTCGGCATGTTGGCGCACCTGCTGGATCTTGCCCTCGATGCGGGTGGCACCATAGCGCTGCGCGTGGGTGCGCAGGAAGCGCGCGTACAGGCCGGCATCCAGATGGTAGGCATAGTTCACTGCGGGCTGCTGCAGCACCGCGAAGCGGTCCGCACGCGCGGCCTGCGCTTCCAGGCAGTATTCGTCGAAGCCGCTGTGCATGCCACGCCGCTGCGCCTCCAGCCAAAAGTGGTGGAACGCGCACACCAGCGTGCCCTGCCCGGTACTTCCAAACGGGTGGATGTAGCGATCACCCTGGCCTTGCCAGCCTTCAAAAGAGATGGCCAGCTTGAAGGTGCCGGCTACCGCACGCAGGAATTCCTGCTCGTCGATCTGCAGGAAGCGATGAAACGCGCGGATCGGCGGCACGGTGGATTCGCCCACGCCAATCGTGCCGATCTGCTCGGATTCCACCAGCACGATCTCCAGCAGCCCGCGAAACTGATGCGCCAGCGCGGCGGCGGCAACCCACCCGGCGGTGCCACCGCCGGCAATGACAACCTTGCGAATGCGTGCCTGCGTCACTGCGCGTTCCTCGAAGAAGGGGGAAAAGTGAACCTGATCAGCGATTGAGCCGGGCGATCAGCAGTGCGCGCAGTTGCCGCGCGAGCGCCGGGTCGATGGTGCCCAGCACCTGCCGCGCGGCCTCGGGCAGATGTGCGCCAGCCTGCTCGGCTGGACCGAATACGTAGTAATCGAACACTGCGCGCCAGGCGGCTTTTTCCGCGGCGGGCCGGTCGCGAATGGCCCACAGCGCGTGATACAGCGCCGGCATCGGTGCGGGCACGTGCGCGGGCATGCTGCCCCACCAGTAATTGATCAGCACGTTGAAGGGCTGCAGCGCCATCACGTGGTGCCACCACATGCTGGGAATGAACACCGCATCGCCCGGCTGCAACACGGCGGTACGCGCATGCGGCAACGCCTGCGCAAAGCGCGGATAGCGCTGCAGATCGGGCGCGGCCAGGTCCACCATGCTCACCACCTGCCCGCCCGGCGTCGGCTCCAACGGCCCGGGATACAGGTTGGCAATCTGCTCTGGCGGAAACAGCGTGAAGCGCCGCTGCCCCACCGCGCAGCAGGCGAGATTATTCGGCACGTCGTAATGGCACGAGGCGACCACGCGGTTGCCGATCCAGATGCTCGGCTGCACGTTGCTGCCGCTGGCGCGCATGTCCAGGTCGTTGCCCGCACGCAGCCCGGGCAGGTAGTCATCGACCGGCAGCGAGGCCAGGTAATAGGTGGGCGGCTGCGCATCGTTGCGATGCGCTTCAATCGCCTCCAGCACACTGCTCAAGCTGCCACGGCGCACTTCGAAGTTGAGGTCGGTGACGTCATCGGTGTAGAACGGGCGCCCGGCAATCTCCGGGCCGCCATACGAATATTGCAGCGGCTGCGCACGGTCGAACCTGCGCAACACAGCCATTGCCTCGGCATCGCCACGCTGGCCGGCCTGCACCAGCTGCCAGTCGCGTGCCACCCCGCGCAACACCACCGGCTGCGCTGCGGCACAGAGCGCGGCCAGCGGCAGCGCATCGGCCGTGCAATCGCTGCGCTCGGCAATTGGTGCCATGGCGTCGAACGGCGTGGTCATCTGCGTGGGCTCACGCGTGCGCGGCGGCAGGTGTGGCAGTGGCCTGCTGCAGACGACGCTGTTTTTCAGCCATCAAGCGGCGCAGATTGTGCTGCGAGGCCAGCATCAGGAAGGCACCTTCCAGGTAACCGGCCTGATGCAGCTGATGCAGTGCATGCGCGTCGAGGGATGCCAGGCGTTCGCGGTCGATGGCATACAGCCCGTCCAGATGCGCGCCGTGGTTGGCGTCCAGCGTGATGTCCAGCCGCACCGGCTGGATCAACCCGAGCGCATCGAACGCCGCGCACATCGGCTGCCCGGCATCCATGCCATCACGGATGCCGCGCAACACATCGATGATGTGCTGCAGATACGGGCTATGGCCGCCCTGCGGCAAGAACACCGGCTCGCCGTCCGTGCGGCTCAGGCGCGGATGCTCCAGGTCGACATGGATCACCGGCTCCTGTACCAGCGCGCCATCGATGCGCTGCTCCTGGAAGCCGATCAAAAATGGCCCTTTGGCAATGATTCCCGGCAGGTAGCTGGCATTCCAGCGCTGGTCCTGCAGGAAGAGGTTCTCGTCGTGCGCAAAGCCCAGCACCGCCACAGCCTGGTATGCGCCGCTGGCGGGATCCTTGCGAAAGAACAGAGGGTATTCGCGCTGCAACTCGGCAAATTCGGTGACGAAGGCCGGCACCAGGCCAACCGCATCGCCAAACTGCGCCCCGAACTGCAGGATGACGCGCACATCGTGATGCGCCACATTGTTGAGCACTGCGTATCGCGTCATCGAAACTCCGGCGGGTAAGTGGCCTGCCCGGCCCTCTCCGCTGCAAGGCGGCGATGGAGCGGCCGCTGCATCAAGCGTCTGCTGCAGGCGAGCATTGCGAAAAAGCGCGCCGCCGGCAAGCCGCACAGCACCATGCAACTGCAGACGTGCACGCACGGCATCCGCGTGCGACACGTTCACCACGGTCGCCAGGCCAGGCGCATTGACGCACCGGCCTCAAGCGGTGCGACAGGGCAATGCGCAGCTGCCGCAGAGCCGGCAGCTGCGCCCCATCAGCGGTTAGAACGCGTAGCGCACGCCCAGCGTATAGCGCGGCTGCTGGTCGATCAGGCGGATGATCTGTTTGTCCGACCGCCCGTGCCAGCGCACGTCCTCGCCCGTCAGATTGATGGCTTCAAAGCCGATCGACAGCTGCTTGCTGAAGGCGTAGCTCACGCTGAGGTCCCACTGCTGATATGCCTCGACGTAGTACGGGTTGCGGTTGGAGTTGTCCTGGTTGGCGGCGATCAGATACTCGTCGCGCCAGTTCCATGCCAGACGCGCGCTGAAGCCGTACTTTTCGTACATCAGCATGGCATTGGCGGTGTCGCTCAAGCCCAGCAAGGCGAACTGGTCGCGGTCGATCACAGTGTTGTCGAAGCCGACATCGCCTTCCACGATGGTGTAGTTGGCATAGATGCCGAAACCGCTGCTGCCGAAGAAGTACTGCCCGCCCAGCTCCCAACCATGGATATTGGCCTTGTTCTGGTTGATCGGCCGCGACACATCGAACTGGTACAGCGGGTCGCTCCTGTTGCCGGTGATGTCGTAGGCGTTCTCCAGCGCCAGGCTCTGCGCGGAGCTGCCGTTGTAGGCACCCAGGCCGCCGGTGGCTGCGGCGTTGCGCAACAACGCCATGGCCGCGAACAGCGAGGTGTCGTTGGCCGAGCATGCCGCGGCCACGTCATTGCCGGACGCACCCACCTGGGCTGCGCAGGCACCGCTTTGCAGGAAGGCCAACGCCGCCTGCGCATCCGGCCCGGAGGTGGGGTCGGTGAGCCCGTACAGCGATTCGCGCGACACGGTGTTGCCGATGAAGTTGCTGACGCGCTTGTTCCAGAACGTGGCCGACACATAGCTGGCGTCGGCGAAGTACCACTCCAGCGCCAGGTCGAGGTTGTCCGATTCCAGCGGATCGAGCTGCGGGTTCTGCGAGTCGCCACCGGCACGGTTGGAGGGGTTGATCAGGATCGAACCGTTGGGCGTATTGGGCGTGGGCCCGGCAATCAGGTTGTTATAGGGCGCACGCGCAATGGTCTGGCCGAACGAGGCACGCCCCTTCAGCTGGTCGGTGATGTCGATGCTGAAATCGAGATTGGGCAGGATGTAGTTGTAGCTGGTCTTTTCACTGAAGGGCTGCAGCTCTGCCGAACGGACCAGCTGGAAGTCGTTATTGGACTGCCACAGCAAACCGGTTGGCGTGGCCACCTGCGACACCGATTCCACATCGGTGCGCTCGTAGCGCAGGCCCAGCCGCGTATTGGTGGTCATGCCGGCGATGTCGCCCTGCAATTCCAGCTGCACGTAGGCCGCTCGGGTCTTCTCTTCCACCTGGTTGTCGGCGCTGTATTGCGGGTTGTAGCGCGTGGTGGCGCCGTACTGGCTGCCACCCCACAACGCGAGTTGGTCGGCATCGCCACGCCAGGCGCTGGGCGCCGCGCCATTGGCATTGAAGTCCTTGAACATGCCGGTGATGCTCACCGGCTGCAGCAACGCCACCATGCCCGGCTCATTGCCGGCATTGGCCACGCTCCAGTCACCGAGCGTGGAGTTGGTGTCGCTGGTGAGCCGGTTCATCTTGGTATTGGCCGAGCTCACGCCGAACTGGAAGCGGCCGTCGTCGAAGTCGAACGTGCCGTCCACACGCCCTTCCTTGATCTCGGTCACCTGCGATTGGTAGTAGATGCGCAGCACCTGCGAACCCAGATTGCCCGCGGTGAAGTCCGGGTTGACCACGCCATTGGTGCCGGCCAGCGAATCGGCCGCGGTGGGGTACCAGGTGCGTGCGCCGATCGGCAGCGAATTGTTGAACCACAGTTCCTGGCCCCACTGCCCGCCGCACAGCGGGCCGCTGGCGCAGTTGTTGGTACCGGCAAGGCTGAAATAGGTGGCGCTGCCGCCGGTGACCGGGTCGTTGGGCAGGCTCTTGGTCTTGGAGTTGTGCGCATCGAAACTCAGCTGGAAGCGGTCGCTCACCTGCCAGTCCGCGTTGAAGCCGAGCGAGCCGAGCGTGTACTTCTGCTCGTTGCGCTGCTGCTCCATGCCGAAGTCCTTGGCACCACTGGGCACATCGCGCAGATACACCGGCGTGGCAACGGCCTGGCCGGTATCGAAGGTCAGGTCGGTGAAGCTGTTGGCGCGCTGCAGCCAGATGCCCTGCTCGCCACGCTCCTCGCGGATTTCATTGGACGAATAGGTGTAGTCCAGGGTCAAGGTCAGGCTGTCGGTGGGCGCAAACTGCATCACCGCCTGGCCATTCATGCGCTCGCGCTGGAAGTCGGCGAACGCGTAGCGGAGGTCGTTGGGCATGCCGTACAGCTGGCCGATCGCCGGTGCGTTGGTCACCACCGCATCCGGACGCAGCGCGGGGTCGGTGCCGGTCCAGCGCTGGATATTCCAGGTGTTTTCGGTGGCCTGCACCGAGCCGCCATGGCGCTTCTGGTAGCTGGCGCTCAGGCCGATACCGAAGGTCTTGTCGGGGTTGGTGTAGCTGAAGATGCCCGACACTTCCGGGGTGAGCGAATCGCCGAACGGCTGCGAGCGGTCAGACACCATCTTGGCGCCGGCATTGGCCACCACGCCGGAATGGTTGAACGGCTTGTCGGTCTGGATATTGATGGTGGCGCCGATGCCACCGCTGGGCGCCGTGGCGCGGCTGGTCTTGTAGACCTCGATGCCGGTGATCGCTTCAGAGGCCAGCTGCGCGAAGTTGAACGCGCGCGTGCCCACGTCCACGCCGCCGATTGGCGTTTGGCCCGGTGCGCCGAAGGCATCCGCGCCCGGGATCAAGCGCCCGTTGAGCGTGACCGTATTGAACTGCGGGCCGAAGCCGCGCGCGGTGACCTGCGCGCCCTCGCCATCGCGGCGTTCGATCGAGATGCCGGTGATGCGCTGCAGCGACTCGGCCAGGTTGGTATCCGGGAATTTGCCGATGTCTTCAGCGCTGATCGCATCCACCACGCCGGCGGCGTCGCGCTTGATGCCCATCGACTGGTCCAGGCTGCTGCGGATGCCGGTGACGTTGACGGTGTCGAGCGTGGTGGCAACGTCGCTGCTGGACTGTGGCGGCGGTGCTTGCGGCGTCGTGTCCTGCGCAAAGGCGGGATTGATGACCAGCAAACCGCCAACGAAGGTGAACATGGCCTTCGACTTGAAACTCTTCAACGTACGACGCATCGATGTGTCCTCGGGTGGTGTGCAACTGCCCACGGCCGTGCGCGCGACATGCGACACCGCCACTGTCTTTGCCGGCATCCCTGCGGATGCCTGGCGAACTGCCTGCAGCAAGTTCTGTAATCCCCTGCGGTGCAACTCAACGACGGATCCCCCGAGCCAGTCGTGTCCTGCCCGTCGCGTACGACGGCGACTTCCTCTGATCCGTTTCAGCTGATGACTGCGCCAGTGGCCCTGCTCTGCAATGGCCGCCGGCGTGATAGCGCTAACACGCGGCGCAGCCTAGTCACCGGCAACAGCGCTTGTCACCGTGCGTTGCAGCAAATCTTTAACAACCCGACCGGGCCTGCAAAAAGCGCTGCGCTTGAGCCCGCAGCGCAGCTTCAACAACGGCGTGGCTGTAAGCGTTACCAAGCATGCGTCGAAAACACACCGCCAAAACGCGCTGAAAACAGGCCGCATAACCGTTGCAGGCGTGACCATGCCGACACTTGCGCAAGCGCCCTGCCAACGCGGCCGGATGTGGATCGCTTATCGAAGAACGATGCGACGGTGCGGGCCGCAACCCGCGTGCGCAGTGCTGCGTGCAAACGGTGGCGTTGCTGCATGACGCACACGACAACGGCGCAATCGCTGCAATCGATTGCGCCGTTGTGGCCTTGCTCAACAGTGCGTGCCGTCAGGAAAAAGTGCGCAGCAATGCGCGCGACGGCGGCGGTGCTGGCGCCTAGCGGGCAAGCTCCAGCGTGTTGTCGGCACGTGCCGCATCAGGCAGTACATGGACCGGATCCAGACGCACGCGCAGTACCTTCTGCGTAGTCGCCAGCGTGAGCTTGGGTGCGGTTTGCTGCAGCCAGGCTTCCACCGGTACCCGCCGGTCCAGGTGGCTGCCGTCTGCCAGATCCGCGCGCAGCGTGACCGGCATCACCAGCCGTTGCCGGCTGCGCAGGGTGACCTGCAGGCCCTTCACTGGATCCTTGTCCACGTAGTGCGCCTCGCTGATGCCCATGTCCAGCTGCCAGTTGTTGAAGTACCAGCCCCGCCACCACCAGCTCAGGTCCTCACCGCTTTCGCTTTCCATCAAACGAAAGAAATCCGAAGGCGTCGGATGCTTGAACGCCCAGGTGGCGATGTATTTGCGAAAGGCCGGATCAAAGCGCGCAGGCCCCAGGATTTGTTCGCGCAACAACACCAGGCCCAGCGCACCCTTGAAGTAGGTCAAGGGGTGGCGGTAGGTCTCGCTGGTGGCATCGGCGGTGTCCATCAAGGTCGGTGCGTTGGCGTCGGCCAGCAACGGCAAGATTTCGTCCACCGGGTTGCCGCCCTTGGGCGCATATTCCGAATCGCGCTTCGGCGCGTATTCGCCCTTGTTGAAGGCATCCGATGCGTAGACGTCGATGAAGGTGTTGAACCCTTCGTCCATGAAGGCATGCCGGCGCTCGTTGGAACCGACAATCATCGGGAACCAGGTGTGGCCGATCTCGTGTGCGGTGATCCAGAACAGGTCCTTGCCGCCATCGTCGAACCCATCGAACACGATGCCCGGATACTCCATGCCCGCGCCGTAGCCGCCCAGGTTGATCGCGGCCGGCCACGGGTATGGGTACCACTGCGAAAAATGTTCGATCGCACCTTTGACGTACTCGGTGGAGCGGTTCCATTTCGCCTCGCCCACGCCCTCTACCGGATACACCGACATCGCCAGCGACTGCTTGCCATCGGGCAGATTGATACGCGCGGCATCCCACACGAAGGCCGGTGACGCGGCGAAGGCCACGTCGCGGGTGCTGTCCATGTGGAACCGCCAGGTACGGGTGCGCGTGCTTGCCGGCGCCGCAGCACGCGCGGCCACCTCGGCAGGCGTGCGAATCAGCACGGTGCGATCGCTGCCGCGTGCCTGGGCCAGGCGTTGCTGTTCGGTGCGGCTGAGCACCTCATCGGGATTGGTCAGCGCGCCGGAGCCGGCCACCAGAAATCCGTCTGGCACTGTCACCGCGTAGTCGAAACTGCCGTATTCCAGATAGAACTCCGAGCCCAGATACGGCTGCGTGTCCCAGCCACGCAGGTCGTCGTACACGGCCATGCGCGGGTACCACTGCGCAATCTCGTAGATCTCGCCCTGCTTGCTGTTGCTCACCGCCGTGCGCCCACCCCAGGTGCCGGGAATGCGGTAGCGGTAGCGGAGATGCACGGTGAGCGCCTTGCCCTGCCCGGCCAGCGGCTGCGGCAGGTCCACGCGCAGGCGCGTGTCGTCCACCAAGAACGGCACCGCCTGTCGGCGCCCGCCGCTGTCCACCTCGACGCTGGCGATCTGCATGCCCTCGGTGGCCTGGGAGCGGCGCGATGGCCGGCTGACGGCAGCACGCGCGTCGGCACGGTAGCGGTTCTGGTCCAGCTGCAGCCACAGCACGTCGAGCGTGTCCGGGCTGTGGTTGGTGTAGCGGATCGTCGCCTCGCCGGTGAGGGTG
Organism: Xanthomonas sp. NCPPB 2922; assembly: GCF_041520885.1. Taxonomy (NCBI): domain Bacteria; kingdom Pseudomonadati; phylum Pseudomonadota; class Gammaproteobacteria; order Lysobacterales; family Lysobacteraceae; genus Xanthomonas; species Xanthomonas sp. NCPPB 2922. The sequence continues at coordinate 11,292 of NZ_JBGOFY010000003.1, read as the reverse complement.
TGGGTGGCCGGGTCGATCTGCGCAGTGAGGTCGTAGTCGGCCCGGTTCTGCCAGAACAGCGGCCCCGGTTTACCACTTCCGCTGCGATACGCGTTGGGCGCATCGGGCAGCTGCAAGGGCGCGAACAGCGCCAGCGGGTCGAACGGGCTGGCCGCTGCAGGAGCGGCCGCTGGCGGGGCCGCCAGTGCAGTGAACGAAAGACACGCGAGTGCAAGCGCAACAGCCAGCGAGCGGCGCACGGTGGGGAACATGCGAAGTCCTGCGACGGGGGGGGGGGAACGACCATCCTACGGCGGCCCACCTCATCCGGGCACTGCCATTGGTCCCGGTGCGCGCTCAGCCGCCGGCAGTGCCCGACAGGCGCACTGCGCCGTCACCACCCTCGGCCAGGTGTGTCGCCGGGATTGCTCAGGCGGCAGCGGCGCAGCGACAGGCAGCCGCAGCCGATGCAGTCGGTGAGCTGGTCGCGCAGGGCCTGCAGCTCGGCAATGCGTGCGTCCAGCTGGCCACGCCAACGTGCCGACATGCGCGCCCATTCCGCGCGCGTGGGTGTGCGCTGGTCCGGCAGCACCGAGAACGCATCCAGCACCTGCTGCAACGGGACGCCGAGCCGCTGCGCCACGCGGATCACCGCGATCCGCCGCAGCACATCACGCGCATAGCGGCGCTGATTGCCGGCAGTGCGCAGGCTACGGATCAACCCCTTGCGCTCGTAGAAATGCAACGCCGACACCGCCACGCCACTGCGCTTGGCCACATCCCCCACGGACAACTCACGCTGCATTGCCTTGACCTCAACCTTGGTTGAGGCAGGATGCTGCGCGGCCATGGCGGGATGCAAGCCCTGCCCGCGCTGCCGTTTCACGCTTTGCTTTCTTGGATGTTCAATGACGACCCACACCACTCTGCCCACTGCATCGCCCACCGAGGCGCGCGCCACCTCCATTCTCGCCGCGCCGTACCGCGCCACCACGCTGGGCATGGTGGCGTTGGTGGCGCTCAACGCGTTTGAATCGCTGGCAGTGGCCGCGGCCATGCCCACGGTGGCGCGCGAATTGAATGGTCTGCCGCTGTACGCACTGGCCTTCGGCGGCACCTTGGCGACCAGCGTGGTGGGCATGACCGCGGCCGGGCGCTGGAGCGACCGGCGCGGGCCGGCGGGCGCATTGGGCGCCGGGTTGCTGTGCTTCGTCCTGGGGCTGGTTATCGCCGGGCTGGCACCGAACATGCCGCTGCTGATCGCTGGGCGGCTGCTGCAGGGCCTGGGTGCAGGCGCTTATTCGGTAGCGCTGTACGTCATCGTGGGCCGCCTGTATCCGGAGGCCCTGCGCCCGCGTGTGTTTGCCGCGTTCTCTGCGGGCTGGGTGGTGCCGTCGTTGATCGGGCCCGGCATCAGTGGCCTGATCGTGCAGCACGCCGGCTGGCGCTGGGTATTCCTGTCGGTGCCGCTGCTGGCGATCCCGGCCGGCCTGATGCTGCTGCCGGCGCTGCGTGGACGCGACTGGAGCACGCAGGCCGCGCTGCCCGGCAACGACGCGCTGGGCTGGGCGATTGGCGCGGCACTGGGTGTGCTGGGCGTGTATGTCGGTGGCCAATTGCACGGCCTGTCCGCCGTGCTGGCGATGGCGCCGGCGTTGGCGGTCACCGGCGTGTGCGCCTGGCATCTGCTGCCGGCCGGCACCTTGCGGCTGGCACGCGGCCTGCCCAGCGTGATCGCGTTGCGCGGGATCGCGGCGGCAGCGTTCTTCGGCTTCGAAGCGTTTCTGCCGCTGCTGTTGTCGCGCGAGCGTGGCCTGTCGCCGCTGCTGGCCGGCATCGCGCTGAGCGTGGGCGCCTTGGGCTGGTTCAGCGGTTCGTGGTACCAGGGCCACAGCACCGCTGGCTGGTCGCGGCCACGGCTGCTCAAGACCGGCGCAGTGCTGATGTCGGCGGGCATCGTGATCAGTGCGGGCGCGATCTGGCCAGCCGTGCCGGTGCCGGCCGCCATCGCCGGCTGGGCCGTGACCGGGCTGGGCATGGGCCTGTTGTATCCGAGCCTGTCGGTGCTGACCTTGTCGCTGTCACCGCCCGCCAAGCAAGGTGCCAACAGCTCGGCCTTGCAGCTCAGCGAGGCGATTGCCGTGGCGGGCGTTCTTGCGGTGGCCGGCGCGCTGTTTGCCGCGCTATTGGGCTCGGCCACGCCGCTGGCCTATGCCAGCGTCTTTGCGCTGGCGTGGGTGCTGGCGCTGAGCAGCTTCTGGGTGGCGCACCGGGTGTGAGGGTAGCGGTGGCGAACGTCACTGCGTCGCGTTGCTGCGAGCGCGTGGCCCAAGAGCCACTCCGCAGCGTGCTGCGCGCGCGTGGGCTGGCTGCTGGCCCGGTGCAATTGGACGGCGTGGTTGGCACGTCAGGATTCGTGGACGGCGCAGCGCGTGTGTCAGATAAGCACCCGACCGAACCAGTCCACAGCTGCACGATCACTTTGCCGAGTCTGCCGGGTTCGCGCCGATCACAGCTGCGAACACACACCTGCAACCGAGTGGTCATTTTTTCGCCACCCATCTTGACAGCGTGACGGGCCGGGGCCTGTGCCCACTTGTCCACAGCCTTGTGCAGTTTTCATCCACAGGGGATGTGGAAAACCCGATCAACGCAGTGCGGGCGGCACGGCTTGCGTGACGTTGCCGGTGTGTGCAAGGCGGCTTGACGCGATGTGCTGCATGCAGGGCCGCACGCTGCGATGGATACGCATGGCGTAAGCAACCATCTACTGCCGGTTCCAAACGCGTGGAGTGCACGCCGAGATCGAGCCCAAGCGATTGGCGCGCAGCACCTCAGCAGAGAGCCGGCCGCCGCCGCGCGTCCGTGCGCATGCCACTGATGTAGCTGCTCGAAACCGGACCCGCGCATGCAGCGCACACCGCCACCTCGCAGTGGCGGTGCACGCACAGCAGCGTCTTAGAGCGGCTAACAAAACGTAGCGAGCAGTCGTCAGGTGGGTGCGGACGGCGCGGAGGAACCGGAATGTACGTGGGTACATGAGGATTCCCAGCACCGGCCGCGCCCGCCTGACGGCTGCGCAGTAGTTTTGATAGCTGCTCTTAATCCACGATCACGTGCGGCACAAACCGCGAGGTATCGCGGGTGATCGGGCCGTCGTCGTCGCGCATGCCCAGGCCGGCCGGGCGATCAGCCACCACCCAGCTGCCGACCAGCGCATGCCGGCCGTCGAACACCGGCAGCGGATGATGCGCCTGCAGGATGGCCGGGCCATCCAGGTACGGCCCATCGGTGTGTGCCATCTCGCCCTGCGCGGTAACCAGCGCGATGTTGGCGCCCTCGCGCGACAGCAGCGGCTTGCGCACCCACCCGGCAGTAGGCGCCTCGCCGGCCTGTGCAAAGCGCGCGGCGAGCAGGTTGGGGTGGCCCTGATGGCGCTCCCACAGCAGCGGCAGGATGCCCTTGTTGCTCAGCACTGCCTTCCATGCCGGTTCGATCAGACGCACCCGGTTGGCGATCAACGCCGGGCCGAAGCGCTCTTCCATCATGAATTCCAGCGGGTACAGTTTGAACAGCGTGTGGATCACCCGGTCCTGCTCATCGGTGAACCAGCCATCGGCGCTGAGGCCGATGTCTTCGATCGCCACTTCCTCGGTACTGATGCCCACCTGGTGCGCGCAATCGCGCAGGTAGCGCACGGTGGCGCGATCTTCCAACGAATCACGCACTGCAGAGAAATGCATCTGCGGGCCAATCGCTCCATCCACCGCCAGCGCACCCAGGGTTTCGCACAGCAAATCCTGGATCAGGTTGTACTGGTCGGTGCCCTTGGGCAGCGCGCCGCTGGCAATCTTCTGTTCCAGCCACAGCCACTGGAAATACGCCGCCTCGTACAACGAGGTCGGTGTGTCGTAATTGAGCTCGTACAACTTGGCCGGGCCGTTGCCGGCATAGGCCAGATCCATGCGGCCGTACAGATGCGGGTCGCGGTTCTTCCAGGAGGTAGCGATCCAGTCCCAGTAGAACGGCGGCAGTGCCAGCTGCGTCATCAACGCTTCGGAGCCGACCACCTCGTCGACCAACTGCATCGCCATGTCGTGCAGTTCCTGCGTCGGCGTCTCGATGTCGTCTTCGATCTGCCGCAACGAAAACGCGTAGTACGCGCTTTCGTCCCAGTACGGTTCGCCGTCGATGGTGTGGAACTGGAAGCCGAGCGATTCGGCCTGGGTGCGCCAATCCGGGCGCTCGGCGATGGCAATGCGTTGCATGTCAGCCGCCAAACCCGGAGCTGCGCCCGCCACTGCCGAACGAGCTGCGCGCCGCGGCGCTGGAGCCAAAACCCGAGCGCGACACGGTAATGGCGCGGGTTGGCATGTCCACGCTGCCGGCGCGGCCGCGCACGGTGCCGATGCGGTTGCTGGCCAGATCGCCGTTGGGCTTGTAGTAGCCGCCGCTGCGGTAATCGCGGTATAGCGGCATCGCGCCGCCATAGCGATACCCGCCGCCGCTCATGTTGCCCAGCGCGTAGCCGAGCAGGAAGCCGCCCATCGGCGGGATCCAGCTCTGCTGCCCCTGGGTCTGGCCAGGCACTTCTGTGCAGCTGCCAAATTGCGCATCGCACTCGTAGCGCGAAGGGAAGCGCGGCGCGGCCTGCTGGTGCTTGGCCACGGCCTCGTCATAGGCCTTCAGACACTGCTGGATGTCGCCCTGTTCCTGCTTGATCTGGTAGCAGTCCGAGGCCGACTGCAACACCACGCCGGTTTCCGGCTCCGAGCCGCAACCGGTGACGAAGGCGGCCGGCAGCGCGGCCATCAGGGTGAGCTTGAGATTGCGTGATCGCTTCATGCCTGCGCTCCGTTACGGCGTGATCGCCGCGGCGTTGATCAGGCCAACCGCGATCGACACGCCGGCCGAAAAAATACCGGCGGCGGCGACGTTGTCGGTGATTTGCCGCGAGATGCGCCCGGCCACCAGGTTGGCCAGCAGATACGCCACCACCTGGATACCGCAGGCCACCACGCCCCAAATCAAGGCGTCCACCAGGCTCACCGAATGGGTGATGGCCGAATGCAGCGGCAGCGCCACGCCGATCAGGTTGCCGGCCAGCGCGGTGGCGGCCGCCACGTTGCCCTGGCGCAGCAGGGTGAAATCCTTGTGCGGGGTGACCAGGGTCACCAGCACCACCGCGACGATCAACACGCCCAGGCCGGTGCCGAAGTAGGAAAGAAACGCGAGGAAACTCTGCAGATTGATCGGGTTCATGACAGGACCAGGGTGGTGGAAGACGGGTAAGCGCTCAGGTGATGTCCAGATCGGCGACAGTGACGTCGATGCCGACCGCGTAGGTCACGCAGAATTCGTTGGGCCCGGAATCCTCGCCGGTGACCAGCAGGAATTCCTCGCGCTGCAGCTCCGGCACCGGCCGGCTGTAGAGCATCGCGTAGTGGGTCAGGTCGCCATCGCGGCGCGGCGGCTGATAGCGGTACAGCACCTCGTCGTAGGCAATCGGCGGAATGCGCGCGGCATCGTCGGTGGATTGGGTGGCACGGTCCCAGCGCTTGCCGGCGTACTCGATCTGCGCCGCACCCAGATGCGGATGCTGCATCACGAACTCCTGGAAGGCCTGCTTGCTCGGCGGATTCACCGTCTCGCAATACACGAAGGCCTTCATCGCCTCCAGATCGCCGCCCACGGTGGTGATCTGCAGAAACGCGTCATCGTCCAGATAGAACCGGTGCAGCGCATAGCCATCGCCCAGATTGACGTGGCCATAGCACGGGATGCCCTGATGCCCACCGGGCAATTCGGCGGTCATCGCCTCGGGCGCCATGCGGTACAGCGTGGTGTCGATCTCGAGCTGGCCACCCACGCGCAGCCCCAACGGCAGCGCATGGCCGATCGCGCCGGTGCCGGTGGTCGGCAGCGGTGTTGGCTGGGATTGGCCGAACAACTTGCTGAAAAAACTCATCGTCATGCACCTCGTGGCGATGGGGAAGCGGAAACGGCCGCAGCGCGCAGGGTCTGCCACGCGATGGACTGCGCAGGCACGCGCTGCTCGGCCAGGTAATACAGCATGGCACCGGCCGGGACAGCGGTCTGTGCGGGCGGGTTCAACCGCAACGCGCCATCGGGCGCGCGCAGGCCCAGCAACAAGGCACCGCGCTGGCTGAAGTCAGCCGCCAGCAGGCTGTAGTCCAGCGCCTCCAGCGGTGCCGGCACGGCCAGGCTGAACTGCGTGGGGCCATCGTCCACCGACAACAGCTCGGCGGTGATCGCCGCACTGCCCGGATCCTGCGCGGCGCGGGCCAGGATCTCGGCAGTCATCGGGCGCGTGCATTCGATCGCCGGGTAATGGCAGGCCACCAGCCGTGCGGCGCTGGCCGAATCGAAATGCGCCACGATGTGCGCGCGCGGCGCATGCGCCATCAGTGCGAAGACTGCGGCCAGGGTCTGGTCGTCGGACGGCGGATTGACGATTACCCGCGCTGCACCGGCGATGCCCGCACGCAGGTAGACATCGGTGTGGGTGTACGACTCGGCAGCCACGAAACGCATGTGGTCGGGCATCGGGTTTTCGGCCACGCCCTCGGCCACCAGCACCACGCCTTCGTCGTCGGTGGCGGTGTCGGACAACAACAACTCCAGCAAGCGTGCCGAGGCCGCGCCTTGCCAGCCGATCAGGATGGTGTGCCCGCTCAACTGCGCGTAGGCCATCTTGCCCATGTGGTGGCGCCTCCAGAAGGTGATGAGCACCGCGCTGGTCTTGGCCAGCACCGTGGCGAACAGCGCCACCGCGCCCGGCATCAGCACGAACGCAGCGATATAGCGCCCGGCCACCGAGCCCGGCGACAGATCGCCGTAGCCGATGGTGGTGGCAGTGGTCATGTAGTAATACGGAAACGCGTCCAGGCCGACGAGCTTGTGCTCACCGGCCAGCACGAACAGCACCCAGCTCAACCCCATGTGCGCCAGCAGGGCCAGCGCCACCATGCCCCAGCTCACGCGGCGCACGTGGCGCCGCAAGACCCGGTACAGCCGTCCGACGATGATCATGGCGCGTCCTGTGCCGGGGGGTGCGGTCAGCTGTCGCTGCGCGGAACCTGCTGCACGTCGCGGACCTGGCCGATCAGCGGCGCGGTGCCGCTGGCGGTGTCGTGCCCGAGCTGAGCGGCCGGCTTCTTGAAGCGCGCCAGCACCGCAGCGGCGTTGGATTCGCCTTCCATCAGGCCGGCCGCGGCCAGACGCCGGTTCAGATCGCCATCGCCGGTGGACGATTCGAGCTCCTCGGCCGATTCGATGCGTGCGGAGGTTTCGGCCTGGCGCGCCTTGATGCGCTCCAGCGATTCCAGTGCCGATCCCATCTTGCTGCTCGCACCGGAATGCCGCGCGGCAATCGCGGCCTGCGCTTTCTGCACCGCATCGGTGGCCTTGACGGTGTCGATCTGCTGGCGCATGCCGCGCAGCTGGTTTTCGGTTTTCTGGATGGTGGCCTTGAGCGTCACCACCGACTGATCCAGCGCGGTCTTGGAGGCCTTGTCGCCGGCGTCCTCGCTTTCCAGCGCCGCCAGTTTCACCGCCACATCGTGCGCCAGCGCTTCATCGTTCTTGGCCAGCGCGCCTTCGATATAGCGCGTGTACTCGGCCATCTTGCCGGCGCGCGCGTCGATCTTCTGCTGTGCCAGCTTGCTCTGCGCCATCAGCTTGGTGAGCTCTTCGCGCGAACGCGTGAGCTGGGCGCCGGCATCGCGCATTTCCTGGTCCAGGATGCGCAGGGCGTTGGCGTCCACGGCCTTCTGGCCGGTTTCGTGTGCGGTGCCACGCAGCAGCGTGATCAGCTTGGAAAAGATACTCATGACAACACGCCTTTAGGAAAAGAACGGCTTGAGGGATTCGGCGGCATCCAGCGTATTGGCCGCCAGGGTCTGGATTTCCTCGTCGATCTGGTCGAGCGTCGAGGAGGCCGACAATTCGCCGAACACCACGTACGCGTCCTTGCCGTCGACCTGCACCAGACCTAGATTGGAGAGCGGATTGAGCGGGTTGAGCCGCAGGCACGCGTCGTTGAACGCGGCACGGTCGCTGACCTGGTCGGCGTTGGCCAGCAGCGTGGACACAAACACCTGCGAACCGGACGCGGCCACCTGGATCTGCATGTCGCCGTGATCGGCCAGGGTGAGGTTGATGGCCGGCTCCAGCCCGTCGATCAGTTCGACCTCGATCGGCTGGTCGCGGTAGCGCTCGGCCAGCAGGCCGTGCAGTTCAACAGTGGTGTACTGCGTCATGGGATGTCCTGTCCTTTGGTCATTCGGCGGCGGAGTGCGGCGGCGGTGAGGCCGCAACGGTCAAGCGATGGGCGGACATACTACAGAGACTTGGTGAACAGCAGAACGGCCGCCAGGCAGGGGGCATTCAGGGCCACGTCGCTGCCATCAAGCACCGCCGGCGCTGCGGCCCGGCAGGGCCGTGGCCTTACGGATACAGCATCCGCTTGCTCCAGTGGCTGGCCGCGTCCGCCTCGTAACGCCAGCGCTCGTGCAGGCGGAATTTGGCGCCGTACCAGAACTCGAACGCCTGCGGCACCACGCGGAATCCGCCCCAGCCATCCGGGCGCGGCACGTCGCGGCCGTCGAAGGTGGCTTCGACCTTGGCAATGGCCGCATCGAACTCCTCGCGCGAGCCCAGCGTCTGCGACTGCAGCGACGCCCAGGCACCGATCTGGCTCATGCGCGGCCGCGAGGCAAAATAGGCGTCCGATTCATCGGCACTCACCAGTTGCACGCCGCCTTCGATCCGCACCTGGATGCCGGCCTCGCGCAGGCTGCGCCAAAGGAACAGCAGCGCCGCCTGCGGGTGGGTCTGCAGGTCGCGGCCCTTGGCGCTGTCCAGATGCGTGTAGAACACGAACCCGCGTGCGTCGAACGCCTTCAGCAACACCGTGCGCGCGCTCGGCCGGCCGTCCAGGTTGGCGGTGGCCACGGTCATGGCGCTGGCCTCGATCTCGGCACTGTTCTGCGCCTCGGCGTACAGCGTGGCGAAGGTGGCGAGGGCTTCTGCGTACAGATCGGTCATGGCAGGACAAGGGAAGCGAAACAGACGCCTATTGTGGGCGCATCGCCGCCGCTGCGCCTATGGCCCTGGTGTCGCAGTGGCTGCTGCGGCCAAGCGGCGGCGCAGGATCTGCAGCGACAGCCCACGCCGCCGGGAGGATCACGCATGCCGCACGCGGCCCAGGGCCGCAATGCCAATGTTACGATCTGGGCGCATGAACCCCGCTCCCAATCTCGTGATGATCGGCCCGATGGGCGCCGGTAAAAGCTGCATCGGCCGCCGCCTGGCCGAGCGCTTCGGGCTGGATTTCGTGGATGTGGACCAGGCCATCGTCGAGCAGGTCGGCAGCAGCATCCCCGCGATCTTCGAACAGCACGGCGAAGCGCGCTTTCGCCAGCACGAAGCCGAGGCCCTGCACGGCCTGCTCGCGCAGAGCAACAAACTGGTCTCCACCGGCGGCGGCGCGATCCTGGATGCGGGCAATCGCCAGCGCATCCGCGAGCGCGGCTTCGTGGTGTACCTCCATGTGAGCGTGCCGGCCCAGCTCACCCGGCTGGCGCGCGACCGCAATCGCCCGCTGCTGCAGCGCCCGGACCGCGAACAGGTGCTGCACGGCATGGCCGCGCTGCGCACCCCGCTGTACCAGGAAGTGGCCGACCTCACCCTGGAAACCGATCACCTTTCCCCCGCCGAGGCCACCGCGCAGTTGGTGCTGCGCCTGGCCGCGCAATGGCGCATGTCGAGTACCCCTGCATGACTCTTTCCCCCTCCTTGCGCAGCGTCGAAGTCGACGGCGCGCAGCCGTACACCATCTCCATTGCGCCGGGCCTGCTGGCCGACGGCGCGCGCCTGGCCCGCCACGTGCGCGGCCGCCACGTGCTGCTGCTCAGCGATACCCAGGTGGCGCCGCACTATGCCGCCGGCGTGCGCGCTGCACTGTTGCAGGCGCACCCGGACCTGCAGCTTGGCGAACTGGTCATCGCCGCCGGCGAAGCCTCCAAGACCCTGGACAACTTTTCCCTGGCGATCACCGCACTGGCCGAACTGGGCGCCACCCGCGATGCCTGCGTGTTCGCGCTCGGCGGCGGCGTGGTCGGCGATCTGGCCGGCTTTGCTGCCGCCTGCTGGATGCGCGGGGTGGATTGCGTGCAACTGCCCACCAGCCTGCTGGCGATGGTGGATTCCTCGGTCGGTGGCAAGACCGCGGTGGACATCCCGCAGGGCAAGAACCTGGTGGGGGCATTCCACCCGCCACGCGCGGTGATTGCCGATACCGACACCTTGCGCACCCTGCCCACGCGCGAGTTGCGCGCCGGTCTGGCGGAGGTAATCAAGTACGGCGCCATCGGCGACCCGCTGTTCTTCCAGTGGCTGCATGCCGAACGCCGCGCGCTGCTGGACGGCGACCCGGCCGCGCTGGCGCAGGCGATTGCACGCAGCTGCGAGCACAAGGCCGACATCGTGGCGCGCGACCCGCTGGAAAAAGGCGAGCGCGCCCTGCTCAACCTGGGCCACACCTTCGGCCACGCCATCGAGACCGAACAGGGCTACGGCGCGCCGGGTAACGACAACCTCAACCATGGCGAAGCGGTGGCAGTGGGCATGGTGCTGGCAGCGCGGCTCTCGGCCGCACTGGGCATGGCTGACGCCCAGGACACCGAGGCACTGCGCACCTTGCTGGATGAGTTCGGCCTGCCCACCCAGATCCCGGCCGGCCTGGCACCGGAATCCCTGCTCGGCCGCATGCGGCTGGACAAGAAAAACATTGCAGGCCGCCTGCGCCTGGTGCTGTGGCGCGGGATCGGCAAGGCCGAAGTCGTCCCCGACGTGGACGAAGCCGCGGTACTGGAGATTCTGGCCGGCTGAGGTTTGCGCCGGCCGGCTGGAGGTTTGCGCTAGCCGGCTTAGGTTTGGCGCTGGTCATGGTGAGGTCGGGCCCCGGCCCGGTGCGCCTCGCGTGGAGCGCCGGCTGCGGTGGTCACGTGTGGCTGGCGCATAACGCTGGGTGCCGCGTTACGCCCGCAAGTGGCCGCGTCGACATGCCCGCCCTCGTAGGAGCGCGCTTGCGCGCGAGACGCTTTCCCGGTGACGCACATCGCACGCGACGCCTTTCCGTTCCCGATAACGCCCGTCGCGCGCAAGCGCGCTCCTACACACGGCCATCGCCCTGCTCGACCACGTTGCCCAGGAACCTGACGAAGGTGCTTTGCCGGCCGCCAGACCGCCGCCACACATCTGCAGCAATAGCCAGACAAGCCCCAGCAC